>JANNAV010000284.1:0-3693 GCA_031384695.1 Paracoccaceae bacterium
AGCTTGCACACCATGTCGATATGGCCGTGCAGGATAACCGTGGGCGCGGATTCATAGCCGGGCGTTCCCGGCTTTTTGACAATGATGTTGTCAAGACTGTCGCGATGATAGGCGAGCGCCCGAGCCCCTGCAAAGGCTGCGATATAGTCGGTTGCGTCTTTTTCGTGCTGCGAGCAGCGATGCCGTCCGCTGAGCTCCTCAAAGAAGTGCATGACTTCCCGTGGCTCGATATTCTCCAACATCCCCAACGCGCTTCCTCCCTCAAGAACCCCGGGCCACTGTGCCTGTCCAGACTGAACGTGCCGATTTAGTCCCGCGTGGGATGCTCCTGCGTGGCACTCTTCCGAATCAACCGAAACAGATGATGATCTATTTGATCATGCTATGGTCTTATGTATCATTTTCTTCGGACGCGCAACTGGAATTTATAAAACTGCATGCAAGCCCTCTGCCGGAATGGAAGTAGTCCATATAGCACGTCGTCTCGGTGTTAGCCGATCGAAAGCGGTTGCCGCGCCGCCAGCTTGGCGTGGCAATTTTTTTCTTCCTGGAAATAAATGTATCAAAGCAATCTTGCTTGCGCCTTGGCGGGGTAGGACGGCTCCGGCTGCGCCAGCGGTGACAGGTGTGCGACAAGGGCTAATGTGCGGACGATGGCACAATGCCCCACCCGCTTCGCCCTCTTTGCTATCTGTCGCGTTGCTGACCGTACGACTTCGTAGCGTTGAAATAGAACATAAAGGGCGCACTGCTGGGTGATTTCGTCCGAGCCTTCAATACTAATTTTGCAGCGCATCGTGCTTCTCATCTGTCAAGACTGGCAACGAGTAGAGCACCGAGCCCGCTTTCACAGAGATCATCTGTTCCGCCACATTCGGAAACGCCCCTGACCCGTTACCTCGCGGATTAGTCCCTGCGTGTCGCGTTGTCCCTAATTACGGGAGTTTTCGCGTTGGCCGGTGTTTTGCCGATTTCGTTGACTTGAATTATGGGAGTCAGGCGCGCCCTGCCCTGTGAATCGCGCTCTGTCTGCAGACGAAACGCCTTGCGACCTGCGATCGGCTATGCCGCCCACAGCGGCCAACAAATGCGGCTCTTTGCTGTAGGCTTTAAGCGGAAAGGCATTGGCGAAATCGTCCACTTTAGCCCTGATCCGAGCCGCTTTGAGGAGTGGTTCTGCTGGTCCGCGCAGACGGTTGCCATTACCTGCGACACTCCTTTCGGCCGCCCGCGCTGTCCGGGCGCGAGGGAACTCGAACGACCTTCGCCATCAAGAAACTTCCGGAGCAACCGCCAGACAGTGGTCGACTTAACACCCAACTCCCACACAGAATCTTTGGCAGCAGCAGCCTTCGAGCATTTGCCTTGCGAAACCGAGGCTCGCAAACTCCACAATACAACGGCGCAGCGGGACCGCTCCGCGCTTTCGATTTGACCGAGTTCCGGCTCTGGGTCTGCGAGGGCCTTCACCAAGAATACACGCGTCCACCTTATGCCAGAATTAGCGTCAAAACTCCCATGTTAAGGGTCAAAGCGGCACAATAAGAGTCAAAGGCCAAGCCTTGATTTTGCAGAATTGTTGGCTCTCACTGTTAACGTCAACGCGACAGGTGCCGAAATCACCGAGGAGGAACCTTGGGATGCATATGATCAGTTCACCGCCAATGGCCAGTTTTCCACTTAGCGGCACTTCCAGAAGATGGATATAAAACAGATGCTTAACGACGACGAGGGGCGATGAGATGACAGAAACCACCGATGCTCCGAGATCCTATTGGTTGGTTGGCGCAAGCTACGGTCGAACGGAAGAGCAGACGCCTCGTTTCCTGAGTGAAGGCATCTGGGAGAATGGCTACGACGACAAGCATCTCGACCTCGTGCGCTCCAAGCAACCCGGCGACAGGATCGCGATCAAGTCCTCCTTTACCAGAAAACACAATTTGCCCTTCGCCAATCGTGGCAATACAGTTTCGCATGCGAGTATCGTGGGTTGATTGCCATGAGGCACTTCGCAGGTCGGCTGCGCTGGTCAAACTCGAATCATGAGTTGCACGACATGTCCTGGGCGCTAACAAGCTCGACGCGCGCTCACGGTGATGATCATAGACGCGAAGGGCGGGAACCGGACGTTTGCTGATCATAGTCGCTTTTCAACGATCAGCGCAAAATAGCCATTCGTACCTTTGCATGGGCAATCGTCCCCCATAGGGGCGAGCGCGATTCTTACGAGGATCTCTGGTACGACGTGAACTTTGACGAATCTTGATGGTGGCCCCACAGAATGGTCTGGCTAAAATCGTTCGGGATCGGGCTTCAGAGCCCAACCCAAATCCCGCCTTCTTCGCTTGACCGCACCGCAGCCGTGATGAAACGCATGCCAGCCAATCCGTCCGACACAGTCGGCAACGCGATATCGATGCTCGGTTTTGCCCCGCCCCGAAACTCACGCACTTGACCGGCGGCTTCGGCATAAAGCGTGGCAAAGGCCTCAAGATAGCCTTCTGGGTGGCCTGCCGGAAGGCGAGAAGGTGTAAAAACGCCGTCGCCCCCACGCCGCAGGGTTCGCGTTGGCTTGCCAACGGGAGTGAACTCCAGATCGTCGGGTCGTTCCTGATCCCAAAGAAGGCCTCCGGCCTCGCCGGCCACCCGAATGCGAAGGCCGTTCTTGGCTCCCGGCGCAACCTGGCTCGTCCAGATCATGCCCTTGGCACCACCCCCGAACCTGAGCAGTATTGCGGCATTGTCATCAAGTGCCCGGTCCGGTCCGAAAGCAGTCAGATCGGCCAGCACTGCACTTGGAACAAGACCGGTCACGAAAGTTGCAAGGTTGAAGGCATGGGTGCCGATATCTGCGATGCACCCGCCAGGGCCAGACTGCGCCGGGTCGGTGCGCCAGGCAGCCTGCTTATTGCCCGAACTCTCGACCGGCGTGGCCAGCCAGTCCTGCAAATACTCCACCTGAACATGACGGACGCGACCGATCCGACCGGCCGCGACCAGGGCCCGTGCCTCGCGGACCATCGGATAACCGGTGTAAGTCTGGGTCAGGATAAAGGGCAGCCCGGTCTCGGCCACCAACTTGACCAGCGCCACAGCATCTCCGATGGTTGTGGTCAGCGGCTTGTCGCAGATCACTGGAATTCCAACCCGCAGAAAAGCCGTGGCCACCGAGGCATGCAGGTGATTGGGCGTGACGATCGCCACGGCATCGATACCGTCTGGCCGTGCCGCCTCGGCCTTTGCCATCGCGGCAAAGCTGTCATAGCTGCGCTCTGCCGCGATCCCCAGCTCCGCCGCCGATTGCGCCGCCCGTTCAGGATCGGACGAAAACGCTCCGGCGACCAGGTCCCAATGGCCATCCAGTCGCGCCGCTATGCGATGCACGCCGCCGATGAAGGCGCCCTTGCCGCCACCCACCATGCCGAGTTTCAGGGTCATTCCGATCTCTCCAGCGCGCCCCGAATTCGGCAGACGGCCAGCCCCCTGACCAACATCATTTCTGAGAGGCCATATCCGAAAGCATCGTCAGATGCCGGATATCAACCGGCTTGGCCAAAAGCCGCTCGAGCTGAGAAAACAGCGGCGCGAGGTGCGGCATCGCCAAGTGCGCGTCGAGATCTGTCTGGCCCTGCCAGTTCTCATAAAAGACAAAGCAGCAGGGATCAGCCGCATCGACATGGAAGTCATAGTTGA
>JANNAV010000315.1:0-12495 GCA_031384695.1 Paracoccaceae bacterium
CATCGACGCCTACAACAACGGTCGACGACTGAAGACCCTCAATGGTCTGACACCTGCGCAGTTCATCTGGAAAGAATGGCAAGCGGCACCCGAAACGTTCATCCGAGAACCGTGCCACTTGACCTCGGGACTATACACCTACAGCGTTTTGCATTTAATCTGGATCAGCAGATCAAATGCAAAACACAACATTCCCGGCGTTTGGCCCGTCTTGGTTTGCCTTCAATCTGATTCAGATTAAAGGCAAACCACTTTAAGCGGGCGGCATGACAATAGATAGCTAAAATTGCGTCGCTTAAGCACCCGTCAACGCTGTTTCGTTAGAACGGGAGATGGGTGTGAAACATGGGTGTGTGTATGGCTGGGCAATCAAATGCCGCGCCAGTCATCATCAAGCGGAAGAAGATTATTCAGGGCGGCGGGCACCACGGTGGGGCGTGGAAAGTGGCCTATGCGGACTTTGTGACGGCCATGATGGCCTTCTTCATGCTGATGTGGCTGCTGAACGCGACAACGGAAAAACAACGCAAGGGGATTGCGGATTACTTCAATCCCACGATTCCGGTCAACCGGGTGTCTGGCGGTGGCAATGGTGCCTTCGGCGGCGATTCGACCTTTACCGAAGAAACCATGGCCGCCAATGGCACCGGGGCCAGCGATACCTCGCCCACCTCGCAAGACAAGGCGCAGGGCAATCAAAGTGCCGATGCCGGCGAGGCCTCGGCGCAGGATGCCGCCGAACGGGCGCTGGCCGAGGTTGCAAGCGCCCTTGCCGCCAAGTCCGGTGAAAGCATGACGATGGCGCGTCTGATGCGCCATGTGGTCACCAAGGTAACCGACGAAGGCCTGGTGATCGAACTGTTTGATCTTGACACAGCCCCCCTGTTTGAATCCGACACGGCAATACCTTCCGGGGCGACGGTTGAAATTGCTCTGCTTCTGGCCGAGATCCTTGGTCTGGCGAAAAACCAGATCGCGGTTGACGGCCATGTGCGCGCTTATCCCATGACATTGATTAACAACCCGTCATGGGAACTTTCCGCCGCCCGCGCGCAGGCATTGCGCAACCTGCTGGAGGGCGACGGGGTGCCTACCGAACGGATCGCCCGCGTCAGCGGCCACGCCAACCGCAAACCCGCCACCAGCGATCCGATGGCGGTGCGCAACAACCGGATGGAGGTGATCCTGCTGCGGACGGATCGCTGAGAAACACCGACAATTTTAAGCGTTAGGGTGATGTTAAGCCGCTTGGCACAGTTTGGCCGGATATAGGTCGAAGCTGCAGAAAGGCGCAATCGATGACGATATCCTCTTCGCTAAATGCGGGGGTGGCAGGGCTGAATGCCAATGCCAACCGTCTTGCCACCATCGCCGACAATATCGCGAACTCGTCAACCTTCGGCTACAGGCGGGCGCAGGTTGATTTTCATTCCGTGGTCACCGGGGGCAGTTCGCATTCGCTGTACTCGGCAGGCGGGGTGCGGGTCTCCAACATGCGGCTGATTGATCAGCGCGGCTCGCTGATCTCCACCTCCAACCCCACCGATATCGCGCTGGACGGGCGCGGTTTCATCGCGGTGACGGATATCGCGTCGCTGACCGGCAACGAGACCAGCTATCCGGTGACGCTGGCCACCACCGGATCGTTCCGGCCCGATGCGCAAGGCGTGCTGCGCACTGATTCCGGCCATGTTCTGATGGGCTGGCCCGCCAATCCCGATGGCAGCATGGGCACATTTCCGCGCGATACGATGAGCGGGCTGGAGCCGGTTCGCATCAACGCCAACCAATATGTCGGCAACCCGACCTCGGAGATGAGCCTTGGGGTGAACCTGCCCGCCGTCTCGACCGTCAGCGGCGCCAACGGCAATCCGTTCAATCTGACGGTGGAGTATTTCGGCAACGTCGGCACCTCGGAATCGCTGGATTTCACGTTCACGCCAACCGTGCCCACCACCGGCGCCTCCAATACCTGGACGATGAAGATCACCGACAGCGCCTCGGCTGGGGCGGTGGTGGGCGAATACACCGTCACCTTCAACAATACCCAGTTCGGCGGTGGCACCCTGCAAACCGTGACGCCCATCACCGGTGGCGCGTTCAACGCAGCCGATGGCAAGATCGCGCTGACGGTGGGCGGCGGTGATATCTCGCTCAGCATCGGCATTCCTGGCGAGCCGAACGGCATGACCCAGCTTTCGGCCCAGTTCGCCCCGGTTTCCATCAGCAAGAACGGCACCCCGGTGGCCAGTCTGCAATCGGTTGAGGTTGACGAGAAAGGCTATCTCTACGCGATCTACGATCAGGGCTTTACCCGGCGGATCTTCCAACTGCCGGTGATCGACGTGCCAAACCCCAATGGTCTGCTGGCGCTGAACAACCAGACCTATCAGACCTCGCCCGCTTCGGGGCCGTACTATCTGTGGGATGCGGGCGATGGGCCGACCGGCACGATTGCGGGCTTTTCGCGCGAAGAATCCGCCACCGACGTGGCGGCGGAACTGACGCAACTGATCCAGACCCAGCGCGCCTATTCGTCGAACGCCAAGGTGATTCAGACGGTGGACGAGATGTGGCAGGAAACCACCAACATCAAACGCTGACGCCAGGGGGGATTGAATGAGCATCGCGGGCAGCCTTTCCAGCGCGCTTTCCGGGCTGACGACCGCCGCCCGGGCGGCCGAGGTGGTGTCCTCGAACATTGCCAACGCGCAGACCCCCGGCTATGGCCGCCGCGAGTTGCAGACCTCGGCGCGGGTGGTGGGTGGCTCGGGGCAGGGGGTGCAGGTTACCGGCGTCACCCGCGCGTCGAACATGATCGTGATCGGCGACCGGCGGATTGCCGAGGCTGGCACCGGCGACCGTGAGGCGCGGGCCGGGTTTTTCGGGCGCCTCGAACGGGTGATCGGCACGCCCGACAGTGTCACCTCGCTGGGCAGCCGGATCGCGGCCTTTGATGCCGCCCTGATCGAGGCCTCGTCGCGCCCCGATTCCGAGGCCCGCCTGTCGCGGGTGGCCGACGCCGCCCGCAGCCTGACCAGCCATATCTCGCAGGCCGCCACCGAAATCCAATCCGCCCGCACGGCGGCCGATACAAGGATCGGCACCGAGGTGAACCGGCTGAACACCGCACTTGGCCGGATTGCCGAGCTGAACTCCAGGATTCTCGCCAACTCCGGCTTGGGCCGTGATGCCTCGGCCCTGTTCGATCAGCGCCAGCAAGTGGTTGATTCCATTGCCAGCATCATTCCGGTGCGCGAAGTGCCGCGCGACAACGGCCAGATTGCCCTGATGACGGTGGGGGGCGCCATTTTGCTGGACGGTCAGCCGCAGCAACTGGCGTTCACATCGATCGGCATCGTGTTGCCGGGGATGACCGAGGCGACCGGCGCCCTTTCGGGCCTGACACTCAACGGCCGCCCGGTTGCCACCTCCGGCGACAACAGCCTGATTGCCGGTGGGTCGCTGGCCGCGCAGTTTGCCATCCGCGACGATATAGCCCCCAAGGCGCAGGCGCAGCTTGACGCGGTTTCGCGCGATCTGATCGAACGGTTTTCGGCCCCCGGCCTTGATCCGACGCTGGCCCCCGGCGCGCCCGGATTGTTCACCGATGCGGGTGGTGCCTTCGTGGCCAGTGACGAGATCGGCCTTTCTCAACGGCTGCGCCTGAACGCCGCCGCCGATCCGGCGCAAGGCGGCGCTCTTTGGCGCCTGCGCGACGGGCTTGGCGCCGCCTCGCAAGGTGCCGTGGGCGACGCCACCCTGATCAACGGCTTGCAGGCTGCCTTGAACGCCCCCCGGATACCGGTATCGGGCGGCTTTACCGCCGGCAGCCGCAGCTTTTCGGCCCTGTCGGCAGACCTTCTGTCCAGCGTGGCTTCTTCGCGGCTGACGGCCGAAAACGAGGCCAGTTTTTCGGCGGCGCAAACCGATACCCTGCGCGGCCTGGAACTGGCCGACGGCGTTGATACCGATCAGGAACTCCAGCAACTGCTGTTGATCGAACAATCCTATGCGGCCAACGCGCGGGTGGTGCAAACCATTGATGACATGATCCAAACCCTGTTGAGCCTGTAAGATGAGCATTGTTTCCATCGGCGATCTTGCCCAGTCTTTCCTGCTCCGGCGCCAGAACGTGCTGCTGAAATCGGATTTGCAACGCCTCTCGACCGAGCTTACCACCGGGCAGGTCACCGATGTGGCGGCGCGGCTTTCCGGCGATCTTGTGCCGATTTCCGGGCTGGATGCCTCGCTGTCAAGCCTGCGCGCCTACCGCGCCGTCAACAGCGAGGCCGCCCTTTTCACCGGCGTGATGCAAACCGCGCTGGGCAGGATCGACAACCTGTCGCTGGATATGAGCAAATCGCTTAACCTTGTGGCCATCACGCCGCAGCCTGCGCGCCTTGCGGCGGTTGCCGCCGAGGCGCGCCAGAATTTCGATGCCGCGGTGGCCACGCTGAACACCCGCTTTGGCGACCGCAGCATTTTTGCGGGCAAGGCCACCAATGGGGCCGCGGTGATCGACAGCGCTGCCATGCTGTCGCAGATCGAGGCGCAGGCGGCGGGGGCGCTGTCTGCGGCGGATGTCGAGGCGGCGGTGACGGCCTGGTTTGATGCGCCTTCCGGCTATAACGCGGGCGCCTATCTGGGCGGTGCGGCGCTGGCGCCCTGGACCATCGGGCAGGGCGAGCAGGCAAACGCCGATGTTATCGCCACTGATCCTGCGATTCGCGATACGCTGAAAGGCCTCGCAATGGCCGCCCTCTTGGATCGTGGCGTGCTCGCGGGCCAGCCCGAAGCCCGGCAAGACCTTGCCCGGCGCGCCGGTGCCAGCCTGCTGAATTCGCAATCCGGCCGGGTGCTGCTGTCGGCGCGGCTGGGAACCGTCGAGGCGCAGATCGAAAGCGCCACCACCAGCAACAGCGCCGAGGCTTCGGCGCTGGAGATCGCCCGCGCCGGCATGGTCGCCGCCGATCCATACGAGACCGCTTCAAAGCTGGAACAGGCCCAGACCCAACTTGAAACCATCTACGCCATCACCGCGCGCATGACGCGCCTCAGCCTTATGGATTTCCTCAGATGATCAAAACCCTCGCCTGCCTTTTGCTGTTGGCCCTGCCCCAGATTGCCGCAGCCGGGCCGATCCGCATCAAGGATCTGGTGGAATTCGACGGTGTGCGTGGCAACAATCTGGTGGGCTATGGGCTTGTTGTCGGCCTCAACGGCACCGGCGACGGCATCCGCAACGCGCCCTTCACCGAAGAGATCATGTCGAACCTGCTGGAACGGCTGGGGGTGAATGTTTCGGGCGAAGAGTATCGGCCCAAAAACGTGGCGGCGGTGTTCGTGACCGCCACCTTGCCGCCCTTCGCCCGTTCGGGCGCGCGCATTGATGTGACGGTTTCGGCGATTGGCGATGCGAAAAGCCTGCTGGGCGGCACGCTGGTGATGACACCGCTGAACGGCGCGGACGGGCAGATTTATGCCGTCTCGCAAGGGGCGATCATTGCGGGCGGGGTCTCGGCGGAAGGCGAGGCCGCGCGCGTGGTGCAAGGCGTGCCCACCGCCGGGGTGATCCCGTCGGGTGCTTATGTGGAGCGTGAGGTGGAGTTCGATTTCACCCAGCTCAGCTCGATCCGGCTGGCGCTGAAATCGCCGGATTTCACCACGGCGGCGCGGATCGAAGATGCGATCAACCGCGAATTTGGCCGTGGCGTCGCGGTGATGCTCGATTCCGGTACGGTGGAGCTGGATATCCGCGCCACCAGGTCCGCCTCGCCCGCGCGCGCCATCAGTCGGGTCGAGGTGATCGAGGTTGAGCCGGAAACCCGGGCGCGGGTGGTGGTGGATCAACGCTCGGGCACCATCGTGATGGGCGAAGACGTGCGGATCAGCCGGGTTGCGGTGGCGCAGGGCAATCTGACGCTGCGGATCGAGGAAGCGCCGGTTGTGGTGCAACCGAACCCGTTCTCCGAAGGCGAAACCATCGTGGTGCCGCGCAGTTCGGTTGATATCACCAAGGACAAGGGCAAAGGTCTGGCCGAAGTCACCGGCGGCACCAGCCTTTCGGAAGTTGTGGCAGGTCTGAACGCCCTTGGTGTGGCGCCGCATGACATGATCGACATTCTGAAAAGCATCAATGCGGCGGGGGCGCTGCATGCCGAGTTTCTGGTGAACTGAAAGGCCCCCGGGGCGCGGTGGCAGATCAGAAATAGCTGCGCACCAGCGCACCCGACACAAGGCTCCAGCCATCGGCGACTACAAAGAACGCCAGCTTGAACGGCAAGGACACCACTGCAGGCGGCACCATCATCATCCCCATCGACATCAGCACGGCGGCGACCACCAGATCAATGATCAGAAACGGCATGAAGATCAGAAAGCCGATCTCGAACGCCCGCTGAATTTCCGAAAGAATGAACGACGGCACCAAAAGTGACAGGGCCGCATCCGCAGGCGCACCCACAGCCCCCGGCCGCAGGGCCTGCATGGCCGCGAAAGTATCGGCATCAAGCCGGTTGGTCATGAAAACCCGGAACGGCGCCAGTACCGCCGGAAAGGCCGTCTGCAGATCCATCGCACCGCTTTGCAACGGCTCGATCCCCTTGACCCAGGCCTCAGTAAACACCGGATCCATCACGAACCAGGTCAGAAACAACGCGAGGCTGACGATCAGCATGTTCGGCGGCGATTGCTGCAACCCGATGGCTTGCCGCAGGATCGAGAGAACCGTGACGATAAAGGGAAAACAGGTGATCATCACCGCGAGGCCCGGCACCAGGCTTAGCACGGTGATCAGCACCAGCAGTTGGATCGACCGCGTTGCCAGTGATCCGTCATCGCCCAGATCAATCGAGATGCCTTGCGCCAGCAGCGGCCCGCTGACCACAAGGATCAGCGCCGCCGCCACCAGCAGGGCGCGGCTTAACCCCGCCAGCCGCAATTCCGCCAGCCGCATCAAAGCCTGCGCCATCAAAGCCCGCCGCGCAGATTGGCCACCTCGGTCAGGCGCACGGCCAACTGGCCCGAGGGATCGCCCTCCACCTCCTGCAACTCGCCGCGCGCAATCAGCCTGTCGCCGACGTACAGTTCTACCGGATCATCCACCCGGCGGTCCAGCGCCAGCACCGCGTCGCGGCTGAGGCGCAGCAGATCGCGCACCAGCGGCCGGGCTTTGCCGACCGAAATGATCACCTCGATCGGCACCTGGCCGAAGGGGTTGGTGTCGGGCAGTTCATCCATCAAGTCGTTCCTTTTCCGGGGTTTCAAAAAAGCCGCGTACGGCGGTGGCAATCTCGGCCGTGGCACGGTCAAGGTCGATATGGGTCTCGCTGGTGCCAAGGCGCAGGTAAACCTGGCCCTCGCCCAGACTCGGCTCTTCAACAAGGGTCAGCGGGATGGCCGTTGCCCGCTCCAGCAGCGCCTCCACCCCCGCGCGGGCCGCCGGGTTCAGCACCAGCGTGATCGGCGTGTCGGCCATCTTTTCCGCAAGCGGCAGCAAAACTTCCAGCACGATCGGCGCCAGGGTTTCGCGCGCGAGGTCCGGCAGCAGCCGCCCGACGATCTGCTCCAGCAAAGGCTCGATGGCGCGCAGAATATGCGCGCGCGCCTCGTGATAGGTGAAGCTCAGGCTTTGCAGGTTGCGCGCAAGGTCGGCGCCGATCTTGGCCTGATCGTCCGATTGTGCCGCCGCGGCGTCTTCCCAGCCCGCCGAATAACCCGATTCGTAAGAGGCAAGCCTGGCCTCCTCAAGCGCCATGGTATCCAGCACCACGGTGGAAGGCGCATCCTTCTTTTCCGCCAGCGCAAAGACTTCAAGTTTAAGCGCCATCAGCCATGCTCCTCTTCATATTCCATCCAACCCCTTAAAATTTCAACAGATTCCGTCTGCCGCTCTTCAATCAGACGGCGCAGGCGGGCCACCGGATCCATGACTTCGGCATCAGCACCGTCAGGCTCGCCCCTGGAAATCACCGACAGCGGCGGCAGATCGGTGCCATCCTCGATCACGCCGTTCAGCACGCCAACCCCGCCACCAACCCGGCCACCAATCCCCGGCAGCGCCAATGTCTGCCCCGGCCCCGTCAATGCGGCCGGACGCCGGTTTGCCGGCGACAACACCGGGCGAATCACAAACAGCCCCAGCACCAGCGCCACCAGCGCCAGCACGATGGTCTGGATCATCGCCATGATATTGATCGGGCCAAGGCCGGAAAACATGCCCGCTTCGGCCAGCGTACCGCCCGCAGGATCCGGCAGGAACGCCAGCGAGCGCAGGATCAGCACATCGCCGCGCGCCTCATCCAGCCCCACCGCCGAGGCCACCAGTTCGCGCAGCACCAACAGTTCCGCCTCGGGGCGAAGTTCCTGGCTTATGCTGCCATCCGCCGCCGTGACGCTCTGCCCGTCCACCAGAACCGCTATCGAGATCTTGCGCACCGCGCCGGGGCTGCGCAAAATCTCGCGCTGGGTTTCGGAAACCTCGTAGTTGATGCGCTCCTTGCTGGCGGAGGTATCGCTTTTGCCGTTCGCCCCCGCCCCCGAATCGCCGCTTGGCAGGTTCGAGGCGACGGTAACCGCGCCACCCGGCTCGGTGCTTGATCCGGTGTTGGATTCGGTTTCCGACGATATCGCCACCCGGCCCTGCGGATCGAACTTGCGCTCGGTGATCTGTTCGCGGTCGGTCACCACATCCACCGCCACTTCCACCACCGCCTTGCCCGGCCCAACCCGTGCTGCCAACAACCGCTCGACATTGCGTTTGATTTCAGCGGCATGGGCGTTGCCTGCGGCATCGGGTTGCACCGCGTCGGTGTCAGAATCGATCAGCCCCGCCACAGTGTCGATCACCGCCACATCTTCGGGGCGCATGCCGGGAACGGCTGCGGCCACCAGATGACGCAGAGCCTTGGCCTGCCCCGCGGCAAGCCCGCCTGCGGCCGAGGTGATAGTGATGCTGGCCGTCGGATGCACATCGGTTTGAAACGGTTGCGAGGGAGCCTGGGCGATGTGCACCCGCGCCGCCCGGAAGGCCGGATTGGCCAGAATGGTGCGGGCAAGCTCGCCCTCCCGCGCGCGCCAATAGGCGGCGTCGAACATCTGCGAGGTGGTCCCGAACCCCGAAAGCCCGTCCAGCAGTTCATAGCCCGCGCCGCTGTTGGCGGGCAAGCCTTCGGCGGCAAGCGTCATCCGCAGGCTGTCGCGCCGCGCGTCTTCAACAAAGATCGCATCGCCCCGGATCTCGTACGCGGCCCCCGCCTGATCCAGCGCCGCCACTACGTCGCCCGCCGCCGCCGCATCCAGCCCCGCATAAAGCAGCGCCATGCCGGGGGTTCCCGCCATCCGCGACAGGCTGAGCACCGCCACGAAAACCGCAACCGTAGCGCCGACCACGATCATCCGACGCCGCGCGTCGAGCGCTTGCCAAAGCTGCAACAGATTCTGCACCGAGCGTCTCCGATCCATGGGCTTCTGCCCGTTCACCACAGCTTTGAAGGATTGGCCTTAACAATCGGTTAGTGTCCTTCGGTCTATCTTTGCTCAACAGGCATTGACGGAGAAAACGGTGGCCGAATCTGAAGAGCCGCAGGATGTGGCACCGAAAAAGAAATCGAAAAAGCCCTTGCTGATCGGGTTGGTGCTGGCGCTTTTGCTGGGCGCCGGTGGATTTTACGCCACGTTTTCCGGGATGATTCTGGGCCATTCCACAGAGCACGCGGCGGAGGGTGCCGAAGCCGGTCCCCTCCCCGATATCGCCTTTGTGCCGATCGAGCCTTTGGTGGTTTCGCTCGGCGCCACCACAAGCGGGCGTCACCTGCGATTCGCGGCACAGCTTGAAGTTGCGGGCAGCCAAAGCGCCGATGTCACCCTTTTGTTGCCGCGCATCGTTGATGTGATGAACGGCTATCTGCGGGCAATGGATGTGGCCATCCTAGAAGATCCGGCGGGCCTCGTCCGCATCCGGGCACAAATCTTGCGCCGTATTCAAATGGTTACCGGTGAGGGGCGCGTGCGCGATCTTCTGGTGACCGAATTCGTTCTGAACTGACGGAGTGGGCAATGGCGCTGATCGCGGATATCTTGATGGCGGCCGGTTCGTTCGGTGCGGCGATTTATTGCTACGTGCTGTCGGGCCGGTTGAAGAAATTCACCGCCCTTGAAAGCGGCATGGGCGGCGCCATCGCGGTGCTGTCAGTGCAGGTTGACGATATGACCAAAGCACTGGAAAAGGCGCGGCTGGCGGCCATCGGTTCCACCTCGACGCTGGAGGCACAAACCCTGCGCGGCGAGCAGATCGCCGCGCGGCTGGAACTGCTGGTGGCGGCAATGCATGATTTGCCCGATCCGGCGGCGGCAAAGCCCGAACCGGTATCTGACGAGGCCGACCGCAGGCTGCGATTCGTGCGCAGGCGGTCACCGCGCGAGGATCCGTCGGCCCAGCAACTGGAGGCGGCAGAATGACTAAAATGCGTGGCAAAAGCGGGCGCGGCGCTTTGGTGGTTCTGGCGCTGTTGCTGGCCTCGTCAGGTGCGCTGCGCGTCGGTGCCGGGGTGGGCGAGGCTTTGGCCAACGCGCCCGAAACCGAAGCGGCGATGGCCGCACCGGCGCAATGCCCGGAACCACCGCTGGCGCTTGCCGCCGCCATGTCCAGGCGTGAAACCGAGATCGCCTTGCGCGAATCCGGCCTGGCCGACCGGATGGCGGCATTGACGCTGGCAGACGCGGCGGTGGCGCTGCGGATGCGCGAACTCGCCACCGCCGAGGCCGAGCTGAAAGAGACGCTGGCGCTGGCGGATGGGGCCGCCGAAGACGATCTGGTGCGCCTGACGGCAGTGTACGAGGCGATGAAACCCGCCGACGCATCGGCATTGTTTCAGGCGATGGCGCCCGAGTTTTCTGCCGGTTTCCTTGGCCGGATGCGCCCCGAAGCGGCGGCGGCGGTGCTGTCGGGGATGACCCCGGAAAGCGCCTATTCCATCTCGGTGCTGATCGCCGGGCGCAACGCGCTGGTTCCCAAGGAATAGGGTCAGGCTTTCTTAACGCGGTTCTGCAAAGCTTTGCTTCGGGATCTGCAAGTGGGGAAAAACTATGTTCGGCATCGTTGGCATTGTCGTTATTCTGGTAATGGTGTTTGGCGGCTTCATGCTGCACGGCGGCAATCTTGCGCCGATCTTTGAAGTCATGCCGTTCGAGATGATCATGATCGGCGGTGCCGCCGTGGGGGCCTTTCTCGTTTCCAACGATCTGGCTGGTGTGAAGCAAACCGTGAAGGATGTCGGCAAGGTTTTTAAGGGCCCGCGCTGGAAACCTGCCGATTACCGCGATCTGCTGTGCCTGCTGTTCGAACTGATCCGTCTGGCCAAAACCAATCCCGTCGGATTGGAGGAACATATTGAAAACCCGCACGAATCCTCGATTTTTGCCCGTTATCCAAGAATCCAGCACGATCACGAGGTGGTGGATCTGATCTGCGATACCCTGCGCGCGGCCTCGATGAATTACGATGATCCGCATCAGGTGGAAGAGGTGCTCGACAAACGGGTCGAGGCGGCGCAGACCCATGCCCTGCACTCCAGCCATGCCCTGCAATCGATGGCCGACGCTTTGCCCGCCTTGGGAATTGTGGCGGCGGTTCTGGGGGTTATCAAGACGATGGGTTCGCTGGATCAACCGCCCGAGATTCTGGGCGAGATGATCGGCAGCGCGCTGGTCGGCACGTTTCTCGGGGTTTTTCTGGCCTACGGAATCGCCGGCCCCTTTGCCACCCGGGTCAAGGCGGTGGTCGATGATGATGGTCATTTCTGTCAACTTGTCCGCGAAATACTGGTGGCCAACCTGCACCGGCATCCGCCCAACATCTGCATCGAAGTCGGGCGCCAGAACACCCCCCATCACGTGCGGCCCAGTTTCGCCGAAGTCGAAGAGGCGTTGCGCAGCCTGAAGCAGGAGGCGGCATGAAGCAATGGCTTTGCGCCCTCGGCTTTGCCCTGATGCCGCTGCTTTCGACGGCGGCACCTGTCAAGGTAACCTCTGGCGAGCATGAGGGTTTTACCAGGCTGGTGATGGAATACGCAGGCCCGGTGGATTGGACGGTCGGGCGGGCGCTGGATGGCTACGGCTTGGGGATCGAGGGCGAAAGCCCGCTCTATGATCTGTCCGGGGTGTTCGATATCATCGGCAAAAGCAGGCTTGCCTCGATCTGGGTCGATCCGGAAACCCAGATTCTGCGCATCGGTATCGCTTGCGCCTGCCACGTCATTCCGTTTGAATTCAGGCCGGGCATCGTGGTGCTCGATCTGAAAGACGGCCCGCCCCCAAATGGCTCGTCGTTCGAACTGGCCTTGGCCGATCAGTCGGTGAACCCGCTTGCCCCCCGCCCCCACCCGCGCCCCCCCCAGCGGCCCAACCCCCGCCCCCCCCTGCAGCCCACCCAGCAGCCCAACGGGACGCCCCCAGCCCGCAACACCCTGGCACCCAATGACATGCTTGCAAGCC
>JANNAV010000321.1:0-5009 GCA_031384695.1 Paracoccaceae bacterium
CGTGAAAAAGGCGGTGGCGACGCTGAAGGCGCGCGGCGCCAAGCAGGCGGTGCAGTTTCCGAAAGATCACCGGCCCTGGGGCTGGTTCGAGACGCTGGTGCTGGCCGACCGCTTTCAGGTCAAGCGCATCCATGTGCATCCCGGTGCGGCGCTTTCGTTGCAAAGCCATGTCCACCGCTCGGAACACTGGATCGTGGTGGCGGGCACCGCCAAGGTGACGGTGGACGCGCATGTGCAACTGTTGACCGAGAACCAGTCGGTCTACATCCCGCTCGGCGCCGTGCACCGGATGGAAAACCCCGGCCGGGTGCCGATGGTGCTGATCGAGGTGCAGACCGGCCCCTATCTGGGCGAGGATGACATCATCCGCTATGAGGATATCTACGCGCGCAAATGAAGGGGGGGCACAAATGACCGGGGGCGCGGGAATGAAGGCAGCGGGCAAATTGAAGGCAAACCGCTTTAAGCCTGCCGCTTCTCCAGCCAGCCCAGAAAGGCGCGGTCCGGCGCGCGCAGCCCCGGGCGGCCCGAGCGGTGCCACATGTCACGCCATTCCGCCTCCAGCGCATAGATATCCCAGCCCGGCGCCAGCCTGCGCGCCTGCTCCAGCGTGGCCTCCCCCAGCGGCGGGATGGTTGTCGCCGGGGCAACCGCCTCGACCACCGTCGGCTGCTGCGGGGTCACATGCAACAGATCGCCCGCGTCCAGCATCAGATCATAATCGGGAATATTGCCGCTGTTGATCACATCGCGCAGCATGGCGCGGAACACCCGGCGCGGGCTGGTGGACCCCGCCTTCTTTTGCAGCACTTCCAGCGAGATGCGCCAATCGGGCTGGCGGCCGCAATGCTTGCGCGCCAACTCGTAAAGCCGGCGCTCCAAAGGCCTGCGCAGCCGGAAATAATCCCGGCTCACCGTCAGCACCGATTTCGCCATGATCGCACTGAACAGCCATTCGCTCAGGGTCAGCCGCACCTGGATCATCCGCCCGCCCCGGGTTTTGCGCACGATCTCCCAATCCTCGATCAGCCCGAAACCGCGCGTCACCTCCAGATCCCCCGCCACCAGATTGGTGGTGATGCGGGTGCCCGCCAGCCGCTCGAAGGTCTCGCGCAGCCGCCGGTAGGCATCGCCCGAGGTTTCGCGGTTGGTCGCCACCAGAAGATCATGCGCCCGCAGATGCAGCCTGCGCGCCACCGGCCGCCCCGCATTCAGCCCCGCCATGATCTGGCTGGTGCAATAGATCAGGATATCCTTGTCGTGGATGGTGGCGCGGCCCTTCACCGAAGGCGTCACCTCGATCTCCACCGCGTTATGGTGATAGCGCAGGATGGTCAGGTCCGGCCGCGTCGCCAGCGAGAACAGCGGGTGCTCCATGCTGGCCATATCATCCTTGGGCAGCGCATCGAACACATCGCAGGAAAAGAAATCCGCCCCCCCCTGCGGAGCCGCCAAATTCAAAGCCGCCAAATGCCCGCCCGAAACAAGCGAATTCCCCATGCCGCTGCGCCGTCCCTGCCTGATGCCGTCGCGCTTGTCCGGCTGGGGCTGCGCGGCACCCTGCGCGGCCCCACCTGCACGATTCGTGGTTTCACTGACACCCAGCCTAAAGTTATCCACAGGCCGCGTCCAGCACGGCGGTTGCCTCACGACCCAACCGGTCGGGGTTTCGGAATCGTCCAGCCGGGGTTTCAGAGTCGCCTTATCGGGGTTTCAGAGTCGGACGGTTCACCGGCCAAAAAAGCAAGCACTTGATATGCTGTATGAATTCAGGCCTGTTGGCGTTCAGAAAACCATCGTAACTATTTAATAACATCATATTAACTAAAAAAAATTCCGGCCATCAGTCCTTGGCGCCGCAACAGGGGAACCCGGCACCGACAAAAAAGGGCTTAGAACAAAGAAGAAATCGCCCATATCGCCAAACACAGACGCATCATGTTTTTTTCGTGATGTATGGATATTTTCGTGATATGGCTTACCAAGCCCTTGGGAGCCACCAACATGAACCCAACCACATCCGATCTGCAAGCGCTGGCCGGGGTCTGCCTTGCCGCATCCGGCGCTGCACCTGACAGCCGCGCGCCAGACGGCCCCGCACCAGACAGCCTGGCCCCGCGCCCGATCTCGATCTGGGAGATCACCACCTGGATCCTGCCGATGGCGCCCGAGCATCTGCGCCGGGTGTTGGCCGCCGAGCCCGCCCTGCCGCAAGGTCGCGCCGGGGGCGGCGCGGAAGGCGGCACCCGCTGGTTCACGACCGCCGAGGTTGCGGTTTTGCGTGGCCATTTCGCCCGCAGCCATTCCGCCGGCACCGCGCGCGGCAAACGCTATCGGCCCGGCCGCCCCGCCGATGCCCGCGCGCCGCTGATCGCGCTGGCAAACCCGATCGGCGGCACCGGTCGCAGCACCGCCCTGTTGCATCTGGCGACGGCTGCAGGTTTGGCGGGCTACAGGGTGCTGGTGATCGACGCCGATCCTGCCGGGCGGCTGGCCGCATCCCTCGGTGTGGCAGCTCTGGGTGTGGCAGCCCCCGGCGGGGCGGCTCTGGGTGTGACAGCCCCCGGTGTGACTGCGGGCCACAGCGCAGGCGTGCTGGCGCTGATCGCCCGCAATGCAGCACAGCATCTGCGCCGGGTCAATCAGAACCGGCTGGATCGCGGCGAGCCGCCCCTGGCAATGGATGAAACCCTGGCGGCGGCGTTGAACAGCCAGACCGGCGATCTGATCCGCCCCAGCCTCTGGCCGGGGCTGGATGTGCTGCCCTCGGTGGCGGGCCTGCTGCAAGCCGATCTGCAGATCGGGGCGTGGCGCGCCACGCTGCACGGCTGGCAGCCCTGGGGGGCGCTGGCAACCGCGCTTGACGGCGAGGATTTGCGCCGCCGCTATGATCTGATCCTTGCCGATACCGGGCGGGGTCTTGGGCCACTGGCCCTCGCGGTGCTGGCCTCGGCCGATGTGCTGCTCGCACCTTTGCCGCTGACGCCCGCCGGGCTGGCCGGTCTGGGCGCCGGGTTGCAAGGCCTTGCCACCGCCATCGGCACCCTTGAAGCCGAGGCGCAGATGGCGGCGCGGGCGCTGGGGCAGGCGCCTCTGGTGCTGCCATGGCGCAGGCTGGCGGTGCTGCCCACCCAAGGCGGGGCCGATGCGGGCGCGCATCTGGCAGGTTTCGCGGCGAAACCCGGGGGGGGGGAGTTGGGGGCGGCCCTGCTGCCCAACCCCTTGCCCCAGATCCCCCAGATCGCGGCGGGCCGCATCACCCAGTTTTACGATCTGGATTACCGCGAGATCGGCCGCCTCGCCTATACCCCCCAGCGCGACGCCTGCGAGGCGGCCTGGCGCGGGGTGGCGGCAATGCTTGCCGGGCTTTGGGCCGAAGACAGCCCGCAACACAGTCTGGCCCTGCCGCTCTGATCACACCCGCCCTCTCGCACCCGGCCCCTCACACCCGGCCCAGCACGGCTGCCAGATACAGCAGTGCCGTGCCAAAGCCGGTCTGGCGGTGGATACCCAGCCCGTGCAGCGTCCGCAGCCGGGCGAGGCGGCCTTGCGGGCGGCCAAGCTCTTGCACGATCCGGGCGGCTTCGGGTGTCAGGGGGACCGGGCTTGCGGCCAGCGCCGCCAGATTGGCGGCAAACCAGGTCTGAAACCGGCGGCCAAACAGCAGCCGTGTCCGGCGGATCAGCGCCAGCGGTCCTTGCGGCGCGCCCATCACGTTGCTGTCGTGCTGGCGGTAATGCAGCACGCAGGTCTTGTCCACCACCGCCCGCCCGCCGGCGGCGATCACCAAAAGCGCCAGCCACCAGTCCTGAAACGCCACCCCCGGGTGCCGCCCCGCCTGCCGTGCCAGCGCCAGCGCCGCCGGGTTCAGCACCAGCGAATGGCCGCTGACCATGTTCTGCACCACCGCATTCTGCACCAGCACCGCGCGGCCCGGCTGGCGCGAGCGGCCGATAGCGCGGCCCGCCGCATCAACATGCAGCGACTGCGCGCCATAGATCAGCGGCAGGTGGTTGTCATCTTGCGCGGCCAACACCGCCATCGCCCGCGAAAGCTTGGCCGGCAGCCAGATATCATCCTGATCACACAGGGCAAGATGCAGGGCCGGGGTCTGCGCCAGATCGGGCACCAGATCGGGATGGGTGATCAGCCACAGAAAGTTCTGCGCCGCCCCCGCGCGTGGCCCCTGCAGCAGGCGGATGTCATGCGCCTGCCCATGTCGGGCGGCGAAATCCCCGATCAGCGCCCGGGTGCCGTCGGTTGAGCCGTCATCGCTGACCCAGAGCGCCCAGTTCTGATGCTCCTGGGCTGCGATGCTGGCCAGTTGCTCCGGCAACCAGCGCGCGCCATTCAGCGTGCACATGGCGATCAGGATCAAAGGTTGGGTCACAGGCGGCGGTCCTTCCGGGGCTTGGCTCTTGCTATCCTCCCCACGGCAGAAGCGTCAACCGCGCCCAAAGCCGGCACACAAACCCGGGCACCCAAACCCGGTACCCAAACCCGGTACATGGACAGCCGCCCGGCCAGCGGGTACATCGAAGGCCACCGAAACGGCTCTTGAGGACAAAGCCCAGTGGTCGGCAGAGTGCAAAGAGTGTTCGGGCGCTATGCTGCGCGTCATCTGGTGGTCAGCCGCCCCGGCCTGCAGCTGTGCGATGCCGCGGCCCGCGCGGTGGGCGAGATCACCAGCATCAGCCTGCGCAATGACCGGCTGGTGGTGGAAGGCCAATGCGCCGCCGATCTTGTGATGCTGGAACTTGACGGGCGGCACCGGGTGCGGGTGCCTGGTGCCGACGGTATTGCAGGGGGGATCGGGGCTGCCGCCCACCGGGGCCGCTTCCGGCTGGATCTGCCCTATGCGCCCGGCCCGGCGGTGTTCTCGCTGACCCTCGACGGCGAAACCGCCGCGACCCCGCTGCCCGGCTTTTCCGGGATGCGCCTGCAACTGGCCCGCCTCGCACTTTGGCCGCGCTTTGGGATCGCCAGCCTCTGGGCCCTGCCCGCCGCCT
>JANNAV010000322.1:0-1641 GCA_031384695.1 Paracoccaceae bacterium
CCAGACATTGGAGACAACGCTGGTGAGCCGGTTGAAAATCTGGCTCGAAGGCCGCACCGCCATCATCGCCACCCACCGGGTGCCGATCCTGCAACTGACCACCCGCACGCTGATCCTGCAAAACGGCCGCATGGCGGTGGATGGGCCGCGCGACGCGGTGCTGGCGCATCTGAACAAGGCGCAGGGCAGCGGTGCCAAGCCATGACCCTCGCCAGTTTTGAGGACGAGTTCGAGGCGAAAATGCGCGGTCCCAGCCTGACGATCTGGATGATCGCCGCCGCCGCCGTGGTGTTCGTGGCCTGGGCCGCCGTGGCCTGGGTGGACGAGATCGTGCGGGCGACGGGTGAGGTGGTATCCTCGTCGCGCCCCCAGATCATCCAGAACCTTGAGGGTGGCATTCTGGCCGAGTTGAACGTGGCCGAGGGCGATATCGTCGAACCCGGCCAGACTTTGGCGCGGCTTTACGGCACGCAGTACCAATCAGCGGTGGACGAGTTGTCGGACGAGATCGCGGCGCTTGATATCCGGCGCCTGCGGCTTGAGGCGGAAATTGCCGGCGAGGGCAGTTTTGTGGTGCCGGGCGCGCTTGCCGCACAGGTGCCCGAGATCGTGGCATCCGAGCGCGCGCTGCTGACCGCCCGGCTGTCGGAATATGATGCGCGGGTGGCGGGGGCCCGCGAAGTGCAGGCGCAATCGGGCAAAGAGCTTGAATTGCTGCAGAAAATGTACAAGCGTGAGATAGCCCCGCTGATCGAGGTGACGCGTGCGCGCAAGGCCTATGGTGACGCCAGCAACCGATTGAGCGAGGCCGTGACCACAACCGAACTGGAACGGGCGCAGGATTATTCCAAGACCCAGGGCGAACTGGCCAGCCTGCGGCAGAAGATGAAGCTGGCGCAAGATCAGTTGGCGCGCACGGTGCTGGTTGCGCCGATGCGCGGCGTGGTGAACAAGCTGTCGGTGACGACGATTGGCGGGGTGGTGCGGTCGGGCGAAGAGATCATGCAGCTGATCCCGCTGGGCGAGGAGTTGTTCATCGAGGCCAAGGTCAAGCCGCGCGACATCGCCTCGGTGCGGCTGGATCAGGATGCAACGATCAAACTGACGGCCTATGATTACACCATTTATGGCTCGTTGAAGGCCAAGGTCACCTTCATTTCCGCCGACACGTTCAAAGATGAGCGCGCCCGCACCCCCGATGGCGATCCGCATTACAAGGTGACGCTGCGGGTGGACCTGAGCGCGCTGAGCGACCGGCAGTCCAGCCTGAAAATCCGCCCCGGCATGCAGGCGGAGGTGGAATTGCAGACCGGCGGCAAGACCATCCTGACCTACCTCACCAAACCGCTGTACAAATCCCGCGAGGCCCTGCGCGAACGGTGACGGCCAAAGGGGCTGCCCCCTGACGGAGCCGCCGTTGCCGGGGGCATCGAGCCCCCGGCAACGGCGCTGACGCGTCTTGACCTTCATCTTTGCTTAGAGTATCCGTCTTGATCAAGGCCCTTTTGGCTGCCAAAGTCGATCGGCTTTGACCAGTGTGTTTGCCAGTTCGATGAGTTTTCGCATCAGGGCGGTGATGGCGACTTTGGCGGGTTTTCCGGCGTTTCGGAGGGCTTGATACTTCGCCTTGAGGTCCGGGTT
>JANNAV010000336.1:0-15693 GCA_031384695.1 Paracoccaceae bacterium
TAATCCCAGATCGTCTTGGTGAACTCGTTCTGATTGCGGTCACGCCGGATCACGTCGGGCAGATAGGCCACCCCGGCAAGCGCATCGTCCAGCACCAAAGCCGGAATACCCTGCGCAAGGGCGCGGCCCCTGAACCCGGCAAGCCACACTTGCAAACCTTCGGTCGTTCCTGCCATTTCCACCTCGGGGCTTGGGGGCGGCACCACCGGATCGGCCATCGCCACATCCGCCAGCAACACCCCGATCACCAAAACAAAACCGCGCATCACCCCTCACTGCCGCTTGCGGATCACCTTGCGCTTGGCCGCCGCCGCCCTTGCCTTGGCCGGCCCCGGCTTGCGCGCATTGAACCGCCCACCCGGCCTGCCGCCACGCCCCTGCGGCAAAGCCTTGCCGGCGATCTCCAGCAATTCTAGCATCAGGCCCCCCGTCACCGGCACCGCCTCGGTCAGGCGCACCAGCACGCGCGCACCGATGCCGATCACCACCCCGGTATCCGACCCGGTCAGGCTTTGCGCCTCGGCATCGAAATGGAAGTATTCCGCCCCGATGGCCCGGATCGGGATCAACCCATCCGCCCCGGTTTCCTCCAGCTTCACAAACAGCCCGAACCGCTGCACGCCCGAAATGCGACCCCTAAACTCGGCCCCCACGCGGTCGGACAGATAGGCGGCAAGATAGCGGTCGTTGGTATCGCGCTCGGCCACCATTGACCGGCGCTCGGTATCGGAAATCTGCTTGGCCGTCTCATCCAGATTTTCGATATCCCAGGCTGACAACCCATCATCCCCCCAGCCATGCCCCGCAATCAGCGCGCGGTGTACGATCAGATCGGAATAGCGACGGATCGGCGAGGTAAAATGCGCATAGTTCCGCAGGGCCAGCCCGAAATGCCCGAAATTCTGCGCGTTGTAGTAGGCCTGTGTCATACTGCGCAGGGTCGAGATGTTCAGAAGTTCATCAAAATCGGTGCCGCGCGCCTGCGCCAGCATCCGGTTCAGGTGTGCTGTTTTCAGAACCTGCCCCTTGGCAAGGGTAAAGCCCGACGCCTCCACTACCTCGCGCAAACCGTCCAGTTTTTGCGGGCTGGGCTCCTCGTGCACCCGAAACAAAACCGGGCGTTTCAGCCGCACTAACTCCTCGGCGGCCGAGACATTGGCAAGGATCATGAACTCTTCGATCAGCTTGTGCGCGTCAAACCGTTCGTAAAACGCCACCGACAGCACCCGGCCATCCTCGCCCAGCACAATCTTGCGCTCGGGCAATTCCAGATCAAGCGGTTGCCGCAACGCGCGGGCCAGCTTGGCCGCCTCATACGCAGCATAAAGCGGCGTGATCACCTGATCCATCAATGCCGCCGCGCGGGGTGACGCCCGCCCCTCAACCGCATCCTGCACCTCGGCATAATGAAACGACGCGCGCGAGCACATCAGCCCGCGCACAAAACGGTGGCGGATTTTCTGGCCTTCGGCGTCCAGCGTCATCTGCACCGCAAGGCAGGCGCGGTCCACATTTTCGTGCAGGCTGCACAGATCGCCCGACAGCACATCCGGCAGCATCGGCACCACGCGGTCGGGGAAATAGGTGGAATTGCCCCGCTTGCGCGCCTCACGGTCCAATTGAGAACCGGGGCGCACGTAATGCGCCACATCAGCAATCGCCACCCAAACCACGAAACCGCCGGGATTGGCCGGGTTCGCATCCGCCTCGGCATAAACCGCATCATCACGGTCGCGCGCATCCACCGGGTCGATGGTGACAAGCGGCAGGTGGCGCAGGTCTTCGCGCCCGGCAAGGGCGGCGGCGCGCGCCCGGTCAGCCTCGGCGATCACCGCATCGGGGAACTGATCCGGGATGCCGTGCTGGTGGATGGCGATCAGGGAAACCGCGCGCGGCCCGGAAGGATCGCCCAGCCGCTGAGTGATGCGCGCCTGCGGCAGGCCCATCCGCTTTGGCCCGATCTGCTCGGCCTCCACCAACTCGCCGTCGCGGGCGTCATTGGTGTAACCCTGCGCCACCGACCATTCCTTATCGGCCCCTTTATCAATCGGCACGATCCGCCCGCCGTCCGATCCGGCGCGAAACACCCCCAGCACTTTCAGCGGGTTATGCCCCAGCGCCCGGATCAGCCGCGCTTCATAGGCATGATCGGCGCCCGAAACCGGCGACAGCCGCGCCAGAATCCGGTCGCCCGCCCCCAAAGCCGGATCGCCCTTTTGCGGCATGATCAGAATGCGGGGTGCAGCGTCTGATCCTTCCTCCAGCGGCCGCGCAAACAGATCACCGGCACTGTCCGGCGCCAGCACCATCAGCACCGAAACCGGCGGCAGGCTTGCCGGATCGCGGAAGCGGCGCTCCTTGCGGGCCAGCGCGCCCTCGTCCTCCATCTCGCGCAGCAGGCGCTTCAGATCAATGCGGGCATCGCCCTTGATGCCAAAAGCCTTGGCAATATCGCGCTTGGCCGATACGCCGGGATTGTCTTTGATCCACTGCAGGATCAGGGCTTTGGTGGGAAAAGTGTTCATGCTCCGCGCCTATCACAGCCCCGCCCGCCGCGAAAGACCAAGCCGGGCCGTCCCCCGGTTCAGGCGAAATAGTCGCGCAGCACCCGGCCATAGATTGATTTCAATTGATGGATCTGCGCCACATTCACCCGCTCATCGACCTGATGCATGCTTTGGCCCACCAGACCAAACTCCACCACCGGGCAATGGGCTTTCACAAACCGCGCGTCCGAAGTACCGCCCGAGGTGGACATCGCAGGCTTTACCCCGGTTTCTGCCTGCACCGCCCGCGCCACCATCGCCGACCATTCCCCCGGCGGCGTCACGAAACTTTCGCCTGAAACCGAAGTGCGCATGGCAATCTGCACCCCGGTTGCGGCCTGCACCGCATCCGCCTCGGCCCGCAGCCATGCGGCAAGGCTTTCGCCACTGTGCAGATCATTATAGCGGATGTTGACCGTAGCCGATCCCTTGGCCGGGATCACATTGGTGGTGGGGTTGCCGCAATCAATGGTGGTGATCGCCAGCGACGAGGCATCGAAATGCGCGGTGCCTTCGTCCAGCACATGCGCGTCAATCCGCGCCAGCAGTCGCACCAGCGCCAACATCGGGTTTTTCGCGCGGTGCGGATAGGCGGAATGGCCCTGCACCCCCAGTGCCGAAAACCAGCAGGTCATCGACCCGCGCCGCCCGATCTTCATCATTTCGCCCATCACGTTGGGGCAGGTAGGCTCGCCGACCAGACAATGCGTCATCCGCTCGCCCGACGCGGCCATCCAATCCAGCAGGGCCACGGTGCCATCCTCGGCGATGTCCTCCTCGTCGCCGGTGATGGCAAGGATCACCGCGCCATCGGGCGGTGTCGTGCGCACGAAATCCACCGCAGCAGCAGCAAAGGCCGCCACCCCCGATTTCATATCGACAGCGCCGCGCCCATAGATCCAGCCGTCCACTTCATCCGCACCGAACGGTTCATGCGTCCATGCCGCCAGATCGCCCACCGGCACCACATCGGTGTGGCCGTTAAAGCCGAAAGACTTGTTCGCCCCGCGCGCGCCCCAACGGGCGAAAAGATTGGCGATGCCGTTCCGGTCCACCCGCGTGCAGTCGAACCCGGCATCCGAAAGCAGCGCCTGCAACAGCACCAAAGCCCCGCCTTCGGCAGGCGTCACGCTGGCACAGCGGATCAGATCGGCGGTCAGCCGGGCGGGGTCTATGGGCAAATGGCTGGCCATCGGGCGCTCCTTGGGGCGGGTTTTTCAATCCAATACCGGCTGCCGGGCCACCCCGCAACCGCATCGCGATGTGTGGCAAGCCCGCAACCCTTGCGCGCACGGGCAAAGCGCCGTCCGTTTTGGGATGACACTCAGCCATTTCCCGCCTATCCCTCCATCATAATAATAAGTCCCAAGGCAGGGCAAACGCCGGGCCCGCGTGCCCGGGCCGGGCATGGTATTTGCCGGTGGCGTTTGGGCTGTCTCCAAAGGACAGGGAGACGGAAATGGCGACAGACGCCGCGCGGATGCAGCAGACCAACGCCTTTGCCCCGCCCCCGGCGCAAGCCGCCGTTCCAGACCTTGCCCGCACTCTGGCTGCCTGATCGCGCGGTGGGGATCCCTCAGCATGCATGATTGGATCGCCCTCTCAGACCGCACCCCCCCGGTGGCCGACGCCAACGCAACCGGCTTGCTGAACGCAGGCCTGCTGGTGATGGAATTGGCGCTGCCGTTTGAGGGTGCCAGCCTGCTGCTTGATTTCCACGCAAGCGACGGTTGGCCCCGCACCTTCGCGGTGTTTCATGATCTTGCGGCGGGGCTTGTGGTGATGCACCGGCAAGGCAAGGCCATCGCGCGCCATGTTCTGCCCGGCCCGCTGCCGGCAGGCGAGGGCACGGCGCGGCTCAGCTTTCGCTTTGATGCCCCCGCCCGCCGCTGGAGCCTCAGCTTCGAGATCATCGGTGCCGGGGCGCGGCCAAACCCGGCGCGCGTCAGCAGCAGCGGCACCAACCCGCTGCCCTTGCCGATGGCCGATCTTGCCCGGCTCTGCGCCAGCGGTGCCGACAGCCGCCGCCACCCGTCTGTGCTGTGGTTCGGTGTCACTCGGGGCGAGGCTCCGCCCGCCCGCGCGCCATGGGTCGGCCTGCGCACCCCGGTGAAAACCGCGCGTGGCGTGTTGCCGGCCGGCTATCTGGTGCCGGGCGACCGGGTGCAGACGCTTGATGACGGCATGCTCCCCTTGCACGCGCTGCACAAGTTCGAACTGCCCAGCCGCGGCTCTTTCGCGCCGGTGCTGTTGCGCGCGCCCTATTACGGCGCGCGCGCTGATCTTTTGGTTGCCTCGGATCAACTGCTGGCCCTGAGCGGCACCGAGGTGGAGTATCTCTTTGGCGAAGACGAGGTGCTGGTCGAGGCCGGGCATCTGGTGGATGGCCGCACCGCGATCCGCGATCAGCGCCGCGCGGTAACCGCCTCGGCATCGCTGGATTTCGGCCTGCCCACCCTGATCGAGGCCGACAGCTGCGCCATTCTGTGCCCCGCCTCGCCGCAACTGGCCGCGATGACAACCCTGCCGCGCCGCCACCTGAAAGACTTCGAAGCGCTGACCCTGATGGCGCTTTTCGGGCGCAATTCCCAAAGCCGGGTCGCCTGACAATTATTCGTAAAACGGCGTCATCTGTGCCACCACGACCGAATTTTCGTCCAGCGCCCGCTGCATCAGTGCGCGCTCTTCCGGGTCAATCTCGTCGCCCGAGGCCAGCCGTTCGTCCAGCGTGCCATAGCCCGAAACATCCAGCGGCGACATTTCGGCCTCTTTCAGGATCGCCACAGTTTCACGCACCGCCTCGGCCTCATCGACGCCCGAGGCATAGATCATCAGCGCCGCCCCGGTTGATTTTTCGGGCAACCCGTCGCCCGCCTTGCGCCCCACCTCAACCACCAGCGTGAACACATGCTGCTGCCGTTTGATCTTTTCCCGCTTTGGCGCGGCATCCGGGGTTTCACTCATGTTCCGTCCTTGGATTTCCATCGGGCCCTAGTTTACCCGCCGGATTGCTGCCCACAGGGCGAATTGTCAACGCCGCATCCCGCGCCCCGGGGATTCTCCGCTGTTTCACGATCTTGTGATGGCGCGCCGCCGGATTCAACGGCAGTATGGCGCTCTGGCGTTGCACCAGCTTTGTGCAGCAAGTTGGATTGATGGAGGATTCGCATGAAATTTACTGCAAAAGCTATGCTTGTCGGTTGCACCCTGTTCGCTGGCCTCGCCTTTGCCGCAGAGGCCACCGATCCAACCGTCAAGGCCTGGCAGGAACTGATGGATGGCCAAGGCGGCAGCATGAAGGTTCTGGGCGGCATGGCCAGCGGCGAAGTGCCGTTTGATGCCGCCGCCGCCGGGGCCGCCAAGGCCGCCCTTATGGCTTCATCCGCCGAAATCGGTGCCAAATTCATGACGCAGGCCACCGACCCCAAATCGAAAGCCAAGCCGGAAATCTGGACTGAGTGGGACGATTTTATGGCCGACGGCAAAAAACTGAACGAGGCCGCCACCGCGTTGGACGCCAGCACCGCTGATGGCCTGAAGGCAGGACTCGGCGCCGTCGGGGCCGTCTGCAAAGACTGCCACACCGAATTCAAGGCCAGCTAAAGCGGTTTGCCAAACCCGAAGGCCTCCGGTTTCAACCCCGGGGCCTTTTGCGCGGCCCTCAGCCGCACTCAACGTGGGTGATAACCTCCTGCCCGTTCACCCTGATGTTCAGCCGCCCCGGCGAATAATCCATGGTCACCGCCATGCCGGGCCGGATAACCCGCGTCACCACGCCAAACCGCATGGTTTCCAGCACTCTGGCGCTTTGGCCCACCAAACCCTGCAACGCAGCGGCCCCACAGGCGGCAACCTCGGGCGCGGGCGTGCCCGGGCGCGGCGCCTCTGCCGGGGCCACGCAGGCCTGCAACACCAGAACCACCGCCAATATCCCCTTGTAAAACTGCATGTCCTGCCCCCCTCACTTGGAAACTTAACCACAAAACAGCCGCAAAATCACGCCCTGCTCGTTCAGTTGCGCGTTAAGCCGCCCGGGCTGCACCTCGGATGTCACATCCTGTGCGGGCCATATCGCCCGCAGCGGCCCCTGCAGGCTGACATCGGCAAGCGCCGCCAAGGGCCGCCCCGCCATCGGCGGCAAGGCGGCAATCCCGCAATGATCCGGCAACAGCGGCAGAACCAGCGCCGCCGGGCCCACGCGCGGCGCAGGCGCACAGGCCCCGATCAGTGCCGCCACAGCCATCACTGCCGTACCCATCACCCCCGCCCAGCCGCTTACCCATTTCACGCGCAAACCCGCTTTCCCGCGTTGCTTTTTCCGCATCTTTGGCACAGCCTTGGGCCAGACATAAGAGAGGATCTGATCCATGCGTACCCGTGCCGCCGTTGCCGTCGCCGCCGGAAAGCCACTCCAGATCATGGAAGTGAACCTTGCCGCCCCAAAGTTCGGCGAGGTGCTGATCGAGATCAAGGCCACCGGCATTTGCCACACTGATGAGTTCACCCTGTCCGGGGCCGACCCCGA
The DNA here is from genome assembly GCA_031384695.1 of Paracoccaceae bacterium. GTDB lineage: Bacteria > Pseudomonadota > Alphaproteobacteria > Rhodobacterales > Rhodobacteraceae > JANNAV01. The sequence goes on from JANNAV010000336.1 coordinate 7,072, forward strand.
AGGCATGTTCCCCGCGATCCTTGGCCACGAAGGCGCGGGCGTGGTGATCGAGGTGGGCGAAGGCGTCACCAGCCTCAAGGTGGGCGATCACGTCATCCCGCTTTACACCCCGGAATGCCGCCAGTGCCCAAGCTGCCTCAGCCAGAAAACCAACCTCTGCACCGCGATCCGCGCCACGCAGGGGCAGGGCGTGATGCCCGATGGCACCTCGCGGTTTTCCATGCTGGATGGCACGCCGATCTTTCATTACATGGGCTGCTCCACCTTCGCCAACCACACCGTGATGCCCGAGATTGCCCTCGCCAAAGTCCGCACCGATGCGCCATTCGACAAGATCTGCTACATCGGCTGCGGTGTCACCACCGGCATCGGTGCGGTGATCAACACCGCCAAGGTTGAACTTGGCGCCAAGGCGGTGGTGTTCGGGCTTGGCGGCATCGGGTTGAACGTGCTGCAGGGGCTGCGGCTGGCCGGGGCCGACATGATCATCGGCGTCGATATCAACAACGACCGCAAAGCCTGGGGCGAGCGGTTCGGCATGACCCATTTCGTGAACCCCAGGGAAATCGAAGGCCCGCTGGTGCAGCACCTTGTCAACCTGACGAAAACCGATTTCGATCAGATCGGCGGTGCGGATTATTCGTTTGATTGCACCGGCAATGTGAAGGTGATGCGCGATGCGCTGGAATGCACCCATCGCGGCTGGGGGCAGTCGATCATCATCGGCGTGGCACCTGCGGGTGCTGTGATCGAAACCCGGCCGTTTCAGCTGGTGACGGGGCGCATCTGGAAAGGCACCGCCTTTGGCGGCGCGCGCGGCCGCACCGATGTGCCGAAGATCGTCGATTGGTACATGGAGGGCAAGATCGAGATTGATCCGATGATCACCCATATCCTGAAGCTTGAAGACATCAACAAGGGCTTTGATCTGATGCATTCAGGCGAAAGTATCCGATCGGTTGTGGTGTATTGATCCGGACATCCTTAAGGTCGAATTCGCGACACCCGCCCGGTGCGGGGTGCGCCCCCAATGAAAGGCACACCCTTTGATCCGCATTTGTCTGGTACTTTGCCTTGCCTTGCTGCCCACCTGCGCGCCGCGCGGCAAAATGACGGTCGCACCCGAAGCCCGGGCCATCGGTCAGGTGCATCAGATATTTGTCGGAACCACCCGCGCCGCCGAGCCGGACGGCCAGTTCAGCAGCCACCGGTCCGAATCGCTGAACTTTGCCCGCGTCGATATCTCGATCCCGCCAGACCACGAACCCGGCAAGATCACCTGGCCGCCGCGCAACGGCAAGGCTGATCCGACCCGCCATTTTCTGACAGCGGGCAACGTGCTTTATTCGAATGCCACCGGCTTCAACAAGGCCCTGCGCGCCGAGTTGAAGGCCAAGGGCGGCGAGGCGGTGATCTTCGTGCACGGCTTCAACAACAACTATGCCGAAGGGCTTTACCGGCTGGCGCAGTTTTCCAACGATCTGAAGCTGCCGGGTGCGGTGATCAGTTATTCCTGGCCATCCGCCGCCAACCCCCTCGGCTATGTCTATGATCGCGACTCAGCACTTTTTGCCCGCGACGGGCTGGAAGAGCTGATGGGTGCGGTGGCCGATGCCGGTGCCACCAGTATCCTGCTGGTGGCGCATTCGATGGGCGCCAGCCTGACGATGGAGGCTCTGCGTCAGGCCGCGATCCGTGGCAACTCCAAGGCCATGGGGCGGCTGGCGGGGGTGGTGCTGATCTCGCCGGATATCGACGTTGACGTGTTCCGGCTGCAGGCCCTCGCCATCGGCAAACTGCCGCAACCCTTTGTCATCTTCGGCTCTGACCGCGACAAGGTGCTTAAATTCTCGGCCAGACTTACCGGCCAGTCCGAGCGTCTGGGCTCCATCTCGGATGTCACGCGCCTTGCCGATCTGGACGTGACCTTCCTTGATGTCTCTGCGTTTGCCGCCGGTGACAAGCATTTCGCGGCGGCGGAATCGCCCGCGCTGATCCTGCTGTTGTCGCGTATCGGCGATATCAACTCGGCGTTCGAACAAGATCGCGTCAGCCGGATCGGCCTTATTCCGGGGGCGGTGCTGACCGTGCAAAACGCCACCCAGATCATCCTGCGCCCGATTGGCGCGCTGGGGGTTAATGCGGCGCAGTAGGCCTTACCGCCGCCGCAGGTAAACATAAAACGCGCCGGAACCGCCGTGGCGCAGATGCGCTTCGGCCACCTGCAACACCGCCGGCCCCAGCGGCGGCAGGCGCAGCCATAGCGGCACCTGATGGCGCAACGCCCCCATCCGCTGCGGGATCGGCCCGATATCAAGGCCGCGCTTGCCCTTGCCGGTAATCACCAGCACCAGCCGCAACCCGGCCGCTTGCGCGCGCAGGATAAAGGCGATCAACTCCGGGTGCGCCTCGGCGAGCGTCATCCCGTGCAGATCAATCCGCGCATCGGGGGTCAGCTTGCCCTTGGTCATCCGGCTGTGGGTCTTGGCATCCATCTGCAACGCCGTCACCGGCGCGGGCGCAAAGACCTGCCCCGCATTGGCCCGGCTTTTCTCGCCCAACCGGAACAGCGGCAGGCGCGGCGCCGGTTGCAACACTGCGGGCCCGGTGGTTTGCGGCGCCGGATGCAGCACCGGCTCCAGCGGTTTCAGAAACACGCCGCCCTTCACATGCATCGCCCGCGCGGTGCGCGTCACCGCCCGCCAAAGCTCTTCTTCCTCGGGGCGCAGGGCGCGGCGGCGGGCCATCCCCTATCCCTCGGGCAACATGGCATAGGCGCGGTCAATCGGCAGCAGCACGATCATCCGCCCGCCATCCTTGACGGTGCCCGCAGCCTCGCCCGCATCACGCCCGGTGCCGAAAAATATGTCGGCCCGCTGTGCGCCCTTGATCGCCCCGCCGGTATCTTGCGCCACCATCAACCGCCGCAACGGGTTGCGCCCGTCCTTTTCGATCCACACCGGCGCGCCAAGCTGGGTAAACGCCGGATCAACCGCAACCGACCGCAGCGTGGTGATAGACCGCCCCATCGCGCCGATCGGGCCTTTGTCGGCGGGCAGATCGGCCAGCTTGCGAAAGAAGATATACGAGGGATTGTGATCCAGCAGCGCCGCCCCCGCCGCCGGGTTCTGCCGCACCCACCCCCTTATCACCTGCGCCGAAACCTCGGCCGCGGTGTGGGTGCCGCGCCGCACCATTTCCTGCCCAACCGATTGATAGGCATAGCCATTCCGCCCCGCATAGCCCACCCGGATCACCCGCCCATCGGGCATCTTTATCCGGCCCGAGCCCTGGATATGCAGGAAAAACACCTCTACCGGGTCATCAAGCCAGGCAATCTCCAACCCCCGGCCGCGCAGCGCGCCGCGCTCAATGGTCGCGCGGTCCAGAAACGCGGTGCCGTCCCGCAGTTCCGGCGGGCGGGCATAGATCGGCCAGGCATATTTCGGCGTCCGCACCGGCGATCCGTCCAGTTCCGGCTCGTAATAGCCGGTGAACAGCGCGGGCGGATTGCCGATCAGCACCGGCTTGAAAAACAATTCGAAAAACGCGCGCGCAGCGGCATCCGAACCTTGCGCACCCTCCGCCAACCGGCACAGCGGCACCCAATCGGCCTCGGAAAGACTGCCGCAGGTTTCGACAAACGCCACCAGTGCCGCCCGGTGATCATCCTCGGCCCAGCCCTCCAGCGCCTCAAAATCCAGCATCTGCGCCGGGGCAGGCGGGGCTGCCATCAGCGCCGCCAGCAGTGCAAGAACGGGGTAAAACGCACGCATCCGCTTCCCGGTTCAGCCGCCGGTGGCCACAAGCTGCCAGTTCGGATCATCCACGCCCATCCGGCGCGCGAAGGTCCAACTGTCGCGTTGCCGCTTGATCTCGGTCGGCGATCCCTCCACCACCACGCCCGCCTTGTTGCGGATAACCGAGGTCAACTCGCCCAGAAACCGCACAGTGATCTCGGCGGTCTTGCTGGTGGCATCAAAGGTTGCGTCCTCCAGCGTCATCTCGCGGGTGCCGACGAACTTCGCATCAACCGTCAGTCCCTCCTGCTCGCGGGCGGCAATGGCGGCGGCAAAGCTTTCTTCCACCTCACCGGCCAGAAACGGCCGGATACGGTCCAGCTCGCCCTTCTCGAACGCCATCAGAATCATCTCATAAGCGCCCCGCGCGCCCTTCAGGAAATCATCGACGCCAAACCCCGGCTCGGCCACCTTCATCGCCGCCAGCGCCCTGGCCGCATCCGACCCTTTCGGTGCGTGATCCACGATATCCTGATCCGCGCCGCCTTCGATCACCTCGAAACTCCGCTTGGCATTCGGGCGCAGATCATCCAGCGGCACCGGCGGCTTCTCAAACCCCTCGCGCGTGCCAAGCACCGCACGCAGTTTCAGGATCAGAAAAATCGCAACACCGGCCAGAACCAGAAGTTGAATGACGGAGTTCATCGGTAACCTCGAAAAAAACGTAAAAGGGTGGCGAGCCGGAAGTTCGTGGTGTTGCAGGGTTGGTGATCCGGGCACGCAGGCATTATGTAGGGCCTGGGCTGCCGCAAGTCTACCACCAGACCCAAAGAAGGAAAACCGATGCCGATTATTGTGCTGTTTCTTGCCCTGCCGCTGATCGAGATCGCGCTGTTCGTGACAATCGGCGGCTGGCTTACGGTTTGGCCAACGCTGGCCATCGTGCTGGGCACCGGCATTCTGGGCGTCTGGGTGATGCGCAGTCAGGGGTTGCGCGCCGTGAAAGACCTGCAATCGGCGCAGGCCGCCATGCGCAACCCCCTGTCGCCGATGGCGCACAGCGCCCTGATCATGCTGGCCGGGGTACTGCTGGTGCTGCCCGGCTTTTTCACCGACACGCTTGGGCTGCTGTTGCTGATCCCGCCCCTGCGCCGCCTGATCATCCTGCTGATCGGCGCCAGACTGCGGGCGCGGGTGGTGACCACCGGCTTTGCCGCAACCCCGCTTCACCCCGCGCCCCCGGGTGATTGGGAAGACGTCGAATTCATCGAGATCGCTCCAGACCCCACCCCGCCAACAGATCGACGCGGGCATTGAGGCCATGCACCCAACCTGCTAGGAGGGGTCGCAATCATGGTTTCCTCAGGAGTGGGTCTTATGGCCGAAGAAAATACCGGCGCGAACGGTGCAGCACCCGCCGCAGCGCCGCAGATCAAAATGCAGGTTCTGACGCAATACATCCGCGACATGTCGTTTGAAAACATGGTGGCGCAAAAGGGCCTGACGGGGGGCGAAGTGCAACCCGATATCGCCGTCGCCGTCAGCCTCGATGCACGCAAACGCCCCACCGATCACCAGTATGATGTGATCACCAAGTTCAAGATCACTTCGAAAAACAAGACCAATGACGAGATGCTGTTTCTGCTGGAACTGGATTACGGCGGCGTGTTTCACATCGAAGGCGTGGCCGAGGATCAGTTGCACCCGTTCCTGCTGATCGAATGCCCGCGCCTGCTGTTTCCCTTCGTGCGCCGGATCATTTCCGATATCACCCGCGACGGCGGCTTCCCGCCGCTCAACATCGACAACGTCGATTTCCTGAACCTGTACCGGCAAGAGATTGCCCGCCGCAATCAGGCGCAGGCGGCACCGGCGGCGCAGCCGAACTAGGGCCTGGAGCGTGTTGCGGACAATCGGGTTCAGCCGATTGCCCCCAACACCCAACATTCCCACACTGATCTTGTCCTGGATTGCCTTCAATCTGATTCAGATTGAAGGAAATCGGCTCTAGTCGCGCTTCAACCAGATCGCGAGGGCGCCCATTCCGGCCACAAAACCGGCATGGGCGGCGATTTCTGCGTCGGTAAGCCGTGGCGGCAGCGGCGTTGGCCGTGGCCTAGGCCGCCAGCCTGCCGGCTGATCAGCAGCACCGGCCATGGGTGCCGCAACCGCGTTCGCAAGTGCGAAATCCGGCTGCCGCCCCCCCACAAGTTCCAGATAAACCTCCGCCAGTATCTCGCTGTCCAACAGCGCGCCGTGCTTTTCCCGCCGGGTGTTATCCACCCCGAAACGGCGGCACAGCGCATCAAGCGACGCGGGCGATCCGGGAAATTTCTGCCGCGCGATCATCAACGTATCCGTCGCACGCGTGTTGGGCAGCACCGCAAGGCCTGCCGCCTTCAACTCGGCATTCAGAAATTTCATGTCAAACGCCGCGTTGTGGATCACCAGTTGCGCATCGCCGATAAAGCTTAGAAACGCCTGTGCCACCGCCTTGAACAAGGGCTTGTCGCGCAGAAAATCGTCGCCCAGCCCATGCACCTCGAACGCCTCTTTCGGCATCAGCCGCCCGGGGTTCAGATATTGGTGATAGGTGCGGCCGGTCGGCAGATGGTTGAACAGTTCCACCGCACCGATCTCGACAATCCGGTGGCCCTCCGACGGTTCGAACCCCGTGGTTTCGGTATCAAGCACAATCTCACGCATCGGCAAGCCCTTGATAAATGTCGGAAATAACCTGCCGCACCGCCCGTTGCGCGGCCCCTGTCTCAAGCGTCTCGATCACCCATGTCGCCCGCGCCCGCTTTTCGGCATCCGGCATTTGCCGCGCCAGGATCACCGCGAACTCTGCCTCGGTCATGCCGCCCCGATCCAGCACCCTTTGCCGCTGCACCGCCGCGGGCACGCTGACCACCACCACACCGTCGCAACCCGCCTCGGCACCGGTTTCAAACAGCAACGGGATATCCAGCAGCACGATGGGTGCCGTGGCCGCCGCCAGAAACGCCGCCCTGTCCGCCGCCACCAGCGGATGCACCACCGCCTGCACCCTGTCCAGCACCGCCGGATCAGCCGCTATTTTCGCCCGCAACAGCGGCCGCGAAACAGCCCCCCCACTGATCACATCCGGGAACATCCGCCCAACCGCCCGCGTGGCCGCCCCGCCCGGCGCATAAAGCCGGTGCACCGTCGCATCGGCATCCCAAACCGGAATGCCCAGCGCGGCAAACATCGCCGCCGTGGTGGATTTTCCCATGCCGATAGAACCCGTCAGCCCCAGCCGATACGCCGTCATCGGCCCAGAACCGCATTGCGGGTAGCCGCGTCCACATCGGCGCGCGCGCCAAACCAACGCTCAAACCCCGGTACCGCCTGATGCAGCAGCATGCCCAACCCGTCCACCGTCACACAGCCCCGCGCCTCGGCCTCTTGCAGGAGCGGCGTCCGCAGCGGCACATACACCAGATCGGTCACCAGAGCCCCGGTTTCAAGCGCATCCAGCGGCACCCGGAACTCCGGCTTGCCCACCATGCCCAGCGATGTGGTATTCACCACGGTCGCCGCCCCTTCCAGCATATTGCCCGCCTGCACCCAATCATGAACCACAACCTTGGCGCCGAAATCATGCCGCAACGCCTCGGCCCTTGGCCGGGTGCGGTTGGCGATCCTGATCTCGGGCACCCCTACCTCGATCAGCGCCGCCACCACCGCCCGCGCCGCACCCCCCGCGCCAAACACCGCCGCGGGCCCCGCCATCGGCTGCCACGACGGCGCGTTTTGCCGCAGATTCGCCATGAACCCCGAGCCATCGGTGTTATCCGCGTGAATCCGCCCGTCCTTGCGGAAAATCAACGTGTTCGCCGCCCCGATCAGCGCCGCCCTGTCGGTCACGATATCGGCCAGTGCCAGCACGGTTTCCTTATGCGGAATAGTCACGTTCAGCCCGACAAACCCCAGCCTCGGCAGCAGTTCCAACGCCTGCCGCAGATCGGCCTGCCCCACATCCATCGGAATATAATGCCCCCGGATGCCATAGCGCTTCAACCAATAGCCATGCAGCGCGGGGGAACGGCTGTGCGCAATCGGCTGGCCGATAACGCCTGCAAGCGGGATACGAGCAAGTTCGGTCATGCGGCGATGAACCCCCTTTGTCCCAGATAGCCAAGCAGCGGCAGCAATGGCAGGCCCAGAATGGTAAAGTAATCCCCTTCCACCGCAGAAAACAGCCGGATGCCCTCCGCCTCAAGCAGGTATCCGCCGACAGCTTCGCGCAGGCTGTCCCAGTTCCGGTGCAGATAATCGTCCAGATAGGCATCGGAAACTTGCCGCATGGTCAGGCGCGCCTCCCCTACAAACCGCCAGACAGGCGCGCCCGCATCATAAAGCACCAGCGCCGAGTGCAGGCTGTGCCTGTGCCCGCGCAGCGCCTGCAACTGCGCCCGCGCGGCCTCGTAACTGTCCGGTTTGCCCCAGACCTCGCCCTGAAACTCCAGCACCTGATCGCAGCCCAGCACCAGCGCCTCCGGGTGCCGCCCCGCCTGCAGCCGCGCCTTCATCTCGGCCAAAGCATCGGCAATATCGCGTGGCCGCGCTTGCTCGGCCCGCAGCGCCGCCCGGATCGCTACCTCATCTATCCGCGCCGGCCGGGCGGTAACCGCAACCCCCGCGCCTCGCAAAAGCTGCAACCGGATCGCGGAACCAGAGGCCAGAATAAACGGTCGCTGCATGGGGTGAACCTGTGGATAGACTGATTTTGTTCTGGTATCGGGCTTTGGGGAGAACCGCCCTTCGCCGCGAAAAGCAGGCTTGCCTGTGGATTTGTCAAGCCTGTCACTGCTTTTGCCCACAACGGGACAACGCCTGCCCCGGGCTGTTGATGGCT
>JANNAV010000337.1:0-2410 GCA_031384695.1 Paracoccaceae bacterium
GTGCTGATCCTGCTGTTCAGTTTCGTACCGCCACCGATCAATCTGTATCAGTTGGGGGAAAGTTTCCGGCTGGGCGGGATCGACAAGGACTGGGTCGGCTGGGACGAGATTGCCCCCGCGATGGGGCGGTCGGCGGTGGCGGCGGAGGACGCGAACTTCTGCCTGCACTGGGGGTTTGACATCGCGGCGATCCGGGCGGTGGTGGAAAAGGGTGGCGCGGGCGGCGCCTCGACCATCAGCCAGCAGGTGGTGAAGAATGTGTTCCTGTGGCACGGGCGGTCGTGGCTGCGCAAGGCGATGGAGGGGCTGCTGACGCCGGTGGTGGAGCTGATCTGGTCCAAGCAGCGCATTCTGGAGGTCTATCTGAACGTCGCCGAATTTGACGAGGGGGTGTTCGGAGTGCAGGCGGCGGCGCAGCACTTTTTCGGCGTCGATGCGCGCGATCTGAGCGGCTTGCAGGCGGCGCGGCTGGCGGCGGTGCTGCCGGACCCCAAGGGCCGCGATGCGGCAAATCCGGGGCCTTTCGTGCGCAAAATGACCGGGCGGATCATGGCGGGGGCGGAAACGCTGGCGGTGGATGGCCGGGCCGGGTGTTTTGATGCGGCGGAGTAGCGTCTGCGCGGCGGAAGCGGGTTGAATTTCGCCGCGCGGCACGGCAAGGAAGGGGACGCCCTTCGTTTGAGTTACGCATCCCATGATCCGACTGTATCATTTCCCGCTGTCGCCCTATTGCCGCAAGGTGCGCCTGACGCTGGCCGAAAAGAAGCTGGAGGTGGAACTGGTCGAGGAGCGGTACTGGGAGCCTTCGGCGGAGTTTCTGCGGCGCAATCCGGCGGGCAAGGTGCCGGTCTTGAAGATCGACGCGCGGCTGATGTCGGAAAGCCAGGCGATTTGTGAATATCTGGAGGAAGCCTATCCGGCGGTGCCTTTGATGCCGCGCGATGCCGACGGGCGCTATGAGGTGCGCAGGCTGTGTGCATGGTTTGACGACAAGTTTCAGGCCGAGGTGACATCGAAGCTTTTGCACGAGCGGATCAACAAGAAGATCATGGCGCAGGGCTATCCGGATTCCAAGAACGTGAAGTTCGGCGCGGGGCGGATCAAGGTGCATATTGATTATCTGGCGGGCTTGCTGGATCAGCGGCGCTGGCTTGCGGGGGATGTGATGACGCTGGCCGATCTGACGGCGGCGGCGCATCTGAGTTGTCTGGATTACATCTCGGATGTGGATTGGAACCGGTCGGCGACGGTGAAGGACTGGTACGCCAAGATCAAGTCGCGGCCGTCGTTCCGCACGCTGCTGGCGGATCAGGTTTCGGGGTTTCCGCCCCCGGCGCATTACGCCGATCTGGATTTCTGAAAGCGGGGCACCGGGTGAAAGATCGGCTGGTGGCGCGGGCGCTGGCGGAGGGGTTTTCGGGGGTTGGGGTTTGCGCGCCGGATGCGGTGCCCGAGGCCGCAGGCCGGTTGCGGGCCTATCTGGCGGCGGGGTACCACGGGCAGATGGCCTGGATGGCCGAGCGCGAGGCGTGGCGCGGTTCGGCGGCGGCGTTGTGGCCCGAAGCGCGGTCGGTGATCATGTTGGCGGAGGCTTATACGCCGGCGGTTGATCCGCTGGCGGTGCTTGAGGCGCGCAATCTGGGGGCGGTGAGCGTTTATGCCCAGGGGCGCGATTATCATGATCTGGTGAAGCGGCGGTTGAAGCGGCTGGGGCGGTGGCTGGTGGCCGAGACCGGGGCGCAGATCAAGGTGTTTGTCGACACCGCCCCGGTGATGGAAAAGCCGCTGGCGCAGGCGGCGGGGTTGGGCTGGCAGGGCAAGCACACCAATCTGGTCTCGCGCCGCTTCGGCTCCTGGCTGTTCTTGGGCGCGATGGCCACCGATCTGGCGCTGCCGCCGGACCCGCCGGAGCCGGACGCCTGCGGCAGCTGCCGGGCCTGTCTCGACATCTGCCCGACCAAGGCCTTCCCCGCGCCCTATCAATTGGACGCGCAGCGCTGCATATCCTATCTGACCATAGAACATGAAGGCCCCATCCCGCATGAGTTCCGCGCCGCCATCGGTAACCGCATCTATGGCTGCGACGATTGCCTCGCCGTCTGCCCCTGGAACAAGTTTGCGCAAACCGCGCGGGAGGCGAAGCTCCGGGCGCGCGATGATCTGAAATCGCCGCCGCTCGCCTTTCTTCTGAAACTGGATGATGCTTCATTCCGCAGCTTCTTCTCCGGCTCCGCCATCAAGCGCATCGGCGTCGAGCGCTTTCTCCGCAATGTTCTCCTCGCGGCCGGCAATAGCGGCGACAGAGCCTTGTTAGCTCAGGTCGCCGCATTCCTTGGCAACGAAAGCCCGTTGCTGCGCGGCGCGGCGATCTGGGCCTCTTCCCGGCTTGCCACCGCGGATGGATTCGCCG
>JANNAV010000005.1:0-5288 GCA_031384695.1 Paracoccaceae bacterium
GCGGTGTTTGCCGACCCGCAGGTGGTGGCGCGGGGGATGCAGATTGATGCGGGCGGCGTGCCGGGGGTGCGGTCGCCGATGACATTTTCGGGGGCGGCGCTGGCTTTGGGGCGGGCGGCGCCGAAGTTGGGTGAGCATCAACGGCAGGTGCTTGGGGGTGGCGGCGGACGCTCCGCGGGGGATATTTAAGCAGCAAAGAAGCCGGAGGGGGTTAGAGGCCGAGGCGGGTGAGGGCGTGATCGAGCGCGGTCCAGTCGGTGAGGCGCAGGCGGACGGGCAGGGTCAGGACGCGGGGGCGGAAGGCGGCGGGCAGGCGGGTGGCGTCTTTTTCGGTGGTGACGAGTTGGGCGTTCTGCGCTAGGGCCAGCGCTTCGAGCCGGGTGAGCAGAGTTTCGGACAGGGGCTGGTGATCGTCAAGGGCCTCGGTGTGGATCAGGGTGGCACCGGCGGCGCGCAGGGTGGCGAAGAACTTTTCCGGCCGCCCGATGCCCGCGAAAGCCACCACGCGCGCATCTTGCCAGTCGATGCCCATCGTGAGCGGGGTAAGTTCGCCGGTGAGGTGGGGCAGGTGGATCTGCGGGCCCCATTGGGTTTGGAAGGCGGATTGCGCGTCGGCTGGGCCGATTGAGAGCAGCAGGTTGGCGCGCGCAAAGCCGGTGGCCACGGGTTCGCGCAGGGGGCCTGCGGGCAGGCAGCAGCCATTGCCGAAACCGGTTTCGGCATCGACCACGATCAGCGACAGGGATTTCGTCACGGTCGGGTTTTGAAAGCCATCGTCGAGCAGGATGACGGTGGCGCCGGCAGCTTCGGCCGCGCGAACACCTTCGGCGCGGTCACGGGCGATGAAGGTGGGGGCGAAAGCCGCGAGCAGCAGGGGTTCATCCCCCACATCGGCGGCGCTGTGGCGGGCGGGATCGACGCGCAGCGGGCCTTTGAGGCGGCCACCGTGGCCGCGCGACACCACATGCGGGGTTTGGCCGCGCGCCAGCAGGCGCTCGATCAGGGCGATGGTGGTGGGGGTCTTGCCGGTGCCGCCGATATTGAGATTGCCGATGCAGATGACGGGGATGGCGGCGGTATAGCCCGGTTGGCGCAGGCGGCGCGCCGTGGCCATGGCATAGACTGTGCCCAAGGGTGCCAGCAGGGCCGAGGCGAGGCCGGGGAGGCGGTGCCAGAAGCCGGGGGGGCGCATCAGGATTGGCCCGCCATCAGGACTGATCCGCAAGCAGGCTGCGGATGCGGGCGAGGGCGGCCTCGGTGGTGGCGGCGCCTTCGGAGGTGACCGTCCATGCGGCTTGGGCATAGCGGGCCGAGCGGTCGGGCGACAGAAGATCGGCAAGTGCCTCGGCAAGGTCTTGCGCCGAGGCGACGGCGCGGGCAGCGCGGGCGGCACCAAGGCGGCCAAGGGCAGGCCCGTAGGCGCCGGGCCGGGGGCCGTGCAGGATGGCCGAACCCAGCGCCGCCGGTTCCATCGGGTTGCGCGCCATGCCGCTGCCCGCAAGGCTGCCTCCCAGAAAGGTGGTGGGCGCGAGGCGATACCAGAGGCCATATTCGGCAGCATTATCCGGGATATAAACCTCGACATCCGGATCTGGCTCCTGCTCCAGCCCGCGTTGGGCCACCATCCAGCCTTCCCCGGCCTCCATCTGTGCGGCAAGGGGCGCGGCGCGGGAGGGGTCTTGCGGCACCATGATCAGCAGCAACCGGTGGGCGAGGCGCAGGGTAGCGCGGTGGGCGGCAATCACGGCGGCCTCTTCCTCGGGTGCCACGCAGGCGGCAAGCCAGATCGGGCGGGTGGCCATCAGCGTGGCGAGGGCGGCGCGTTCCGTCTCAAGGCAGGGCAGGGCGGCGCTTTGTTCGGCCAGACGGCCGGTGATCTCGACACTGGCGGCACCGGCCTTGCGAAAGCCGCGCGCCGAAGGCTCGTCAAGCGCCATCACATGCGCCAGCCCCGCGAGGCTTTCGCGCAGCAGGCCGGGAAACCAGCCGTCGCGGCCGCGTGGCAGGTTGGGCGCGCGGGCATCGGCCATCAGCACCGGCACGCCACGTTTGGCGGCGATCTGCAACAGCGCGGGGCGCACTTCGCCGTCGGCGATCACGATCAGGCGCGGCTGCCAGTGATCGAGGAAGGCCAGAGTTTCGGCATCGGTATCGGCGGGGGGCGGTTGGTGGACCGGGCCTTTGGCGAAGGGGGCTTTGGCTGTGGGGGCAAGCGGTTCGGGGCAGGTCAGCACCACCGCAGCGCCGTCTTCGTCGATCAGACGCTGCGCCAGCGCCATCAGGCCGGGGGCCACCGCCGCCGTCGGGGCATGCAGCCAGATCAAAGCGGTTTTGGCGGCAAGATCAGGGCGCGCGGGTCTGGCGGCAATGGCATGCTGCGGCGTGGCGCTGCGCGCGGTGAGGTTGTAAAGCCTGCGGCCGAGAGAGGTAACCATCAGTGCGGTGCCTTGGTGCGTAAAGCCATCAGGATTTTGGGCGGTGATCGGGGCGGGGTTGGCCGGCTGGCACTAGGACCCGGCGGGTGGCGTGGCGGTTTCGCTGTCGCGCAGTTTGTGGATCGGCGCGATGAAATAGCGCATATGGGCGTTATCGACGGTGCGCTGGGCCTCGGCTTTCCAGGCGATGACGGCGGAGGCATGATCGGGGAACATGCCCACCACATGGATTTTGGCGGTATCGCGGAAGGTTGTCGATTGCGGGCTGACAAGTTCGCCGCCGAAAACGAGGTGCAGGCGCTGCGTCATCATCGGGCTCCACTGAGACAATCGCCTGCACCCTAGACGCTTGCGGGGTGGGGTCAAGCCGCAGGAAGGCGGGGGCGGGGGGCGGATGGGGTGATGATTTGCGCGGCAATTCACCTTTGCGATCATTTTCCTATACAGGCCCCGGGTTTCGCTGTATTGGCCCGGCTCACGGCCCGAGGGTTCCGGTGCAGACGGCTTGGAGGCCGCTTTGCGAAAGGGAATGAGGTGCCGTTCGATTGGGCACTTCATGGGCGTGCGATGGCACCCCCTTTGGGAACAGACATGATGGATATGGGTATCGCCGGGCCTTTGGCCGCGGCATTGATCGGGCGCGGGTATATCTCGCTGACCCCGGTGCAGCTTGCCGTTCTGGCGGAGGGCGTGAAGGGCCGCGACCTGCTGGTTTCGGCGCAGACCGGTTCGGGCAAGACGGTGGCCTTTGGCATTGCCATTGCCGACGAGTTGCTGCGCGGGGCGGAAAAGCTGCTGTACGCCGATACGCCGATGGCGCTGGTGATTGCGCCGACGCGCGAGTTGGCCTTGCAGGTGGCGCGCGAGTTGGAGTGGCTTTATGCGGGCGCAGGCGCGCAGATCGCCACCTGTGTGGGCGGCATGGATTACCGCACCGAAAAGCGGGCGCTGGACCGGGGGGCGCATATCGTGGTGGGCACGCCGGGGCGCTTGCGCGATCATATCGAGCGGAAATCGCTGGATCTTTCGGGGTTGCGGGCTGCGGTGCTGGACGAGGCGGACGAGATGCTGGATCTGGGGTTCCGCGAGGATCTGGAGTTCATTCTGGGGGCGGCTCCGGTGGAGCGGCGCACCTTGATGTTCTCGGCCACCGTGCCAAAAGAGATTGCCGCTTTGGCCAAGGACTTCCAGAACGACGCCCTGCGCATCCAGACGGCGGGCGAGGCGCGCCAGCATGTGGATATCGAATACCGCGCGCTTTCGGTGGCGGCGCGGGACCGGGAGCATGCGATTTTCAACGCGCTGCGGTTTTACGAGGCGCGCACGGCGATCGTGTTCTGCAAGACGCGGGCCAATGTGAACCACCTGCTGGCGCGGATGGGCAACCGGGGGTTTCAGGTGGTGGCGCTGTCGGGCGAGTTGTCGCAGCAGGAACGGACCCACGCCTTGCAGGCACTGCGCGATGGCCGCGCACGGGTGTGTATTGCCACCGACGTGGCGGCGCGGGGGATTGACTTGCCGGGGTTGGAACTGGTGATCCACGCCGATCTGCCGTCGAATTCCGATGTGCTGTTGCACCGTTCGGGCCGCACCGGGCGGGCGGGCCGCAAGGGGGTTTCGGCGCTGATCGTGGTGCCTGCCGAGTTCAAGAAGGCGCAGCGGTTGTTGCAGGGGGCCAAGGTGACGGCGGAGTGGGGCAAGGCGCCTTCGGCCGATGAGGTGACGGAAAAGGACGATCTGCGGCTGTTGGAGCATCCGGTGCTGGAGGCGGCGGTTGGCGACGAGGCGGGGATGGCGCAGGCGCTGCTGGACCGGTTCGGAGCCGAACAGGTGGCGGCGGCGTTTGTGCGGATGTGGCGCGAGGGGCGGTCGGCCCCCGAGGTGCTGTCGGACAATCTGAACGTGCCTGCGGGTGCGGCGGCGGCCCCGCGCGAGCGGGGGGAGTTTGGCGCATCGGTTTGGTATGCGCTGTCGGTGGGGCGTTCGGGGCGGGCCGAGGCGCGCTGGCTGTTGCCGAAGATCTGCGATGCGGGTGGGATTACCAAGGACGGTATCGGTGCCATCCGGGTGCAGGAAGACCGGACCTACGTGCAGATCGCCGAAGCGTTGGCGGGCAAGTTCGGGGCCGGGATCGAGTTGGAAAGCGGCGTGGTGATGGAACGGATCGCGGGCGAGCCGGATATGGACCGGCCCGAGCGCGCCCCGCGCAAGGAAGCGGCCCCGCGCAAGGTGGCCCCGGAAAAGGCAGCCGCGCGCCCGGCGCTGCTGGACCGGCCTGCGGGTGATCGGCCCGAAAAGCCCGCCTATGTGCCCAAGCCCTCGCGCTTTGTCGAGGACGAGCCTGCGGATTCGCCCAGCAAGGCGTGGAACCCGGTGGGCGAGGTCGAGGCGAAATCCTATGCCCCGCGCGAGGTAGCGCAGGTGCAAAGCGCGCCCGCACGCAAGCCATATGTGAAGCGCGAAGAGGGTGACAAAAAGCCCTACGCGCCGCGCAGTGATGCGGCCAAACCCTATGCCAAGCGCGACGAGGGCGATAAAAAGCCTTATGCCGCCAAGCCCTATGCCAAGCGCGACGAGGGCGACAAGAAACCCTATGCGCCGCGTGCGGCCGGTGCGGATCGCAAGCCTTATGCCCCCCGCGCGGAGGGTGCGAAGCCTTATGCGCCCCGCGCTGAGGCGGCGAAGCCTTACGTCAAGCGCGAGGACGGGGAGCGCAAGCCCTATGCGCCGCGCGCTGACGGTGACAAGCCGCGTTGGGCGGGCAAGCCTGCCGGGGCCGAGGGCAAGCCACGCGCGGCCGGGTTCAAATCGCACGGTGCGGCAGAAGGGAAACCCGCCCGCGCGGCTGGATTC
>JANNAV010000018.1:0-13423 GCA_031384695.1 Paracoccaceae bacterium
TGCGGCAGGCGGATGCCGTCTTTGGTCATGCCGGCGGGATCGACCGAGTAGGTCACGGTCATTTCGGCATCGTCGGCCATGGTGCGGGTGGCGTCGGCGAGCGCCTTTTTGAACGGATCGGCGGGGTTGTCGTTGGGTTTGCTCATGTCGCAGATAGAGCATTGGCGCAGGTTGGGGGCAAGAGTGGCGTGGGGGATTCTGACGATAAATGCCAGCGGTTCGGCGGCTGGCTGTGCGGCGGCGCACATCATATGTGATGATCTGTGCAATTGCGGCAGGCGGTGGCAGGGATCAGATAGGGTGGCCAGACACCCCCTTACCCCAACCGAAGGATTTACGAAATGGCACGGAAACCCAAGATTGCCCTCGTCATCGGCTCTACCCGCAAGGCGCGGTTTGCCGACAAGCCCGCCGCCTGGATGCTGAAACAGGCGCAGGCGCGTGCGGATATGGAGGTGGAACTGGTTGATCTGCGCGATTTTGATCTGCCGCTGTTCGATGAGATGGCGTCGAACGCCTGGATGCCGTCGCAAGATGCGCGGGCGGTGGCGTGGCAAAAGAAGATGGGCGAGTTTGACGGCTATATTTTCGTGGTGGCCGAGTACAACCGGTCGGTGACCGGATCTTTGAAGAACGCGCTGGATCAGGCCTCGGTGGAGTGGGTGCGCAAGCCCTTTACCGCCATCGCTTATGGTGCGGTTGGGGCGACGCGGGCGATGGAGCATCTGCGCACCATCGGGGTGGAGTTGCAGATGGTGCCGACGCGCAACGCGGTGCATATCGGCATGAGCGATTTCTTCGCGGTGCATCCGATGGGCGGCAATGGGGAAATTGAAACCATCGAGGCGCATATCCTGCCTGCGGCGACGGCTTCGCTGGATGATCTGGTCTGGTGGGCGAAGGCGACGATGGCGGCGAAGGCATAGACGAGGGGGCACCTGCCGGGATTTTCCGCCGTAGGGCGGGGTGTACCGCGCCTCCCCGCCTCCCCGCCTCCCCGCCAACCGCAGCAATGGCGGGGTGCACCCCGCCCTACGTTATTTCATCGCCATGGAAGCGGCGGATTCGGGCAGTTCTTCGGCAAAACAGCGCTGGTAGAACTCGGCCACGGTGGAGCGTTCCAACTCGTCACATTTGTTGAGGAAGGTGAGGCGGAAGGCGTAGCCGATGTTGCGGAAAATCTCGGCGTTTTGCGCCCAGTTGAGCACAGTGCGGGGCGACATCACGGTGGAGAGATCGCCGTTCATGAAGGCGGTGCGGGTGAGATCGGCCACGGTGACCATCTGGCTGATGGTCTTGCGGCCGGTGGCGGTGTTGTAATGCGGTGATTTGGCCAGCACGATGGCGGCCTCGGCATCATGGCTGAGGTAGTTCAGGGTGGCGACAAGGCTCCAACGGTCCATCTGGGCCTGATTGATCTGCTGGGTGCCGTGATAGAGCCCGGTGGTATCACCAAGGCCTACCGTGTTCGAGGTGGCGAACAGGCGGAAATAAGGGTTGGGGGTGATGATCTCGTTCTGATCCAGCAGGGTCAGCTTGCCGTCATGTTCCAGCACGCGCTGGATCACGAACATCACGTCGGCGCGGCCGGCGTCATATTCATCGAACACGATGGCGACGGGGTTGCGCAGCGCCCATGGCAGGATGCCTTCGTGAAACTCGGTCACCTGCTTGCCGTCGCGCAGTTTGATCGCGTCTTTGCCGATGAGGTCGATGCGGGAGATGTGGCTGTCGAGGTTTACCCGCACCGTGGGCCAGTTCAGCCGCGCGCCGATCTGCTCGATATGGGTGGATTTGCCGGTGCCATGGTAGCCCTGGATCATCACCCGGCGGTTGTAGGAAAAGCCCGCGAGGATGGCGAGCGAGGTATCAGGATCGAATTTGTAGGTGGGGTCGATTTCCGGCACGCGGTCGCTGCGTTCGGCGAAGCCTTTGACCTTCATATCGGTATCAATGCCGAACATGTCGCGGACCGAGATGTCTTCTGTCGGCTTCTGGGTTGCATCGGTCATCGGGATATCCATGTCTTGAAGGGGAGCATTGCGGCCCCGGTGCTGCTGCGCTTTGTGGCGCAAAGCCGGGGGGGCTGCAAGATGCAGGTTTGGCGTGGCGGCCGCGCGAACATGAAACTTTATGGTGGCGCGGCGCGTTGGTTTGGCAAGACGCAAATCAGGAGGTGAATGATGCAACGCCGGATGTTTATGGCCTCGGTGGCCGGTTTGATGATGGCGCCACCGGTCTGGGCCCCGCTTTGGGCCGGGGAGTTTGCGGTGGAGTTCAGCGAGGCGGAGTGGCGGGCGCGGCTATCTGACACAGCCTATGCGGTGCTGCGCGAGGCCGAAACCGAGCGGGCGGGGTCAAGCCCGCTTGCCTATGAGGCGCGGGTGGGGGTTTACGCCTGCGGCGGGTGCGCGTTGCCGCTTTACGCGTCGGCCGCGAAGTTCGAGTCCGGCACCGGGTGGCCTTCGTTTTCTGAGGCATTGCCGGGGGCGGTGGGGACCAAGGTTGATGACGGCTGGTTTGGCGACCGCACCGAGGTGCATTGCGTGCGCTGTGGCGGGCATCTGGGGCATGTGTTCGACGATGGGCCGGCGCCCACGGGCAAGCGGTACTGCATGAACGGGGCGGCGATGGTGTTTTTGCCGGCGTGAGGCGGGGGGCGCGTGTGAAAAAAGAGCGGGGGCCTCGTGCCCCCGCAGCCGCGCCAAAGAGCGGGGGGCTCGCGCCCCCGCAGCCGCGCCAAAGAGCGGGGGGCTCGCGCCCCCTCACCCGCGTGGGATATTTTCGCAAAGGAGAACGGGGGAAGGCAGACGGCTTTGCTAATCGCGGAAGTAGCGGCTGTCCTTGATCTGGTCCCAGGCCCAGACCACCTCTTGCAGGCGGTCCTCGTCCGAGCGGTCGCCGCCGTTCATATCGGGATGAAGATCCTTCACCAGACCTTTGTATTGCTTGCGTATTTCGGCTTTGGTCCAGGTATCGCGGGCGTCGAGGATCTCGACCGCCTTACGCTCGGTGGGGGGCAGTTTGCGGGTGGCGTTGGTGGTGGGTTTGCCGGGGTTCTGCGTTGATTTATCGCCCAAGATCGCCATCGGATCATCAACGCCAAGCCGGTGCCAGGCGCGGCCATCGTCTTTTTTCGAATAGGGTTTGGTTTCGCGTTCCCAAAGGCGGTCACGGTCGAGCAGCTTTTGAAATTCCTCGTCGGTGGCGGTGCCGAAGAAATTCCATTTCAGGTTGTATTCGCGGACGTGATCGCGGCAGAACCAGAAGAACTCGTCAAGATGGTCGGGCGATTTGGGCGCGCGGTAGGCGCCTTTCTGGGCACAGCCGGGAAATTCGCAGCCTTTGGTCGAGGTATCGAAGGCGCCGGACATGCCACGGCGGCCGGTTTTGCGCTTTGCCTTGTCGGAGGAGACGCGCAGATCAAATTCGAAGGGGGGGCGGGTGGTCATGGGTATTGCGGCCTTTCCGACTCAGGGCGATGAGTTTAGGGCATTCGTCGGCAGATAGAAGGGGGCTTGGCGGCGATGAGCGTGAAAGATGAGATAAGGGCGCGGCTGGAGGCGGCGTTTCGGGCCGACAGGTTGGAGATCAACAACGAAAGCCATCTGCATGGCGGGCATGCGGGGGATGACGGTTCCGGCGAGAGCCATTTCCGGGTGGTGATCCGGGCGGCGGAACTGGCCGCGATGGGGCGGGTGGCGCGGCACCGGGCGGTGAACGCGGCCTTGGGCGATCTGTCATGGCGGGTGCATGCGATGGCTTTGGATATCGGGTAGGGCGTCAGGACGCGCGGGCTTTCAGTTGCAGGCGGTAGGCGTGCAGCAGGGGTTCGGTATAGCCAGAGGGCTGCGTGCGGCCCTGAAATACCAGATCGTGGGCGGCGTGGTAAGCGAGGCCATCAAAGCCGGGGGCCATCGGGCGATAGGCGGGGTCGCCCGCGTTTTGCGCATCGACCACAGCGGCCATTTTCTGCAAGGCGGCGGTGACCTGAGCGGCGGTGAGCACGCCGTGGTGCAGCCAGTTGGCGATGTGCTGGGCCGAGATGCGACAGGTGGCGCGGTCTTCCATCAGGCTGATGTTATTGATATCGGGCACTTTCGAGCAGCCAACCCCCTGATCGACCCAGCGCACGACATAGCCGAGGATGCCTTGGGCGTTGTTTTCAACCTCGCGCAGCACCTGCGCCTCGGTCCATTTGCGGTAGCTGGCAAGCGGGATGTCCAGCAGCGCCTCGACATAGGCGCGGCGGCCACCAGCGGCGAGTTTGCGCTGCACCGCCATCACGTCGATCTTGTGGTAATGCAGCGCGTGCAGGGTGGCGGCGGTGGGCGAGGGCACCCAGGCGCAGGTGGCACCCGCGCGGGGATGGTCGATCTTTTGCTCCAGCATCGCGGCCATGAGGTCTGGCATCGCCCACATGCCTTTGCCGATCTGGGCGCGGCCCGAGAGCCCACATTCAAGGCCGATATCGACGTTCTGGTTCTCGTAGGCGGTGATCCAGCCCTTGCGCTTGATGAAATCCTTGCGCGAGAAGGGGCCTGCTTCCATCGAGGTGTGAATCTCGTCGCCGGTGCGGTCGAGAAAGCCGGTGTTGATGAAGGCGATGCGGTGGCGGGCGGCGCGGATGCACTCTTTGAGGTTGACCGAGGTGCGGCGTTCTTCGTCCATCACGCCGAGTTTGACGGTGTTTTGCGGCAGGCCGAGGATAGATTCCACGCGGGTAAAGACTTCGTCGGCGAAGGCCACTTCTTCGGGGCCGTGCATTTTGGGTTTGACGATGTAGATGGAGCCGGTGCCAGAATTGCGGGGGCCGGTTTTGGCCAGATCGTGTTTGGCGATCAGGGTGGTGATCAGCGCATCCATCAGGCCTTCGGGCACTTCATGGCCTTGCGCATCAAGAATAGCGGGGTTGGTCATCAGGTGGCCGACGTTGCGGATCCACATCAGGGCGCGGCCTTTGAGGGTGAGACGGGTGCCGTCGGGGGCGAGAAACTGGCGGTCGGGGTTGAGGGCACGGGTGAGGGGTTTGCCCGCCTTTTCCATCGTCGCGGTCAGATCGCCGCGCATCAGGCCCAGCCAGTTGGCATAGGCCTGCACCTTGTCGGCGGCGTCAACGCAGGCCACTGAATCCTCAAGGTCCATGATGGCGGAGACAGCACTTTCCAGTTGCACATCGGCGAGGCAGGCCTGATCGCGACTGCCGATGACATGGGCGCGGTCGAAGACAAGTTCGACATGCAGGCCGTTGTTGCGCAAGAGGACCGCATCCGGCGCGCGTGGGTTGCCGCGGTAGCCCGCGAATTTTTCAGGGTTTGCAAGCGGCAGGTCGTCGATCAGCAAAGCGCCGTCCTTGACGTGATAGCGGCGAGCGTCGGCGTGGCTGGTGCCTGCGATCGGGAAAGCCTCGTCCAGAAACACCCTGACGCGGGCGATCACGCGGGCGCCGTGGCCTCTGTCATATGCGCCTTGTGGCGGGGGGGTGCCCATGGCGTCGGTGCCGTAGAGGCAATCGTAAAGGCTGGCCCAGCGGGCGTTGGCGGCGTTCAGGGCATAGCGGGCGTTGGTGATGGGGACCACGAGTTGCGGGCCGGGGGTGGTGGCGATCTCGGGGTCTGTGTTGGTGGTCTCAATGGTGAAATCCGGACCTTCGGGGACGAGATAGCCGATGTCACGCAGGAAGGTCTGGTAGGCGGTTGCATCGTGGGGCCGGGTGCGGTGGGCAATGTGCCAGGCGTCGATCTGCGCTTGCAGATCGCCGCGCGTGGCAAGCAGGGTGCGGTTTATGGGGGCGAAGTTGGCGATCAGGCTGGCAAAGCCGGACCAGAAGGCATCGGCGGTGGTGCCGGTGCCGGGCAGGGCCTGCGTCTCGATGAAATCGGCAAGTTGCGGGTCGATCTGCAGGCCGTGGCGGAGGGTGCGGTTGGTCATCGTGGCCTTTGGGGTTTGAGTGTGCGGTTTGGGATAGTGATAGCCAGAGTGGGGGGGCGGGGCAAGTTGTGGAGGGCTGGGAGGGCCGACGTTTTGATTGAGGGCAGGAGTTGGAGGGTATGCGCCCGGACCGATCTTGGAAACTCTCTGGGAGAGAGTTTCTCGGTTCGTTGGCCATAAGGCCGGAGGCCGTTTGGGCAAGGGGTTGTCCGCGATCTGAACGGTGGGGCAAATTGGGGCGCGTCTGCCTGAGCGGGTGCGAGAATCGCGCCTGCCGGGGGAGATGAGAGATCAGAAAAGGTCCAGTGGACCTTTTCCCCGAAGAACGCCCGCCTCGCCCCTCAATTCAAGGGCGGCGGGCAGGTGGCAGGCGCGGCCCAATTTGATTGAAATCAAATCGGGCAAGGCAGAGGAGGGGAGTCTGCGGTTGCGCGAAAGCTGATGTTGTGTTACTTAGCCATATGGCTCAGCATGATCTTGCCCTTTCGGAAATGTTTCAGGCGCTGTCGGACCCGACACGGCGGGGCATGCTGGTGCGGATGGGGCAGGGTGCTGTGGCGGTGACGGAACTTGCGCGCCCTACCGGCATGGCGCTGCCGACCATCCTGCGGCATCTGGCGGTGCTGGAGGGCGCGGGGCTGATCACCTCGGCCAAGGTGGGACGGGTGCGCAGTTGCGCTGTGGTGCCGGGGTCGCTTGCGGTGATGCAAGGCTGGCTGGAGGCGCAGCGCGCGGTCTGGGAAGCGCGGACCGATAGGCTGCAGGCTTTTGCGGAAAATTTGAAAATGGAGCAACCTGATGACACATGATCCCGAAACCGATCTGATCTTGCGCCGCGACATCAACGTGCCGCGGCATCTTTTGTGGGCGTGCTGGACCACGCCCGCGCATCTGATGCAATGGTTCGTGCCAAAGCCGCACAAGGTAACCGCCTGCCATCTGGACCTGCGGGTCGGGGGCGCGTTCAATACCACCTTTGATGTGGACGGTGCGGTGATTGAGAACAGGGGGGTGTATCTGGAGGTGATCCCGGAGGTGAAGCTGGTGTTCACCGACACATATACCGAGGGCTGGAAGCCTGCGCCCGAGCCTTTCATGACTGCGATCATCACGTTTGAGGATCTGGAAAATGGGCAGACGCGCTATCAGGCGCTGGTGCGGCACCGCTCGAAGGATGCCGCGGGCACCCACCGCGAGATGGGATTCTTTGAGGGCTGGGGGACGGCGGCCGAGCAGTTGGAAGCCTGTGCGCGGCAGCTTTTGTGAAGGTTGCCATCATCGGCGGGGCGGGGTTTATCGGCACGGCGCTGGCTGTGCGGCTCGCGGCATCCGGGGTGGCGTTTGGTATTGTGGACAAGCGGGCGAGTGCCGGGTTTCCGGCGGCCTGCCGGGTGGCGGATATCTGCGATGTCGCGGCACTGGGGCGTGCGGTGGAGGGCGACGCTTTGGTGCATCTGGCAGCCGAGCACCGCGATGATGTACTGCCTTTGTCGCGCTATGACGCGGTGAATGTGGAGGGGACGCGCAACGTTTGTGCGGTGGCCGAGGCGCTGGGGATCGGGACCATTATCTTCACCTCGACCGTGGCGGTTTACGGCTTTGCGCCGGAGGGGACGGGCGAGGACGGGGCAATTGAACCGTTCAACGCCTATGGGCGGACGAAGTTTGCCGCGGAGGAGGTGCTGCGGGAATGGCAGGCGCGGGGGCAGGGGCGTTCGCTGGTGATCGTGCGGCCAACGGTGGTGTTCGGGCCGGGCAACCGGGGCAATGTCTTTAACCTGTTGCGGCAGATAGGCAGTGGTGCGTTTGTGATGGTGGGGCGGGGGGAGAACCGCAAATCGGTGGCTTATGTGCAGAATGTGGCGGCGTTCTTGCAGGCGGCCTTGGGGTTCGGGCCGGGGGTGCATGTGTACAACTATGTGGATAAGCCTGATCTTTCGATGAACCAACTGGTCAGCCATGTGCGCCTGACGCTGAAGGGCAGGCGCGGGGTGGGGGTGCGGTTGCCGGGTGCTTTGGGCATGGCGCTGGGGCATCTGGCAGATGGGGTGGCGAAGCTGACGGGGCGGCGGTTGCCGATTTCGGCCATAAGGGTGCGCAAGTTCATGGCGACCACCAGTTTTGCCAGTGCGGCGCATGGCGTGCCGGGGTTCCGCGCGCCTTATACCATGGCAGAGGGGCTGGAGGTGACGTTGC
This sequence comes from Paracoccaceae bacterium, assembly GCA_031384695.1. Taxonomy (GTDB): domain Bacteria; phylum Pseudomonadota; class Alphaproteobacteria; order Rhodobacterales; family Rhodobacteraceae; genus JANNAV01. The sequence goes on from JANNAV010000018.1 coordinate 8,128, forward strand.
AGCGCGATTTCCTGCATCCCGATCCGCAGGCGGTGGTGTTCGAGACCGAGTAGGCTGGCCCTTGGGCAGACCTTGCGGTAAGGAAGCGCGATACTTTTAAGGGGCGCGTCATGGCACGGATTCTGATCACCTCGGCCATTCCTTATATCAACGGCATCAAGCATCTGGGCAATCTGGTAGGCAGCCAGTTGCCCGCCGATCTTTACGCGCGCTATGCCCGGGCGCGGGGCGATGAGGTGATGTTCATCTGTGCGACCGACGAGCATGGCACGCCTGCCGAACTGGCGGCGGCCAAGGCGGGGCAGCCGGTGGCGGAGTTCTGTGCCGAGATGCATGCGGTGCAGGCCGAAATTGCGCGTGGGTTCCGGCTGTCTTTCGACCATTTCGGGCGCTCGTCCAGCGCGCGCAACCACCGGTTGACCCAGCACTTCGCAGGCAGGCTGGATGCGGCGGGGCTGATTGCGGAAGTGTCGGAAAGCCAAGTGTTTTCCATCACAGACAATAGGTTTCTGCCCGACAGGTATATCAACGGCACCTGCCCGAACTGCGGCTATACGGCGGCGCGGGGTGATCAGTGCGAGAACTGCACCAAGCAGTTGAGCCCGACCGATCTGATCAACCCGCGCTCGGCCATATCAGGTTCCACCGATCTGGAGGTGCGCGAGACGACGCACCTGTTCCTGCGCCAGCGGTCTTTGCGGGGCAAGCTGGAGGCGTGGATCGACAGCAAGACCGATTGGCCGATCCTGACCACCTCGATTGCCAAGAAATGGCTGAACGACGGCGAGGGGTTGCAGGACCGGGGTATCACCCGCGATCTGCATTGGGGGGTGCCGGTGATGAAAGGTGATCAGCCCTGGCCGGGGATGGAGGGCAAGGTGTTTTACGTCTGGTTCGATGCCCCCATCGAATACATCGCGGCCACGGCGGAATGGGCGGATGCGCAGGGCCTGCCCGATGCCGCGTGGGAGCGGTGGTGGCGCACCGACAAGGGGGCTGCGGACGTGCGCTATGTGCAGTTCATGGGCAAGGACAATGTGCCGTTCCACACGCTTTCCTTTCCGGCGACGATCATGGGGTCGGGCGAGCCTTGGAAACTGGTCGATTACATCAAGTCGTTCAATTACCTGAATTATGACGGCGGGCAGTTTTCCACTTCGCAGGGGCGGGGGGTGTTCATGGATCAGGCGTTGTCTATCCTGCCGTCCGACTACTGGCGCTGGTGGTTGCTGAGTCATGCGCCGGAAAACAGCGATGCCGAGTTTACCTGGGAAAACTTTCAGGCCGATGTGAACAAGGATCTGGCCGATGTGCTGGGCAATCTGGTCAGCCGGGTGACGAAGTTTGCCCGCGCGAAGTTTGGCGACACCATCCCCGAAGGCGGCACTTACGGCGCGCGCGAGGCGCAGTTGATCGCCGATCTGGGGCTGCGGCTGCGGGCCTATGAGGCGCTGATGGCGGCGATGGAGGTGCGCAAATCGGCGGCGGAGTTACGGGCGATCTGGGTGCTGGGCAATGAATATCTGCAATCAGCGGCGCCTTGGACGGTGGTGAAAACTGATCCTGCGCAGGCGGGGGCGATGGTGCGGCTGGCGATGAACCTGATCCGGCTGTTCGCGGTTACCTCGGCACCGTTCATCCCGGATGCGGCGGCGGTGATGATGAAGGCTGTCGGCTCGGATGATTGGACATGGCCGGGCGACGTCGCGCAGGCGCTGAACCTGCTGCCGGGCGGCGCCGCCTTCAGCGTGCCCGAGAACCTGTTTCGCAAGATCACCGACGAGGAACGCGCCGAGTGGCAACAGCGGTTCTCAGGCACCCGGGAATGACGGCGCGCGCCTTTGCCTGCCGCCTGACCTATGCGCCGCAACCGCCGCTTGCCTTCATGCCCGAGTCCGGCTTTTTCTTTGCCTGAACATCCCGGGGAGATGCGGGCAACGCCTGCATCGGGGCAGCGCCCCATCTTGCGGCACCTGCCGCGCCGCGCTATCTGACCCACCGACCCCGGAGACCTGCCATGCCCTGCCATCTGTCCACCCAAGACGCCGATTTCGAGCCGCAGTTCGCGGCATTGCTGGGCATGAAGCGCGAAGAGGCCGAGGACGTGGATCAGGTGGTGGCGGGCATCATCGCCGAGGTGCGGGCGGGCGGGGATGCGGCGCTGATTGCGCTGACGGAAAAATTCGACCGGCTGCGGCTTGAGCCCGAAACGCTGGCCTTTTCGGCCAGTGAAATCAACGCCCATTGCGCGGGTGTGCTGCCTGTGGACCGCGCCGTACTGGAACTGGCCGCCCGCCGCATCGGCGATTACCACGGCCGCCAGTTGCCGCAGGATGCGATGTGGCAGGAGGCCAGCGGCGCGAGCCTGGGCTGGCGCTGGACGCCGATTGATGCGGCGGGGCTTTATGTGCCTGGGGGGCTTGCCTCGTACCCGTCGTCGGTGCTGATGAATGCCATCCCGGCAAGGGTGGCGGGGGTGCGCGATCTGGTGATCACCTGCCCGACGCCGGGTGGGGTGGTCAACCCGCTGGTGCTGATGGCGGCGCGGATTGCGGGCGTGGACACCATCTACCGCATCGGTGGCGCGCAGGCGGTGGCGGCGCTGGCCTATGGCACCGAAACCATCCGCGCGGTCGACAAGATCACCGGGCCGGGCAACGCCTATGTAGCGGCGGCCAAGCGGCGGGTGTTTGGCCGGGTGGGCATCGACATGATCGCGGGTCCGTCCGAGATTCTGGTGATTGCGGACGCGGCCAATGACCCGGACTGGATCGCGCTTGATCTGTTGTCGCAGGCCGAGCATGACGCCAGTGCCCAATCCGTGCTGATCACGCCGGATGCGGGGTTTGGCCGGGCGGTGGCGCGGGCGGTGTTGCGCCTTCTGGAAACCCTTGATCGGCGGGCGATTGCCGGCGCGTCCTGGGAGCGCAATGGTGCAGTGATCGTGGTGCGCGATCTGCATGAGGCGGCGGTGCTGGCGAACCGCATGGCGCCAGAGCATCTGGAGTTGTGCGTGGCCGATCCCGAGGCGCTGAGTGCAAGGATCACCCATGCGGGGGCGATTTTTCTGGGGGCATGGACACCGGAGGCGATCGGCGATTACGTGGGCGGGCCGAACCATGTGCTGCCCACGGCGCGGTCGGCGCGGTTCTCGTCGGGGTTGAGCGTGATGGATTTCATGAAGCGGACGACGCTGGCGAAGATGACCCCCGCAGCGCTTGCGGCCATCGGGCCTGCGGCAGAACGGCTGGCGGTATCGGAAGGGTTGCAGGCGCATGCGCAATCGGTGCGCGCAAGGCTGAACCGGCTGAACGCGCCGCTGCCCGAGGGGGGGCTTACGTGAGCAACCGCATCTGCCATATCGAGATCGACGAGAAGGGCCTTGTGCGCCCGACGCCGCAGATCGAGCAGGAGCGCAAGGTGGCGATCTTTGACCTGCTGGAGGACAACAGCTTTGCGCTCCCCTTGCGCGAGGACAGGGCGGTGCCTGCGGGGCCTTACCGGCTTGGCCTTGCCATCCGCGAAGGCCGGCTGGTGTTCGAGATCGCCAACGAGGCCAGCGAAAAGGTTGGCGCTTTTCATTTGAGTCTGGGGCCGTTCCGCCAGACGGTGAAGGATTACTTTCAGATCTGCGAAAGCTATTTCGATGCGGTGAAACGCCTGCCCCCCAGCCAGATCGAGGCCATCGACATGGCAAGGCGCGGCATCCACAACGAAGGCGCGCGGGTGTTGCAGGAACGGCTTGAAGGCAAGGCTGCGGTGGATATTGATACTGCACGGCGGCTTTTCACCCTGATCTGCGTGTTGCATTGGGGTTGAGCGTGGCAGATTTCCCCCAATCGGTGCTGTTTTGCTGTGATCACAATGCCGTCCGCTCGCCGATGGCCGAGGGGCTGATGAAAAAGCTTTATGGCCAGCGCGCCTATGTGCAATCGGCGGGGGTGACCAATGACATGGAGATCGACGGCTTTTCGATTGCGGTTTGCTCCGAGTTGGGGATCGAGTTGCAGCGCCACCGCTCGCGCAGTTTTGCCGAGATGCAGAAGATGGGCGATGATCTGGGGCAGTTCGATCTGATCATCGCGCTGTCGTCGGTGAGTCGGCATGCGGCGCTGGATCTGACGAAATCCTATCATCTTGAGGTTGAATACTGGCCGATCATTGATCCGACGGCGCTGGGCGAAGGGCGCGAGGCCAAGCTGGGGGCCTACCGGCAGGCGCGGGATCAGATCCGGTCGCGGATGCTGGACCGGTTCGGTGCGCCGAGTGCGGGGTAGGCGGGCGCTTGCGGGGTAGGCGGGCGCTTGCGGGGGGGTGCCAGGGAAACTGGACCATTGGCGCGCGGCGTGCGAAAGTGAGGCTGTGAGCGTTCGCGCTGATCCTTTTAACCTCCCGTAGAAAGGCACCGCCGATGCGCCAGATCCCTTGCACCGCGCGCCGTTGCACGATGGGCAGCCGTTCAGGGGGTTGCCGGTGAAGGCCGGGGGAATCGAGGTGCGGGCGCTTTATGGTGCGGCGCTGGAGGCGGTGCTTGACGCGGTGGCGGCGTTGCGCATCGCGGTGCACCGGGAATGGCCGTTTCTTTACGAGGGCACGCTGGCCTATGAGCGGGCTTATCTGCAGACTTACCGCGATACCCCCGGCGCGCTGTTGGTGGGCGCGTTCCACGAGGGCCGCCTTGTCGGCGCCTCCACCTCGACCCTGATCGAAGATCAGAGCGAGGGCGTCACGGCGCCGTTTCATGCCCTGAACATCCCGCTGTCGGATGTGCTTTACGGCGCGGAATCGGTGCTGCTGCCCGCCTATCGCGGCATCGGTCTTGGCCACCGTTTCATCGACCTGCGCGAGGCGCATGCGCGGGCGCTGGGGCGCGGGCATGTGGCGTTCTGTTCGGTCATGCGTCCGGCAAACCATCCGGCGCGCCCGGTGGATGCCCGCAGCAACGATGCGTTCTGGCAAGGCCGAGGCTACGCCCCGCTTGCGGGTTTTGAGGCCGCCTTTGCGTGGCAAGACCTTGGCGACAGCGCGGAGTCCGAGAAGAAACTGCAATTCTGGCTGCGCAAACTCTGATCCGCCCGCTTCTTTACTGCCCAAATATCCCACGGGGGTGCGGGGGTGTGAAACCCCCGCTCTTCGGCTCGGGTGCGGGGGTGTGATACCAACGGACCTCTGATTTGACTCTGGGGGATTTTCAAGCGTTGATATCTCTGCATCTATGTCCTTCCATGATGGGGAGGCTACGATGTCCGGGATAGAGATCACGCGGCTGGATTTGACGTCGGCGGGCTTGCGCGCG
>JANNAV010000019.1:0-5793 GCA_031384695.1 Paracoccaceae bacterium
CCACCACATAGGCCGACATCCCGGCCTCGATGGCGGCACGGGTCAGTTGCGCGTCCGACCGATCAACAAACATCGCCACCGGGCGTTCCAGCGGCCCGGATGCGAGGGCCAGCTCCTCCAGCACATCGCGCGACGGATTGGCAACGTCGATCAGCACGATATCGGGCTTTTGCTCGGCAATACGGCGGGCGAGGCCGGTTTCTTCGGCAATGACCGTGACCTGGTGATCGCCTGAGGCGATCAGGCCATCGACGATTCTGAGCGCCCTGTCGCGGTCACGCTCCACCACAATGATCGAAAGCCGTGCCATGTGCGAACCCCACCTCGGGCCGGTGTTCGCCGGAATGCGCGGGATCTGCAATTGGAGAGTGCTGTGGGGCGGGCGGGTTCACGGCGAATGCCTGTTTTCTGGGCGTTCAGGGCGTGGCTGGTAGGGGTGGGGCCGCCAAAAGCCTTATTTTTGCGCAAAGGCTGCGCTGCGGGTGATCTTGGGAAGGCAAGTTGGGATGGCCGCCCTGACACTGAGGCGAAGCGTCGGCTTGTTGGCCCGGAGACGCGAAAAAGCAATGCAAAACCGGGGATTGGTGGCAGCCCGTAGGGGGCGCCGCAAACGACGATGACGCGGATAGTTAGGTTGCGGTGGGACAGTTGGGTCTTCCAAAGCTTCTCATATCTTTTCGTGAAAAGTGTCCCACTGATCATTTGGTTCGTACGTTCGACTGGACCGTTCATACAAGTTGGCCTGATGTTGCTGTGGCGGTGACCGCTCAGTTGCCCATGAGCGTCCATCCTACAGCGAAGTTGGAGTCTTCGACATACCTGGATTAGTTGGGACGCCTGTGCGGACGCGGCTTACTGATCCAGATCAACGCGCCTTGGGGTCCGATCAGCGATGATGACAAAAGTCTAAGTCGGCGATCCGGTTTGGAGCGTTTTCCCATGCACGATACTGCAGATGATCTCAGACAGCACAGCAGCGCTTTCCGGTCCGGTTCCGGTACTGACGGCGGAAACTGATTCAGGCGGATTGAAGGATGACAAATAGGATCAGGACCCCGGTTGATCCATCCGTGAGAGAGGTGCCTGACGCGCCGCTACCCGTGACGACCGGTCAACTGACGGTTCCAGCGGTTCAGGTCCCGCCGCCGCCCGCCCCGCCCGCGCCGCAGAAACGGTCGCGGTGGATCTGGGCGGGCTTGGCCGTGCTTGCCATCGCGGCAACCGCACTTTGGTTTTTTCAGCCATGGGTCGCCAGAGGCCTGCCTGTCACTGTCGAGACAGTCGCACCGGCACCGATACTGCGCGTTCTCGCAGTGAACGGGCGGATCGCTCCGCTGCATCTGGTCGAGGTCAAACCCGCGGTCGGTGGCAAGTTGACCGAAGTTCTGGTCGAGGAAGGTGCAGAAGTTGCACAGGGCGACCTACTGGCGCGCATCGATGCGTCTGGCCAACAGGCGATGGTCCGCCAGGCAATGGCGGGTCTTGATGCCGGTCTGGTGGGGCTGTCGCAGGCCGATGCCGATCTTGCGCGGGCAGAGGCCCTGAAAGACACTATATCGCGCACAGCGATTGGTAATGCCAGGTCGGCCCAGCAGACCTCAATGCAAGAGGTCGCGCGCTTGACGGCCCTGTTCGATCAAGTGCAGATCGACCTTGAAAAGTTCACGATCCTGGCCCCGGTTGCGGGTACGGTTCTGGCCCGGAATGCCGAAGTTGGGCAGTCGGTAGACCAGACCACGCCGCTGTTTTCGGTGGCCGACCTTGGGCAGCTGGTGGTCGAAACCGACGTGGACGAAGGCTATGCCGCACTGATCACGCCGGGTCTGCAGGCGGTGCTGCAACTGAAGGGCGGCATCAAAAAGCTTGACGGCAGCGTCAGCTTTGTCGCGGCTCAGGTTGATGCGGCAACCGGCGGGCTGGCAGTCAAGATCGCGTTTAATGATCCTGTCGCGGCCCCGGTCGGGTTGACGGTGACGGCGAACATCATTGTGGACAGGCAGGACGCGGCCATCGCGGTGCCCCGTGCGGCGGTGGTTGCGAACTCCACCGTGTTTGTCGTGGTTTCGGGAGTGGCGGAAGAACGGAATGTCACGGTAGTGGACTGGCCCGCCAATCGGGTGCAAGTCACCCAAGGGCTTGTTGCAGGTGACGTGGTCATCACCGACGCGACGGACATGTCGGAGGGGCTGGCAGTCATCGCGTCGCCCGCGATGCCCGAATCCTGATGCTGTACGCCCTGAAAATCGCCAGCCGCTACCTTTTGTCCAGCAAGGCACAGACTGCGCTTTTACTGCTGGGTGTCGCTTTGGGCGTGTTCATCTTCATCTTCATGAGCGCGCTGATCGGCGGCCTGGCAAACTACATCCTCGACAGCATCGCGGGCGACCTGAGTCATGTCAGCATAACCGCCGAAGTTGAAGAGCCTCCACTGCTTATCGACCAAAGCACCGGGCAGATCCTGCTGGCGCAGGAGAAATCGGCGCTGTGGCAGGCGAGTGTGCGCGACGAGGCGATCTATGTGCCGATGATTGCCGCACTGCCGGGGGTCATTGCGGTGTCGCCCAGGATCACCGGCAGCGGGTTCATGACGCGCGGCGCGCAGGTGTCGCAGGTGTCGGTCATCGGGGTGGAACCGGGGCAGGAATCCGCGATCGTGCAGTTGCAGACCTATATGGTTGCGGGATTGGTCCGCGTGGGCACCGGGCTGGTGGTCATCAGCCAGACGCTTGCCGATGATCTGGATCTGAAGGTGGGCGACAGCATCCGGCTGGATACCGGACCGGGGATCACGGCGCTGATGACGGTGTCGGGCATCTACAAGATGGGGCAGGGCGGGTTCTACGCCTCCAGCGCTTATGTCAGCCTTGATACTGCCCGCACCCTTTTTGCCCTGCCGCAAGGTGTGACAGGGATCGAGATCAAGCTGGCCGACCTTATGCAGGCGGATGCAATTGCACTGCGGATCACCGCTGTCACCGGCCTGAACGCCGAGTCATGGACTGTGGTGGGGGGCGAGGTTCTGTCGGCGCTGCGCGCGCAAGACCAGACCGGCATCCTTCTGAAAACGTTCGCGATGGTGTCGATTGTCATCGGTATCGCATCGTCCCTGCTGTTGTCCACCTACCGACGCAAGGCCGAGATCGGGATCATGCGGGCGATGGGGGCCAGCAGGCGGTTCGTGGTGTTCGTGTTCGTCAGTCAAGGCGCATTGGTGGGCCTTTTGGGCGGGGTGACTGGGGCGGGTCTGGGCTATCTGGTGCTGTCGCAGTTTCCGCCCCGCGGTGACGCCAACCCCGGCGTCATGCCCATCGACATCGAAGAGGGCGCGTTCGGGCTGGCTATCCTGCTGACCGTCGTCATCGCCACCCTGGCGGCGATCCTGCCTGCGCGGTCGGCGGCGCGGGTCGACCCTGTGACGGCGATCGGGCAATGACGGACGGTCTGTTGCAGGTGAGCGATTTGGTGAAGACCTACGGCACCGGCGAGGCGGAGACCCGCGTCTTGCGCGGGTTATCGCTGCGAATGGACAGGGGCGAATTTGCCGCCCTGCTGGGTCCGTCGGGATCGGGCAAAAGCACGCTGCTGACCATTCTGGGCACCTTGATGCAGCCAACATCCGGCAGCCACGTGATGCTGGGGGTCGATCTGACCACGGCAGGTGACCGCGCCCTGACCGACTTCCGCAACCGCCATATCGGGTTCGTGTTCCAGTTCCACAATCTGCTGCCCGACTTTACCGCGCTGGAGAATGTGATCTTTCCCACCGCTGTGCGTGAAGGGCGTGAAACGGCGGCGGCGCGCGCACGGGGCCGCGATCTTCTGGGCCGCATGGGGCTGGCCGAACGGGTGGATTTTCCGTCGACCAACCTGTCAGGCGGCCAGAAACAGCGTGTGGCCGTGGCCCGTGCCCTGATGAACAGCCCCGAACTGGTGCTGGCGGACGAACCCACCGGCAACCTCGACCGCGCCTCGGCCACGCAGGTCATGGAGTTGATCGGCCAGATCAACCGGGACGAGGGGACGACATTCCTGATTTCCACCCATGATGAGAAGATCGCCGCGACCTGTCGGCGGCAGATCGTGGTGGGGGATGGGGTGGTGACGGGGTGAGGGTAAAGACAGTACGGTCATTCGAACAAAGGAGACATGTCAAGTCAGATGCAACTTTTTCGGAGCCGCCGCGAATTTTTCCGACGATGCGGTGTCGGGATCCAGAAGCGATGATCCAATGGCTTACGGAAGTCTTGGCTTTCGAGAACATTTTGTGCACCGCAATGAGGGATTGGTCGAGCATGCACAACTTGCATTCGGCTCGTCGATCCTCACGCTGGGCCAAAGCCGCGAAGACGATTATGACAAAATGGTTGGCAAAGTTGAAGCGCGGCGCATTGATGCGCTTTATGTAGCTGTCGATGACCCTGATGCGCTGTTCACGCGCGTTAAACAATCGGGAGCCAAGATCGAGATGGATCTCCGCGATGCGGATTACGGAAATCGAGAATTCGCTTGCCGGGACCCAGAAAACAAAATGTGGAGTCTCGGAAATTATTGGCCAAAGGCGGACGAAAAGCTGCCAACCGAATAGGATTGCCGTCCACCAATCTGTCAGATGGCCACAAGAAACGCGGCCGTAGCCCGTGATTTGATGAACTTCCCGGAGTTAATCCTCGAGAGAAGCACACCGTCAACTTCGACCGCGTATCGGCCAGTCAAGAGATGGAATTGATGGGCGAGACAAGCCGAAGTGAGGGGACGACGTTAGTGAGGGGACAACGTTTCTGAAATCCATCCCTGACAAGAAGATTGCTGCGACATGTCGGCGGTAAATCGGGATGGGGAAACTACGCTTCAAACTCATAGACCAAGGTGGTGATGGTCCCTTTGAAATAAAACCGCTCCCCTTGTAGAGTGATATACAGCGCCTCGCCCGTCAGTGGCACGCGCATGCCTTCGCGGGTCTGATAGTTCGACATCCGGCATTCCCAGGGCATAAGCACGGTCCCCCCGTCCACCGTCGTAGCGCGCGCCTCGACGCGAACGAAAGTGATGAGCCCCTTGGCGTCAAACCGGAACAGCATCGTCACGCTTACAGGCCCGTCCGTCATCGTGGCAGTCGCGGAAGTGTCATCGACCGCTTGCCAAACCACCCCCTGACTGGGCAAAAGGGCGGTCGGAAACCAGACGCTTTCAGCAACATGTCGCAGCAATTCGCCCCGCGCAATTTCGCCTGTGCCTTGCAAGGTGCCTATTGCATAAAGCCCCAGAATTGTCGGCCGCAGCAATCCTTCGCCGGCGATATACGCATCGACCACCCGCACCGGCACGCCCGGAATCAGTGTGATGTTTGCATCCCATACAAAACCGGGCCGAGCCGTTGTAAAGGCTTGCGTCGCGGTGAAGGGCTTCCACTGGTCGGCCGTGGCACTCATGTTGAAGCGCCCGGTTTGCGTAAGCCGCACGGCGGCGACGACGGGCTGACCGTCGGTCAGCGCCGCACGGAAATAGCGCTGCACGGGAGCCGGCAGGCCTGCCAGTTCGGCGATATGGTAGCGGTTGATCGTGGGTTTTACGCGGCCCGCAGTCAGGCGTGCCACCAGATCGCTTGAGGCAGCAGACCAGCGCCACGCCCCAAAAGCCGAGGCGGCGGCGCTTATACCAACGGACCTCTGATTTGACTCTGGGGGATTTTCAAGCGTTGATATCTCTGCATCTATGTCCTTCCATGATGGGGAGGCTACGATGTCCGGGATAGAGATCACGCGGCTGGATTTGACGTCGGCGGGCTTGCGCGCG
>JANNAV010000067.1:0-14383 GCA_031384695.1 Paracoccaceae bacterium
GCGCCACCCGTCCTGCTGCCACAAACCGGCGCAACAAAACAGATCCGGCAGGCCGGGCGTTTTTCGCGAAATTCGTCCACCGCAAGATTTCTTGTCGCGCGTCTCCCCGCCCGCAGGCGGAAAAAGCGCCAACCCCATCGGCCGCACCCTGAACGGCCATGCAAACTATTCCTCCCAAACCCGTCCCCAGTTCTTTACTGCTCAAATATCCCACGGGGGTGCGGGGGTGTGAGTCCCCCGTTCTTGAACAGCGGGTGCGGGGGTGTGAAACCCCCGCTCTTGAACAGCGGGTGCGGGGGCGCGAGTCCCCCGCTCTTGAACAGCGGGTTCGGGGGCGCGAGTCCCCCGCTTTTGGCATCGGGTGCGGGGGCTCTCTCCACCCGGCAAAGCCACGCTTCCAACACGGCTCGCACCGCTTCACCCCTGCATCCGCTCACCGCCCTGCCTGTCGGGCCACGAACCCGGCCACACGCGCCACCAGAGCGGTTCCAGCTTGGCCACCTCAACCGCCGCATCCCGCTGCCGCTGAACCGGCAGATCCTCCGGGCCGGATCGCCCCCCCCAAATCCCGCCCGCTGCAAAGCCGGGTTGCCTCGTCTTCCCCCCTCGCCTATGAAGCCCTCAGCAAAGCCATACCCCCGGAGCCGCCCATGGAAATCTTCACCTACGAAGGCTTTGTCGCCCTCATGCAAGTCATCGGCATCGATCTGGTGCTGGCGGGCGACAATGCGATCGTCATAGCACTTGCCGCCGCCGGCCTGCCGCGCGAACAGCGCAACAAGGCGATCCTCGTCGGCATTATCGCCGCCACCATCATGCGGATCGGCTTTGCCCTCGTCACCACACAGCTTCTGGCCATCGTCGGGCTGCTGCTGGCGGGGGGAGTGCTGCTGCTCTGGGTGTGCTGGAAAATGTGGCGCGAACTGCGCAATGGTGATCACAGCGAAAACCTGGCCGAGGAATCCCTCACCGATCAGGATCTGAACGCCGATGGCACCGTCGCGGGCGGGGCTCCGCGCAAAACCTTCGCCCAGGCGGCCTGGCAGATCGTGATCGCCGATGTCTCGATGTCGCTGGATAACGTGCTGGCGGTTGCAGGGGCCGCCCGCGATCACCCCACCGTGCTGGTGATCGGCCTGATCCTGTCCATCGCCATGATGGGCCTCGCCGCAACCTTCATCGCCCGCCTGCTGAACAAGCACCGCTGGATAGCCTACCTCGGCCTTGCGATTATCGTCTACGTGGCGCTCAAGATGATGTGGGAAGGCGGCCACGAGGTCTGGCCCTACCTGTTTGCCTGAGGCGCGCCACCGCGATCCCCCACTTTGTCTCTGTGAAACTATCCCACGGGGGAGGGCGGCCGCAGGCCGGTCGGGGGCCGGTCGTGGCGTGTGAACCCCCCTATGCCCTTGATGCAGTAAACCCACGGCGGGAAACAGAGATCAGCTTCCCCGCAGGGTCTTTGCCATTGGCAAACCGGCAGCCGCCAACCTGATGAACTGGCCCGAACGCCCCCACCCCCCTGCGCGCGGCAAAACCGGCCAGAACCGCCGCCACGTCCTGCACATCGAACACCCGCTTCACCGGAACCTGCCCCGGTTTCTGCCCCTTCGCAGCCGGATGCAGCAGCAACACCAGCCCCCGCTCAGAACCGGTCCACCCGGTAGGGCGCCAGCGCCACCTCCGGCAACCGCCCCGCCACCAGACCGGCCACCAGCCGCGCGGTGACAGGGGCCAGCGTCACCCCCAGATGCCCGTGCCCGTAAGCATGGATCACCGACAGCCCGGCCCGGCCCGGCCCGATCACCGGCAGGCTGTCGGGCAGCGACGGGCGAAACCCCATCCAATCCCGGTCCGGCTCCCCAAGCTGCGGAAACATCGCCCGCGCGCCGAGGGTCAGCCGCTCGATCCGGTGGCGCGAGGGTGGCGCGGTCAGCCCCCCCAACTCCACCGTCCCCGCCACCCGCAACCGCCCCGCCATCGGACACAGATAAAACCCGCGCGCGGTGGGGCAGGCGGGGCGCGCCAGCAAAGGCTCCGCCATATCCCACTCCACATGATAGCCCCGTTCGGTATCCAAAGGCACCCGGTCGCCCGCCTGCCGCGCCAGCGCCCGCGACTGCGCCCCCGCCGCGATGATCACCTGCCGCGCGTGCAGCCGCAGCCCCGGCGCGTCAACCACCACCCCGTCCAGAATCACGCGCAAACCCGTGGCCCGCGCTTGCACCAGTTCGGCCCGCGCCCCCACCGCCGCTGCCAGATGCTGCATCATCAGCCCCGGGTCGGTGATGATCACGGCCCCCGGAAAGAACGCGGCCCCGCCCTCAACCGCCCGCAACCCCGGTTCCAACAGCGCCAGATCGCCCGGCCCCAGCAGATCAACCGCCACCCCCAGCTTGCGGCGAAACGCCATATCCGCCGCCGCCGCCCGAAACGCGCGGCCTGTCTCGTACAGATACAAACACCCGCGCGCCTGCAAAATCCCGGCCCCGCCAATGCGCGCCGCCAAGGCCTGCCACCCCGCCCCGGCCCCCGCCAGCAAGGCCGCAAGCGCCACCGCATTGCGCCGCGTCGCGCCGGGCAGCGATTGCACCGCAAACCGCGCCAGCCACGGCAACAACGCAGGCAACGCCGCCCGCCGGATCGCCAGAGGCGAGCCCTTGTCGAACAGCAAAGACGGCAACGCGCGCAGCACGGCGGGCGAGCCTACCGGCATCACCGCATATTCCGCGATGGTGCCCGCGTTGCCGTAACTCGCCCCGATACCCGGCGCGCCCGCATCCAGCAGCACCACCTCGCGCCCTTCAGCCACCAACCGCTCGGCAATCGCCAGCCCCACCACACCCGCGCCGATGATGGCGATATCCGCCCTGATCTGCCGCGACATGCGCTACATACAGGCCCCAAACAACGCCCGCGTGTTTTCGCGCGTCATCGCCACCGGATTGCCGCCACAGCTTGGGTCTTCCAGCGCCATTTCGGTCAATTCGTCCAACCGTGCCGGGTCCACCCCCATCGCGGTCAACCCGGCCGGAATGTTCAACTCCGCCCTCAGCGCCATCACGGCCGCGCGAAACCCGTCAAAACCGCCCGCAATCCCCAGATAAGCCGCCGCCCGTTCAATCAACGCCTCAATCGCCGCCCGGTTGAAATCCAGCACCATCGGCATCACCACCGCATTGGTGGTGCCATGATGGGTGCCGTAAACCGCCCCCACCGGATGGCTCAAACTGTGGATAGCGCCAAGCCCCTTCTGAAACGCCGTCGCCCCCATCGCCGCCGCCGCCATCATATGCGCGCGGGCATCCAGATCGTTCGGATCGGCGTAAACCTTCGGCAGGTTCTCGAACACCAGCCGCATTCCCTCCAACGCAATCCCCTGTGACATCGGGTGATAATGCGGGCTGCAATAGGCTTCCAGACAATGCGCCAACGCGTCCATCCCGGTGCCCGCCGTGATGAACCGCGGCATTCCCACGCACAGCGCAGGATCACAGATCACCACTGCAGGCATCAGGCCGGGATGCCAGATGATCTTTTTCTTGTGGGTGACAGAATTGGTCAACACCCCCGCCCGCCCCACTTCCGAACCCGTCCCCGCCGTGGTCGGCACCGCAATCGTCGGGGCGATCTTGCCGGCATCGGCGCGGGTGTACCAATCGCCGATATCCTCCAACTCCCACACCGTCAGCCCCGCCGGTTGATGCGCCATCAAGGCAATCATCTTGCCCAGATCAAGCGCCGAGCCGCCGCCAAACCCCACCACCCCGTCATGGCCCCCGGCGAGATAAGCGGCAATGCCAGCCGCCATGTTGATCTCGGTCGGGTTGGCATCCACTTCCGAGAAAACCGCCCGCCCCAACCCTGCCGCCGCCAACAGATCAAGCGCCGCCGCCGTGATCGGCAGGCTGGCCAGTGCCTTGTCGGTCACCAACAAGGGCTTTTTCATCCCCACCGCCCGACAATGCTCGGCCAGTTCCGATATGCGGCCCACGCCGAATTTCATCGCCGTAGGGTAAGACCAGTTCCGGTTTGGTACGCTGTGGGTCATTTCTGCACCTTCTTCAGATGATAAGATTTCGGACGGGTCACCGAATGGAACCCGAGATATGAGAGAGAACCGCCGCGCCCGGTGTCCTTGCACCCGGTCCAGCACAGCGCCGGGTCCAGATAATCGGCCCGGTTCATGAACACGGTGCCCGTCTCGATCTGCAAGCCAAGCGCTTGCGCCGTTTCATAGTCCTGCGTCCAGACCGAAGCCGTCAACCCGTAAGGGCTGTCATTCATCAGCGCCAAAGCCTCGGCATCACCGGAAACCTTCATGATCCCCACCACCGGGCCAAAACTTTCCTCCATCATCACCCGCATCGAATGATCCACATCCACCAGAATCTGCGGCGCCAGATACGCCCCGCCATCATCCGCCGGAAACAACGCCGGATCAATCAGCGCGCGCGCCCCCGCCGCCACCGCATCGGCAATCTGCCCCCGCACCACGGCGGCGAACCGCTTGTTGGCCATCGGCCCCAAAGTGCTGCCCGCATCAAACGGATTGCCCAGATGCAAGCCCTTCACCCAAACCACCGCCTTCTCCACAAAGGCATCATAAAGGCTTGCGTGCACATAAATCCGCTCGATGCCGCAACAGCACTGCCCGGCATTGTACATCGCCCCGTCCATCAGCGTCTCCACCGCTGCCTCCAGATCGGCATCGGCCCGCACATAGCCCGGATCCTTGCCGCCCAACTCAAGGCCCAAAGGCGTGAACGTCCCCGCCGCCGCCCGCTCCATCGCTTGGCCCCCCGCCACCGAGCCGGTGAAGTTTACGAAATTGAACGCGCGGCTGCCTATCAGATGCTCAGTGGTGGCATGATCCAGCACCACATTCTGAAACACATCCGCAGGCACGCCCACGCTGTGAAACGCCTCGGCCAAACGCTCGCCCACCAGCATGGTCTGGCTGGCATGTTTCAGCACCACCGTGTTGCCCGCAATCAACGCCGGGGCCAAAGTGTTGATGGTGGTCAGATAGGGATAGTTCCAGGGTGCCACGATGAACACCACCCCCAAAGCCTCGCGCGCGATAAAGCGGCGGAACCTGTCGCTGTCCTCCACCATATGCGGCGCCAGCGTCGCTTCGGCGATTTCGGCCATATAATTGGTGCGGTCATTCACCCCGCCAAACTCGCCACCAAACCGGGTGGGCCGGCCCATCTGCCAGGCCAGTTCCTCAACCAAAACGTCTTTCTTTCCCATCAGCGCGGCCACCCCCGCCTTGACCAGCGCAATCCGCTCCGCCAAAGGCCGCGCGCCCCAGCCCTTCTGCGCCGCCTTGGCACGCGCCGCCGCAGCCTCGGCGGCCTCCCGGCTCAAAGGCATCCGCTCGGCATAAACCGAACCGTCAACCGGGCTTATCAATCGAATAGCGTTCATCGTGTTACCTCGTAGGATGGGCATGCGGCCCGCCACCTTGCGTCATTGTTCAACATTCCAAGGCCATCACATGGCCCTTCTCAGCATAATCCAGTATCTTGCGGTCGCGCGTCACCACCCGAAAGCCATACTCACGGGCGGTGGCAATGATGATGCGGTCGGCGGGGTCGCGGTGCAGATCACCCGGCAACGCGCTTGACGCGATCAGCAGGTTCGGCGTCATCGCGGCCAACGAAATCCCCGCAGCCGATTGAATCTGATCAAAAACCACCTCTGGCCTTGCTGGCAGCCTCAGCCTGCCAAGCCGCACCAGCATACCGATTTCCCAGGCGGAAATTGGTGACACGAAAGTCGGTCGTCTTTCGGCAAGTTCCGCGCCCAGCAAGACGCTCAACGCCTGCGCCGCAGGTTCGGAGTTAACCAACCATATCACGGCGCAGGTGTCGAGCAACAGGGGAGGGACGCGGCTCAACTCTCAGCCGCCCCCCAATTTGGATCGGCGGGTTCCGTCAGATCATAACCGGGCTGCACCCAGACCTGCCCGGCAAACAAGCCCCAAAGCGGATGGTTGCCCTTTGCAGGCAACCCGGCTGGAACGTCATCAAGCCGGTTCAACCTGACAAACTCCAGCCGTTCCGCTTCAAGATCAACCTCTTGCGACTGGTATCCCGCATTCAGCCAGCCCTTTGCCTGCACATGGCCGTGCCCGCTGTTGGCCCACCACGGCCGGTGCAGCCGTGCCGAGCGCGGCAGCGCAAAGCCCAGCAGCCGCTCAATCTCGTCAAAGCGCATGGCAATACGCGCCTCGTTGCGCGCCGCAAGGTGATGCGTAAGAGGGTCATACTTCGACATGGCGTCCTCCGTCAGGTACTCAGAGTGGATTTCCTTAAATCTGATTCAGATTGAAGGAAATCCAAGACAAGATCAGCTTGGGAATGTTGCGTGTTGCGGACAATCGGCTGAACCCGATTGTACGCAACACGCTCTGGAACCAAAAAGTTATGATACTAAGTAACTCCTGTCAACGGTTACTCTTTGTTCCTACGCCCGCTCCAACCCGCGCTGCAACTCGAAATCCGTCACCACCCGGTCGGTCTCGGAAATCTCCCACTGCGCCGCATGGTGATAATGCTCCACCACATCATCGCCAAACGCCCGGCGGAACATCTCGGAACCCTGCAGCAACCCCGCCGCATCGCGCAGGTTCTTCGGGATCTCGCGCACCCCCCCCGCCGCGTACATATCGCCCTTCATCTCCGGCTCCAGCACCATCTTCTGCTCGATCCCCTCCAGCCCCGCCGCAAGCAGGGCGGCACACACCAGATAAGGGTTCACATCCGATCCCGGAATGCGGCACTCTACCCGCACCGCTTTCGAGCCGACCCCGCACACCCGGAACCCCGCCGTGCGGTTGTCGGCTGACCACACCGCCTTGGTCGGCGCAAACATCCCAATGCTGAACCGCTTGTAGCTGTTCACATAGGGCGCGAGAAACACCGTCATCTCGCGCGCATAGGCCAGTTGCCCCGCCATATACTGCTTCATTGTCGCCGACATGCCATGCGCGTCTTCCGCATCGGCAAAGGCCGCCTTGCCGTCCAATGTCCACAAGGACTGATGGCAATGCGCCGAAGACCCGGCCTTCCGGTGATCATACTTCGCCATGAAGGTCACTGATTTACCCTTGGTCCAGGCGATCTCCTTGATGCCGTGCTTCACAATCGTATGGTTATCCGCCGTGTCCAAAGCATCGGAATAGCGGTAGTTCACCTCTTCCTGCCCCGCATCCGCCTCGCCTTTGGAGTTCTCGATGGGAATCCCCGCGCCATATAGCCCGTTGCGGATCGCCCGCATTACCCCTTCTTCCTTGGTGGTCTGAAAGATGTGGTAATCCTCGTTATAGGCACTCACCGGCTTCAACCCGGTATAGTTACTATCGCGCAGCGCCTCATAGCTGTTCTCAAAGAGATAAAACTCCAGCTCCGTCGCCATCATCGCGTTGAACCCCATGGCGCGGGCCCGCTCCACTTGGCGGCGCAAAATGGCGCGCGGCGAATGCGGCACCGGCTGGTGGTGGTGGTCCAGAAGATCACCCAGCACCAAAGCCGTCCCCTCCAGCCAAGGCACAAGGCGCAGCGTTGCCATATCCGGCTTCAGCACATAATCCCCGTAGCCAGTCTGCCAGTTCGATGACCGGTATCCCTGCACCGTCGCCATCTCCATATCCACCGCCAGCAGATAGTTGCAGCAATGCGTCTCGTGATGGCCGCTTTCGATGAAGAACGCCGCATGAAACCGCTTGCCCATCAGGCGGCCCTGCATGTCGATGCCCGCCACCAGCACCGTATCAATCTCGCCGCGCGCCACGGCCTCTCTCAGCGCATCGAATGTCATATTGCCGGGCATATCCGGTATCTCCCATGGGGTGCCCCGCAAGCGGTGCCGGGGGCGTTTCAGGTGGTCAAGGGGCGCGCGGCCCCCTGCAGCAATCGCAGCAAACGCACCAACTAGCTGGCCTTGGCCTGCTTCTGAATTTCCACCAAACCCATGTTCAGCACCGGTGCCAGCCGCTCGGCCATGCCCTCCTGCGCCGCCAGATCAACGATCAGATCATTCCTGATTTCCAGCATCGCATTGGCCAACCCGTAGGGCGTCGCCTGCAACCGAAGCGTATGCGTCACATCATCCGCCGCCGAATAGGGCGCGTTCAGCGCCGTGTGCAGCCCCGAGGTCGCCGCCGCCGCCACAATCGCCCGCGCATAGCCCGGATCGGCATCATGGATTACCCCGAACTCCACCGCGCGCGGCACGCCGAAATATATCGGCGTAAAGCTGTGGATGGTCACGATCACCGGCGCCTGCCCCATGGCGATGCGGGCGGCAATCACCGCCTGCAAACCGGCCTGAAACGGCAGATAAACGCTTTCGGTCCGCAACAGCCGCTCGGTCGCTGAAATCGCCACATTTCCCGGTATATCAATCACTTCCGACCGCGCCGGCATCGCCGCCGCCCGGTCCGGCGCGCGGTTGCAATCATAGATCAACCGGCTGACCGGCGCATGCACCAGCACCCCGTCCAACCGCTGCGCCAGCCCCCGCGCCAGCCCCAAAGCCCCAAGATCCCACGCGATATGCGCCCGCCGCTCGGCCGCACTCAACCCCAGATCGCCCCAGCGCTTCGGGATCAGGTTCGAGGCATGCTCGCACACCAGCACAATCCGCGACGCCCCCGCGCCATTCTCGATCACCGGAAAAAACCGCTCCGCCACTGGCCCCGATCCCTTGCCGCCCATGCCGCGAACCGCTCCCCCGTTTCGCCCGACACTACCCACGGATCGCCCCTTGTCAATATCGTTACAGGGCCGCAGCATCCGAACAGATCGTTTCTTGCGCCACTCTCCCCGGTCCCCAGTCAATCTGATGCCGCCCGGTTCGGCAATCCCCCAATTCGGCCCCTATTCGGTTCCCCAATCCACTTTCCCCCGCTTCTTTACTGCTCAAATATCCCACGGGGGTGCGGGGGTGTGAAGCCCCCGCTCTTTTTGCGCCGCCTACCACAACACTCACCCCCCAACCGCGCCCCCCGCCCGCACCGCCCCCGCCACCTGATCGCTCAACTCCCGGATCAGCTTGCGCTTTATCGCCGCCGGAAAATCCGCCTGCTTGCGGGCCACCTCCACAAACGCCCCCGGCCCGCGGATCAACTCATCACGGTAATACTGCTCCAGATCGCTTTCATGCTCGCCAATCGACAAGCCATTGATCACCAGATCGCCGAAATCCCGCGCAGCATAAGCCGCGGCCGGGGTCATGCCGGTGTTGTTGCGCCCGTCGCCCGAAACATCCAGCACCCGCTTGTCACAATAAGGCGCCGTCTCCATCAGCCGCGCGCCGAAATCCACCGCCCAGCCCAAAGCCGTCGGCTGATGGTCCGACACCCGCTGCCGCGCCGCCATCATCCGCGCCACAACATCCAGATCGGCGGCACTGCCGATCACCCGCCAGTCGGCGATGATATCCTGATATTCGCTGCCGCCCCATTCATAAACCGCCAGCGCTACATGATCCTCGGGCTTCAGGAACGCCGCCTGCACCTGCGGGTCGGCCAGCGCCGCCACGATCCCCTCCTGCTGCAGCCGGTAATCCACCAGACTGACCGAGCGTGACACATCCACCGCCAACGCCAGCGCAATCCGGCACTCGGCCCCCGAAGGCACAGCTACCAGCACCAGCCCCACCCCCAGCCACCCAACCCGCCATAAAAACATGCCGCCCCCCGTGATGTGGCCAGCCTAGTACAGAACGACAGCCCTGTCTGCGTTGCCAATTCACCCCCCCCCGTGCCAATTCACCCCCCCCGTGCCAACTCGGCGCGAAAGAACGGCTCGGGATCATCCACCTCCACCAGCCGCTTGCCCTCGATCAGCCAGAACCGGTTCGCCACCGCCCGCACGAATGCCCGGTCATGGCTCACCAGCAGACACCCCGCCTCCTGCGCCAGCAACTCCACCTCCAGCGCTTCCTGCCCCTCGATGTCCAGATGGTTGGTGGGCTCGTCCAGCAGGTGAAAGTTGGGCTTTTGCAGCCGCAGGATCAGCATCGCCAGCCGCGCCCGCTGTCCGCCCGAAAGGGCGGCAATCGCGCCCGCCTGCATGCCAACCTTCACCCCCACCCCGGCCAGCAAGGTGCGGCCGGCGTGATCGCCCAGATCAAACCCCGCCACCGCCGCTTGCGGCGAGGCGAACCGCGCAAGCTGCGTCAACCCCTGATCCGAATAGCCGCACACCACCGATGCCGCCGCCCTGATATCGCCCGTCCCCCCGCCCGTCCCCCCGCCCGCCACCCCTTGGCACGCGTCAAACACCGCGCCCACCAGCCGCGTCTTGCCCGCGCCGTTGCGCCCCAGCACCACAACCCGCTCGCCGGGCGCTATCCACTTCACCCCGGTCCTGAACAGCAACCCGCCATCCGGCCGCGCAATCGCCGCGTCCTGCAACCGGATCAGCGCGCGCGCATGGCTGCCCGCCGCCTCCAGCCGGATCGCCCCCGCCGAACCCTCGACATGCGCCGCCCTCGCCTGCGCCGCAAGCTTCCCCGCCCGTTCTGAAAGCTGTTTGGTCTTGGTGATCAGCAGATCGGAGCCCGAGTTGATACCGATGTTCTTCAGCTTTGCCGCCTGCTTGCGCAATTGCGTCACCTTGGCCATATCATTGGCAAAGCGCCGCCCCTCGGCCAGATCGCCCTCGGCCAGCGCCAGTTTTGCCCGGCTGTAAGGCAGCGCATAAACCGCCCCCCGCTCACCGCGCAAAAACAGCGTCCGGTTGGTCACCGCATCCAGAAAGGCGCGGTCGTGGCTGGCCACCACCACCGGAAAATAGCGCGGCAAGGCGGCCAGCCAGCTCTGCAACCAGCCGGTCCGCGCCAGATCCAGATGGTTGGTGGGTTCGTCCAGCAGCAACATGTCGGGCTCATGCACCCAAACCCGCGCCAGCATCGCCAGCCGCTGCCACCCGCCACTCAACGCCCCCAAGGCTCTGCCACGAAACTCTGCCGGAAAGGCCAGATCATCCAGCACGATCTCCACCCGCCAGCTTTCCCCGATCCCCGCCCCAACCACCTCGGCCACAGTCTGGCTCAGCACCGCGCCCGGTATCTCCTGCGCCAGATGCCCCACCCGCATGCCCCGCGCGCGGGTGATCTCGCCCATTCCCGGCTCCTCCTCGCCCGCCAGCACCCGCAGCAAGGTCGATTTCCCCCGCCCGTTGGCCGCCACCAACCCCAGCCTGTCGCCCGGCCCGATGCTCAGGTTCAGATCGGCAAACAAAGCCTCACCGCGCAAAACGCCCAGATCTTTCAGATGAATGCGCGCCATGATGATCTCCGCCCGAAAACCGCTTTCCAGTTTCTCTTGCCGATTTTGATCTCAATCAAATTGGGCCGCGCCTGCCTGCCCCCCACCTGATTGAACGGGCAGGCGCGATTCTCGCACCAGCCCAGGCAGCCGCGCCCCAATTTGCCAAACCGTCAGGACTGCGGAAAACCCCTCGCCCAAACGGCCTCCGGCCTATTGGGCAACGGACCGAAAAACTCTCTCCCAGAGAGTTTCAAAGATCGGTCCGGGCACCCCCACCCATCACAAATTGCCCGGCTCAGCCCGAGAACAGGAAGTGCAGCACATCGCCGTCCTTCACCTCATAGGTCTTGCCTTCAACGCGGAACTTGCCCGCCTCCTTGGCCCCCGCCTCGCCGTTGCCCGCCACGTAATCCTCATAAGCGATGGTTTCCGACCGGATGAACCCCTTCTCGAAATCGCCGTGAATAACCCCCGCCGCCTGCGGTGCCAAAGTGCCCCGCGTGATGGTCCAGGCCCGCGCTTCCTTTGGCCCCACCGTGAAATAAGTCTGCAACCCCAGCAACTGATACCCGGCGCGAATAAGCCGGTCCAACCCCGGCTCCTGCAACCCCATCTCCTCCAGAAACATCGCCGCCTCGTCATCCGCCAACTGGCTGATCTCTTCCTCGATCCGCGCCGAAATCACCACCGAACCAGCACCTTGCGCCACAGCCATCGCCTCCACCCGCGCCGACTGGCTGTTGCCGGTGGCCGCACAAGCCTCCTCGACATTGCAGACGTAAAGCACTGGTTTCGCTGTCAAAAGCTGCAACATCTCCCAAGGCCGCGCATCATCCGCCGCGATTTTCACCCCCCGCGCAGGCCGCCCCGCCTCCAACTCCTTCAGCGCCACCCGCAGCAAACGGTCCTGATCCGCGCTGTCCTTGTCGCCGCCCCGCAGCTTGCGCGCCAGGTTCGCCAGCCGCCGCTCGATCGATTCCAGATCGGCCAGCATCAGCTCGGTTTCAATGGTTTCCGCATCCGCCACCGGATCGATCCGCCCCTCCACATGGGTGATATCGCCATCCTCAAAACAGCGCAGCACATGCGCCACCGCATCGCATTCGCGGATGTTGGCCAGAAACTGGTTGCCCAACCCCTCGCCTTTGGAGGCCCCCCGCACCAGCCCCGCGATATCGACAAAGGTGATCCGCGTCGGAATGATCTGCTTGCTGGCCGCAATCGCCGCCAGCCGGTCCAGCCGCGCATCCGGCACCGCCACCTCGCCCACATTCGGCTCGATGGTGCAGAACGGAAAGTTCGCCGCCTGCGCCGCCGCCGTCCGGGTCAACGCATTGAAAAGAGTTGATTTTCCCACATTCGGCAACCCCACGATACCCATCTTGAAGCCCATGACGCCCTCCTGTCTAACTGGCCCGCTTCTAGTGCGCCCGCGCCAAAGGATCAAGAGACGCCCCACTTTCAGCCATTGATTTTCCCGCAGCACCCGTGCAAACCGCAACCAGCATCCCACCAGACGGAACCGCCCCATGACCAGAATAGACGACACTTTCGCGCGGCTGAAATCCCAGCATAAAAAGGCTTTCGTGGCCTATATCATGGCGGGCGATCCTGATGTTGCCACCTCGCTTGCCGTCATGCGGGGCCTGCCCGGCGCGGGCGTCGATGTGATCGAGTTGGGCCTGCCCTTCACCGATCCGATGGCCGACGGCCCGACCATCCAACTCGCCGGCCAGCGCGCGCTTGAGGCGGGCCAGACCCTGGCGAAAACCCTGCAAATGGTGCAGGATTTTCGCAAAACCAACACCGCCACCCCCATTGTGCTGATGGGCTATTACAACCCGATCTATTCCCGCGGTGTCGACCGTTTTCTGGCCGAGGCCCGCGCCGCAGGCATCGACGGGCTGATCATCGTCGATCTGCCGCCCGAGGAAGACGCCGAACTCTGCCTGCCCGCCCAAGGTGCGGGCCTCAACTTCATCCGCCTCGCCACCCCCACCACAGACGCCAAACGCCTGCCCAAAGTGCTGCAAAACACCTCCGGCTTCGTCTATTATGTCTCCGTCACCGGCATCACCGGCGCCGCCGCCGCCGTGGCCACCGATGTCGGCCCCGAAGTGGCGCGCATCAAGGCCAGCACGAACTTGCCGGTGATCGTCGGCTTCGGCATCTCCACCCCCGAACAGGCCCGCGCCATCGCCGCCGTCGCCGATGGCTGTGTGGTGGGCTCCGCCATCGTCAAGGATATTGGCGCGGGCCTGCCGGTGGCCGAAGTGCTGGCCCGCGTGGCCGCATTGGCCGCAGGCGCGCATTCAGCGTAAACTATTGATATATCAATATAACATGCGATAGCCCGCCGCCGGGTCTGCCCGGCCTTGCGCAAGCAGGCTTGCACATTGCCCCTCGAATTGGTAACAAGTTCTAACCAAATCGAGGGAACGTCGCCCATGCCCGTGATCACCTGCATCGACGATCTGAAGCGGCTTTACCAACGCCGGGTGCCGAAAATGTTCTACGACTACTGCGAAAGCGGCAGCTACACCGAACAAACCTTCGGCGAAAACTCTTCCGATTTCAACAAGATACGCCTGCGTCAGCGCGTCGCTGTCGATATGACGGGCCGCAGCACTGCAAGCCAGATGATCGGCCAAACCGTTTCCATGCCGGTGGCCCTCGCCCCCGTCGGCATGACGGGCATGCAATGCGCCGATGGCGAGATCAAGGCCGCCCGCGCCGCCGAAGCGTTCGGCGTGCCCTTCACCCTGTCCACCATGTCGATCTGCTCGATCGAAGATATCGCTGAGCACACCAAAGCCCCGTTCTGGTTTCAGCTTTACGTGATGAAAGACGAGGAATTTGTCGACAGCGCCGTTGAGCGGGCCCGCGCCGCAGGCTGTTCCGCTCTCGTGCTGACGCTCGATCTGCAAATCCTTGGCCAACGCCACAAAGACCTGAAAAACGGCCTGTCCGCTCCCCCCCGGCTGACCCTGCCCAATATCCTGAACATCGCCACCAAACCGCGCTGGGCGCTGGGCATGCTGGGCACCAAGCGCAAAACCTTCCGCAATATCGTCGGCCACGCCAAGAACGTCGGTG
>JANNAV010000118.1:0-2001 GCA_031384695.1 Paracoccaceae bacterium
GCCGGTCTCGATCGCCTTGAAGAAATCATAGCATTCGACGATCTTGGTTTCGGAATAGCCGATACCAAGGCCGGGGATCGGCCACAGGCCGTGGCCGTAGGGATGCGCCGGGCCGGTGTAGATGGTGCGAAAGCCACGGGCTTCGGCGGGGTCGCTGCGAAACATCACCTGCAATTCGTCGCGGCGTTCATAGTTGAAGTGGATCGAGCCCTCGGTGCCGTGAATCTCGAGCGTGATAAAGTTGTTGCGGCCCCATGCGTTGCGGGTGGCCTCCAGACTGCCGATTGCACCGTTCTCGAACTTCAGCATCGAGACGACCTCGTCATCAACATCCACCTCGCCGCGTTCGGCACTGGCGGATTTTTCGGAGGCCCCAAGTTTGTCCACACCGCCCTGCTGCAGCGGGCGGGTTTTCACATAGGTCGCGGTCAGGGCTGTGACCTCGGCAATCGGGCCGACCAGATAATGCGCAAGATCCACAACATGCGTGCCGATATCGCCAACGGTGCCAGAGCCTGCGATCTTTTTCTGAAAGCGCCAGGACAGCGGGCCGTCCTCATCCGCCGACCAATCCTGCAAATAGGTGCCGCGAAAGTTCAGAATCCGGCCGATCCGGCCCTCGTCGATGAACTTCTTGGCCAGTGCGACAGCCGGGGTGCGGCGGTAGTTGAACGCCACCATATTGATAACACCAGATTTTTTGACGGCGGCGACCATATCTCGGGCTTCCTGCACAGTCCGGGACAGCGGCTTTTCGCAGATGATATGCTTGCCAGCGCGGGCGGCCTCGATGGCGATCTCGGCGTGGACATTGTTGGGCGTGCAGATATCGACCACATCAATGTCGGGCCGGTTCACCACGGCTTTCCAGTCACTGGAGGCTTCGTCAAAGCCGAACCGCTGGCGGGCCTGTTCTGCCGCGCCGTCGGTGATATCGACGACAACCTTGCGGTGCGGGATGGCCGGGGCGGGCCAGAAAAACATCGGCATCGAGGCATAGGCCATGGCATGCGCCTTGCCCATGAAGCCACCGCCGATCATGGCGACATTCATCACTTTGGTCATCGGTTCTCTCCGGGGTTTGGCGCGAAACCGGCGTCATTGGCCGTGCTTCACAGGTGCTTTTTGGGTGAATATGGCCGAAGGGCGGGCGCCGGGCAGTGAACTGCCCGGCGCGCGGCAGTTACTGGCCCATTGCGCCTTTGATATTGTCGGTCGCTTCGGTCGAATACACCTGTGTCCAAGCTTCAATCAGGTTGTCCTGCGACACTGGCAGGGCGGGCAAGGCCACAAAGGCCGGCGCTGCTTTGCCCAACAGACCGTAGCCCGCCAGTTTGGCCTCCACCACACCGGCGTCATAGGGGCGCTGCGCTCCAAGACCCTTGATGAACCCACCTTGCGCCATGGAAATCGCAACGTTTTCGCCAAGGTCAACCGTGGTGATCACCAGATCATCGCGGCCAGCATTGCGGGCGGCGGAAATCACACCTTCGGCAGGCACATCCCAGACCGCCCAGATGCCGTTAATCTCGGGGTGCGAGGTCAGCATCGCGCCCGCCGCCTTTTCCGCATCGCCGGAAAAGTCTGGGCCGCCGATCCCCTGCTCGTCAACGATCAGGATATCGGGATAATCGCTGGCAATGGTCGCCTTGAAGGCATCATAGCGCTGTTTGGTCACAAAGAAATCGGCGGCGTGAAACACCAGGCCGATCTTGCCCGCCCCGTTCAGCGCCTTGGCCATCAGATGGGCCGCGGCAACGCCGTTGCCGTAGTTATCGGCCGAGACGACCGACACATAATCGGTGCCTGCGACAAAGCCCGCCGGGATGTTGTCCATGAACACAAGTTTCACACCAGCATCAACAACAGCCCGGTACGCAGCGGCTGTCGCGGTAGGGTCGGTCGGGATCGAAATGATGATATCGGGCTTCTGCGCCATGATCGTTTCCAGATCAGCCACCTGCTTTTCCGGTTTGAACCCGGCATCGGTGATGGCGATCA
>JANNAV010000198.1:0-8810 GCA_031384695.1 Paracoccaceae bacterium
AGCATGAGCCAGAACAGCACCGGCATCGCAAGCCCGACGGGCCTTGCCAGCGGCCTTGGCGGGCAGGGCCTGCGTGAAGTCATCGCCATCATCGCCGTGGCGGTGATTGTCATCGGCGGCGGCGAGTTCTTGCTGCGGTTCTTTGAGGTGCCGCCGTACATCCTGCCCACCCCTTCGGCCATCGCTGCGGTGTTCGCCTCGCCCGAGATGTCCACGATTGGCGCGCATTATTCCTACACCCTGATCGAGCTGTTCTCCGGCTATGCCATCGGGGCCTCCATCGGGCTGGTGCTTGCCGCCGTGATCACCCAGTTTCCCTTCGTGGAAAAGGTGATCACGCCCTATATCTTGTTGTTGGTCACCACTCCGATGCTGGCGCTGGTGCCGCTGCTGATCCTGAACTTCGGCTTTGGCTACACGCCCCGGATCATCGCCGTGGCGCTGGCGTCCGGCCCGATGGTAATGATCAACGCGGCCACTGGGTTCCGGCGCGTCGATACCATGAAGATTGCGCTGGCGCGGTCCTGCGGGGCATCGACCCTGCAGATATTCACCAAGATCCGCATCCCCATGGCGATGCCGATGGTGATCGTCGGCCTGATGATCGGGGCGATCTTCGGGATGATCACTGCGGTTGGCGCCGATATGTCGGGCGGCGGGTTCGGGCTTGGCAGCCGTTTGACGACCTATTCCTCAACCCTTCGGATGCCGGAATTCTTCGCCTGCATCCTGATCCTCGCGATCACCGGGATCACGATCTACGCCTTTTTCTTCTGGTTGGGAAAGAAGCTGGCCGGCTGGGAAAGTTGATCAGAACCGGTCGGCCTGCCGCTTCGACCCGTCACGCAATTGCGGCCAAACAATCAAGGGAGGATACCTGATGAATACCCAAATGATGACACGCCGCCGCCTGCTGCAAGTCAGCGCCAGCGGGCTTGTAGCCACCACCATTCTTGGCGGCGGCCTGCTGGCCCCCGGCAAGGCGCAGGCCGCACCTTACGGCGAAAAATTCACCTGGATTTCGCCGCGCGGCACGATCGAGGTGATGGACGACTACCCCTATTGGGTGGCCCGCGAGATGGGCTATTTCGGTGATCTCGGTGTGGAAACCGCGATGGAACCCGGCCCCTCGGACGGCACCGCAGTGGTCAAGTTTCTGGCGGTGGAACAGGCCGACATCGGTTTTCCGTCGCCGGGGGTTCTGTCTTTTGCCGTAAACGCAGGCATGGATCTGGTGTCGATCTATGGCAGCGGCTATCTTGATCTGTTCAACATCGCCTTCCGCAAGGGCGAGGGCATGACCGACCTCAAGGGCCTTGAAGGCAAGACAGTGCTGCTGGGCTCGGCCGCGTGGCAGGCAATCGCCGACCCGATGTTCGCGGCTGTCGGCGTTGATCCGAAAAAGATCACCTATGTCGAGGCCGGCTGGCCAACATGGACCACGGCCCTTGCCGGTGGGCAGGGGGATGCCTGCCTTGCGTGGGAAGGCCTGCGCGCCGATCTTGGGGCCAAGGGCTTGGACTTCGACTACTGGCTGGGGATGCGCGGCTCGCCCTTGCCGTCCAACTCGCTGGTGGTGCGCCGGGCCGATCTGGAAGACCCGGAGCGGCTGGAGTTCCTCAAGAAATACCTGCGCGGCTGGGCGATGGGCAGCGAGTTTGCCGATCGCAACCCGCGTGCTGCGGCCGAGATTGTGTTCAAGGCGCTGCCCACAACACGCGCGAACTACGGCCCCCGCGCGGGCACCGAAAGCCTGATGCAGATTCACCGCACCTTCAAGGGCGACATGACAAAGCGCGCTGGCTGGGGTGAACATGACATTCCGGCGTGGGACAGCTTCTTCAAGATCCTGAAGGGCATCGGCATGTCCAGCATCGACATCGACACCGCCCGCTATGTGACCAACGATTACATCGCCGACGCCAATGCGTTCGACATGGCAAAGGTGCATGCGGATGCCGATGGTTATGCGCTGCCCGACGATCTGGCCGCCATCGACATGGCGGATGTCGAGGCCAAATTCTACGGCAACGTCATCAACTGACCAAAACGCGCGTTGACGCCTGCCTGCGCCATCAAAGCACGGCGGTCAGTCCGGTCGCCCGAAGGGCGTGGTCCTGACAGCATCTGTGCCCCCTCGCCGGACACGCACTCCCAGTGTCCGGCGAGGATTTTTCATCGGGGCGCGCGGTGTCCGCCTGACCCGAGACACCCGGAATGGCGCAGCTCATTAAAGCGGGATAAGTTTTGCTGGAGGAGCCAAATCACTATTCAGGACAATTCGCCTAAACTTGCCCCCCCTTCTCATTTGTTTAAATACTCCACGGGGGTGCGGGGGTGTGAAACCCCCGTTTTTGAACAGCGGGTCCGGCCACGCCAGCCCCCTAACCGGCGCGTTCAGCCAATTGCGATCAGATGATTGTCCCACAGCGCCTGATGCCGGACGAGGGGGGTAAGGCCGGTCTTGTCGCAGGCCCAGACCACGCCTTGCCCGTCGGTGGCCACAAACCCTGAGGGCGCGGGCGCGATGCCGCTCAGATCGGCACGGCGGTGGGTGGCGAGGGGCTGGCCTGCACCCGAAAACAGCATCACCGCCCCCGCCTTGGCCGAGGTGACAGCGATCTGCGCGCCGTCCGGCGTGGCGGCAATGGACCCGGCATAGCCTTGCAGCGCAAAGGCATCCTGCGGGGCAGCGTCGCAGATCACGGGCGTCTGGCCGGGGGTCCAGAGGCCGAGGGGCGGTGCCACTTCGGAAAGATCGCCCTCCCACTGCATCGCAAAGGCCACGCCACCGGGGGTGAGGGCCAGATGGCGGATCGAGTTCTGCCGCAGGCTGGCATCAAGTTCGACCTGATCAAGCAGCGCGCCTTCGGGCGACAGCAGGCTGAGGTTCGGGCGCATCTCGTCGAGGTTCAGCTTGGTCCGGTCATCGGGATCGGTGACAATGCCGCCGTTTGCCACCACGATCCGGCCATCCGGCAGACGTTTCACATCATGCGGCCCGATGCCACCCGATTGCCATTCCCCCACCCGCGTAAAGCCCGCCGTTTCCCAAAGGCCGATGCGACCGGCCGAACCTTCGGCCACCACTTCCGACGTCATCAGCAAGGCCCCATCGGCACTGAAAGCGCCGTGGCCGTTGAACTGGCGCCCGGCGGGGGGGGCAAGGCTGTGCCGCACTGTGCCCGAGACGCAATCGATCACCAGCGCGTAGATGCCGGGGCGGCGGGCGAAGGCCACCGCCAAAGGCTTTGTCGGATGGGCGCAGGCGGCGTGGCCGCGCGCGGGCAGGGCGATGTGAAAGCGGCTTTCACCGCTGGCGGCAAGGCCGTGCAGCACGAACGCCTCGCCCAGTTTGCCCGCCGCAAGATAGGCCGGGCTGCCCGCATCGGCCCATGCAAGGCGCGGCAGGGTGGCGGCGGCCAATCCGGCCAGAAAGTGGCGTCTGGTGGCCATGTCAATCTCCGTCTGCGGCGTTAAAGCCGATGCCGACATCCAGTTCGCGCGCCAGTTCCGCAAGGGCTACGCCGCGCAGACTGATCAGCGATTGCTGCAAAATCTCGATCTTCAGGCGCTTTTGCGGATCGGCGGCGCCGGCAAAAACCGGATCATCCAGCGCTGCGGCCTGGGCTATTGCGCGGTCAAAAGCCGCCATGGTTTGCGGCACATCGGGGGTGAGGCTGGCCACCATCGCCCGGAGCGCCGCCAGCGACAGCTGCACATTGCGCAGGCTGCGGCCCGAGGCGCGGGCTTCGGCGCGGTCGGGTTGCGGTTTCTCGAAGCTGCCAAGCGGGCGGCCAAGCCGCAGGTCCAGCGTGAACTCCAGACCCGAGACGATCTGGGTGAACAGGGCCTGCCGCGCTTCGGGGCGGGTCAGGAAGGTGGTGTTGCCTGCATCACCGGCAGTGCGCAGGGTTTCGGCATAGCCACCCGTCCAGCCCGCGTTCACTGCGGCGGCCATGCGGGCAAGGTCAAGCGCGGTGGCGCGGATCAGGGGGCAGGTATCGGGCAGGGTGGCGTCATCTGGGTAGAGCAGCCGCTCCAGCCCCATCAGCCCGCGCGCCGCCACCGATTGTTGGGCAAAGGCCTCGGGCGCAAGCGCGGCCGGATCGCCCGCCAGCAACTGGCGCTGGGCCTTGGCACCAAGGCCTTTGGGATCGGGCCAGAAGGCAATGGCAAGGCCGCGGCCATCCTCTTCAATCGGGCCGAGGCGCAGGTGTTGCACCGCCATCCAGGCATCGAAACTGCTTTGGAACGCCGGGCGCAGGGTGGCCGGATCGCAGGTGGTGGTGGCGGCATCGGCGAGGCTTTGGGTGGTGGCCGCGAAGGCAGCATAGCCGGGCAGGATCCGGTCGGCCACCACCTCGGCCACATCGGCGCGGGCAACTGTCGAGAGGGCTATGGTGGACGCGGCGGCGGAAAAGGCGAGGGTGATCATCAGGGCGCGCAGCATGTTACAGGCTTTCCAGAAATTTGATGAGGGCGTCGCGGTCGGGGGTGGGCAGCGCCACCACGGCATCGCGGGCGGCCCGCGCCTCGCCGCCATGCCACAAGATCGCCTCAAGCAGGCTTTGGGCGCGGCCGTCGTGCAGAAATTCGGTGTGGCCGGAGACCTGCCTTGTCAGCCCGATGCCCCAGAGCGGCGGGGTTTTCCATTCCGAACCGGTGGCGCGGCCCTCGGGGCGGTTGTCGGCAAGACCCGGCCCCATATCGTGCAGCAAAAGATCGGTGTAGGGCCAGATCAGCTGAAAGCTTTGCTCGGGCTGGCCTTCAAGGCGGTTGGTGACGTGTTTGGCGGTATGACAGCCGATGCAGTTCAGGCCGTAGAACAGCTCTTTGCCGCGCAGCACCTGCGGGTCAGCCACATCGCGGCGGGCGGGCACCCCGAGGTTGCGCGCATAAAAGGCAACCAGATCAAAACTTTCGCGGTCCACCTCCAGCCCGTCGCGCGCACCCGCTTCCTGCCCGTTGGGGGCTGTGCGACAGGCGGGCTGGGCTGTGGTGCATTCGCCCCAAGGGTCGCGGTGAAGCGGGTTTGACAGGCCCATGTCGCCCGCAAACGCGGCTGCGGACTGTTCGCGCACCGTGGGGGTGCCGCCTTTCAGGCCAAAGCGGCCCAGCATCGGCACGCCGTATTCCACGCTTGGCACGATCGCGGCGCGGCCCGAGATGCCATCGCGATCGGCGTCTGCGGGGTCTTCGCGGCCGAGGATATCGGCGGCGGGGATCGCCTCCAGCAGGCCGAGGCCGATCATTTGCGGGGCGACGCGCGGCGACAGCATGGTGTGCGGATCGAGCGGGCCGTAGCCGGGGGCGCTGACGCCGTAGCTGGGTGCGCGCAGGGAGATGATCTGCCCATCGGCAAGGGTGACGGGCAGGGGGGTGTAGGTGATGTTCATCCGGCCTTCGGCGGCATGGCCACGGGCGGCGAAATCCTGCAACTGGCCGCCATAGGTGGGTTCAGGTTCCGTGGCGAGCCAGCCGAGGATATCCGCAGGCGAAGGCCCGCCCGGAACGGAAAGCCGCAAAAAGATCGACACGCGGTTGTCGTCATCACCTTCGGGCGTGTGGCCGCGGCCGTCTTTCAGGTGGCAATCCTGACAGGCGCGGGCATTGTACAGCGGGCCAAGCCCGTCGGAGGCGCGGGTAGAGGCCGGGGCGGCGATCCAGGTTTTGCTGAACAGGGCATTGCCAAGCTTGAAGGTCAACTCGCCCTCAAACGGCGTGTTGGCCGAGGGTTGCGAGAAGGTATCGGCGGTGGTGCCCGCGCGGACGGTGGCGGCGCCGGCGGATTTGGCCTCGAACGGCTCGGCCTTGGTGAAATCGGTGGGCGGGGCGAGGACGGCGGCAACCTTTGCGGCCTCGGCAGTAGTGCGCTGGATGACCGGCAGATGGCGGTCATCCAAAGTCCGGTCATCCAAAGTCTGGGCATCCAGCGAACGGGCTGCGGCCTGCAACAGCATCAGCGGCAAGATCAGCAGCGCGCGCAGCATCGTGGTTTCCTTTTCCGGGGGCTTATTGAAAGATGGCGCCCGGATTATCAAGACTGTCAGAGCCTTCCAGATCAATCTTCGACAGCCCAAGCGCCGCCACCGCGCGTTCGATTGAGGCGGTCTGAGTGATCAGCGCGTTCACCCCCCCCATCACCAGCGCCTCGCCTTCGGCATTGCCGGGGGCAATCATCTGATCATAGGGCATACCAGCCTCGGCTGCGGTTTTCAACGCCGCCAAAGCGGTAACTGTGGCGGCAAGCTCGCCTGTCAACTGCTGATCCACCGCCGCATCACGGGCGGCGACCAGTTCGGACAGCGACGCACCCGACACCACCGAACCGTCGATGCGGGTATAGCGGCCGATATAGACGTTCTGGATGCCCAGCCCATCGTAGTAGTGGCTGTTGTGGGTGTTGTCGGAAAAGCAGTCATGCTCTTCCTCGGGGTCGTTCAGCATCAGGCCAAGACGCATCCGCTGGCCTGCAAGTTCGCCGTAAGACAGGCTTCCCATGCCGGTAAGCATGGCGAGCAGGGCCGCTTGCGGATCGGCAAGAACCACGCCGCGTGCGGGGCCTCCGGGTGCCCATGCGGCGGCCATTTCCGCCAGATCGCTGACCAACAGATCGGTGGAGGCGGCAAGATAGGCGGCGCGTCTGTCGCAGTTGCCATTGGTGCAACCCGCGTCTTGCAGATAATCGCTGTAAGGCCGCGCGCCGGAGCCCGGCCCGGTGCCGTTCAGATCCTGACCCCACAGCATGAATTCGACGGCGTGATAGCCCGAGGCGACGTTGGCCTCGATGCCGTCAGCCTCTTGCAGGGTATCCGCGATCAGCGCCGGGGTGATCCGGCGCGCATCAATAGTGGTGCCGGACAGGGTAAACTCGGGGGTGGCCACGATGTTGAGGGTGGCAAGGCTGTTGTCTTCGGTCTGGGCATAGCTTGCGTCAACATAATCAATCAGGCCCTCGTCCAGCGGCCACGCGTTTACCCGGCCTTCCCAATCATCGACCATCGGGTTGCCAAAGCGGTAGACCTCGGTTTGCATATAGGGCACGCGGGCGGCGATCCATGCAGAGCGGGCGGTTTGCAGGGCGGCCTCGGAAGGGGTGGCGAGCAAGGCGGTGACGGCGGTTTGCAGCGCCTCGGCGGTGGTCAGCGAATCGGCGTATCCGGCGGCGGCGATATCGGCATAGGTCAGGGCGACGGCGGCAGGATCGGTGGCAAGCGCGGGGGTTGCCAGCAGGGTGGCGGCCAAAAGCGGTGCGGCGTAAGTGCGGATCATCGGAATTCCTTTGGGAGTGCGGTCACTTGGTGAGGATAAGTTTGCCTGCACGGGTTATTCTGAGGGCATAGACCTGCCCGTTGAGCAATATCCGCGCCAGACTGCCGCCCTCGGTAAGGCGGATCGCGTCGTGGCAGGGGGTGGTGGCATCGATGAAGGTATGGTTGAGGGTTTGCGCGGTCATGCGGCGACCTCGCGGTTTGGGCTAGGCTGGTGCTGGGGCATCTGCGGTCTCCTGACAAGGCGCAATCCGGCTGGCCCGCAGGGGTTGGCTGATCTGGGGCATAAGGTGACAAAATCACTTTGGTTTGTAAAGCCCGATTCTTTTAGTGGGTTATGTCTGGGCGGCTGTGGGCAAGGGCGGGCTGGCAGCCTCCAGATCAAGGGCGCGGGCAAAGGCATAGACCACCACGCTGGTATCGCGGCCTTTGACGACGATTTCATGACGCTGCCCGTCCAGCGGGCCAAGGCCAGCGGCGATGCGGGTGGCCTCGGTCAGCACCAGCTGGGCGGCAAGGTCTTTGCAAGCGGATTCCACCCGGCTTGCGGTGTTCACCGTATCGCCCAGGGCCGAAATGCGGTTGCCCGCGTCGTGGTTCGCGGCCGCCCCCACCCGGCCCAGAACGGCAAGGCCGGTGTGCAGACCGATGCCGATGCGCAGGGGTTCGCTCAACTGACTGTGCAGGGTCTGGTTCAGCGCCTCAAGCACACCGCCCATCGCGCGGGCGGCGGCAAGCGCGCTGCGGGCACCTTCCCCGGGCGGGGCATCCATGCCGAAGATCGCCATCAGCCCGTCGCCCATGAACTTATCGACATAGCCGCCCGCATCGGTGACGGCCTCGCTCATCTGGCCGAGGTAGAGGTTCAGCAGGAACACGATGTCATAGGCCAGCGCGTGTTCGGTCAGTTTGGTAAAGCCGCGGATATCGGTGAACATCAGCGTCACCACCTGTTCGACGCCGGAGTGGTATTTGTCCAGCCGCGCCAGATCGCGCGGGCTGGTGCGTTGGGCGGGCAGCAGCGGCATCACCGTCAGATCGGCTTTGGGGCGCATCTGACAGGCAAGGCGGATATGGTCGCCCGCCCCCACCCGCGCCAGCACCCGGCGTTCCATCTCGTCGGGAGGATCCAGCGTCTCGTACCCCGCAACCACCCGCACCCGGCAGGTGGAACAGCGCCCGCGCCCGCCACAGATCGAAGCGTGCGGCACGCCGTTGGCAAGGCTCATCTCCAGCAAGGTGGCACCGGGGGTGGCCATGATCACCCGGCCGCCGGCATAGCTGATCTGCAGACGCGGCCGCAGGCGGGTGCCGAAATCGCGCAAGAGGCGCAGGGCGACAAGCGCCGCCAGCAGGGCCGCATAGCCCCAGAGAGCCGCCGTCATCAGGGTGTAAAGCGTCGCGATCTGCGCCGGATCGGTGAAGGGGCTGACGAAATCGCCGGTCAGCCGCACCTCGCGCCCGGCCACCGCAAAGCCGGCGAAGGCCAGCGCCGGGATCAGGGCGGCCAGCATCGCCAGCACCACTTGCCAGCGG
>JANNAV010000264.1:0-7198 GCA_031384695.1 Paracoccaceae bacterium
GCTCGTCGTTCGAACTGGCCTTGGCCGATCAGTCGGTGAACCCGCTTGCCGCCCGCCCCAACCCGCGCCCCCGCCAGCGGCCCAACCCGCGCCCCCGCCTGCAGCCCAGCCTGCAGCCCAACGGGACGCCCCCTGCCCGCAACACCGTGGCACCCTATGACTGGCTTGCAAGCCTGCCGCCGCAACGCCCGAAACCGCAGATGCGCACACCCGAAGCGACGGCAATCCTGCCCCCCGATCCGCTCGCAGCCGATCTGACCCTGCAACCCCTGCGCGATCAGCTTTTGCGCCAGTTGAGCCGGGGGGCCGCGCAGGGCATGATCGAGATGGCGCTGCCCGAGGCGATGGAACCTCCCCGCAAAGCCGCCAAATTTGCCTCGGCGCAGGTTCGGATCGGCGCGATGCCGGGGATAGGCGCTGGCACGGGGTTGCCCGAACATGCAGGTCTTGCGGCCGACGGGCGCGCCTGCGCCTCTGCCGAAGCGCTTGATCTTGCAAGTTGGGGGGATGCCCGCCCGGCCTTTGAGCAGATGGCCGGGGCGATGGCCGGCCTCACCGGCGAGTTCGATCGCCCCAACCCCGAGGCTGTCAAAAAAGCCATCCGTTTCAATCTGTTCATGGGTTTTGGCGCCGAGGCCACCCAGCTTTCCCAAGCCTTTCCGCTGGCTGATGCCGACAGCGCGCTGTGGCAAAGCCTCGCCCGTCTGATCGACGATGAACCCGACCCTGCGGGCGTTTTTGCCGATCAGGCCGATTGCGACACGCCCGCCGCCCTGTGGGCTATTCTGGCGGCAACCACGCCCGGAACCGGGGACAAGCACGATGCAAAGGCGGCATTGCTTGCATTTTCGGCGTTGCCGGTGCATTTGCGCCGCCACCTTGGCGCCAGGCTCGCAGACCGGTTCATGGCCTTGGGCGAGGTGGAATCCGCCCGCGCCGTTCGCGACGCCATCCTGCGCGCGCCCGGCAGTCCGGGGGCGGAGGTCGATCTGCTGCAGGCCCGGATGGATCTTGAGGCGGGTGATCCGCAGGCGGCCGAACAGCGAGCCGAAACGGTGCTGGCCAATGCCGGCCCCAACGCGGGCGAGGCCCTGATCACCCTGACCGAATCGCGCGTGGCCCAGATGTTGCCGGTGGAGCCGTCGGTGGTTTCCGCGCTGGAGGCGATGGCTATGGAACAAAAAGGCACCCCGGATGCGCCGCGATATCAACGCGCACTGGTGCTGGCGCAGGCCGCTTCGGGCGATTTCGCCGCGGCCATCGCACAGCCTGAAACCCCGCCGGAAACCGCAAGGCTGGTCTGGGCGTTGCTGGCCAATATCGGCGAGGATGCGGCGCTGTTGAACCACGCGGTGCTGGCCGACACCGCCGAACTACCCCCGGTGGACGAGGCTTTCGCGGCCCAAATCGGCGGTCGGCTGATCGCACTTGGTTTTCCCGAACAGGCGCTGCGCTGGATGACCCCACAGGCGCGCTTTGATCCCCTGCTGGTCGCGCAAGCGCAGCTTATGCTGCACGATGCCGGGGGCGCGATGCTCACCCTGGCTGATCAAACCTCGACCGAGGCGCTGATGATGCGGGCCGGGGCGCAGCAAATCCTCGGCGAAAACGCCGTCGCGGCCGCAACCTACGCCTCCGCAGGCGACCCTGAGGCAGGCTGGCGGGCCACGGGCCGCGCGCTTGATTGGCAAAAGCTGGCGCGGTCCGGCCCCGATCCGTGGAAACGCGCGGCGGCAAGCACGCTCACCGCCGAAGACGCAGCGGCGATTGCAATATCCGCAGCCGGCACGCCGGAGGCCGAAAGCCCGCCCGCCCCTGCACCCGAAGGCCCCCTCGCGCGCAGCCGCCGCTTGGCCGATGGCAGCGCCGCCACGCGCGACGCTTTGGATGTCTTGCTGGCAGCCGTGCCTTTTCCGGCAGCGGACAGCCAATAATCCGGCCTTCGCTACGAATTGGAAAGATTCGGTCCCTAAGGTCGCCGGATGGATGCCGCGCAGAAGCGCCGCAGGAATTGGGTGGAACCCTCGTGTCGCAACGCCGTCTGGCCGAATCCCTGAAGGCCGCCCTGTCCGCAGTTGCATTCTGGCTGGCCATCGCCTGCCCGGTGCAGGCCCGCACGGCCGACCCCGCCACCCTTTGCGACGCCGCCGCCCGGCAGGCCGCCGCATCGGTTGATGTGCCGCTGGAGGTGTTGCTTGCCATCACCCGGGTGGAAACCGGCCGCACCCGGGATGGCAGGCTTGCGCCCTGGCCCTGGGCGGTGAACCGGGCCGGTGAAGGCTTCTGGTTCGATACCGCGGATGAGGCGATTGCCTTTGCCGATGCCGAGCTTGCGGCGGGCGGGCAAAACTTTGACGTCGGCTGCTTTCAGATCAATTTGCGCTGGCACAGCAAGGGGTTCGCGTCGCTGCAAGACATGTTCGATCCCCTCAGAAACGCCGAGTACGCCGCCCGTTTCCTCGCGGATCTCTATCAAAGCGAAGGCGGCTGGCCCGAGGCCGTGGCCGCCTACCATTCCCGCAGCCCCGATCTTGCGGCGGCCTATCTTGGCAAGGTGCAATCGGTGCTTGGCGGGCTTGCCGTTCCTGCCAACAGCCCGGAACAATACGCCGCAGTCCAGCCGCAGGCAGCCGAGCCGCGCGTGAACCAGTTTCCCCTGCTGCAAGCTGGGGCACAGGGCGGCTTCGGCTCGCTGGTGCCCGTTTATGCCCCGGGCGCACCGATGTTCGGCACCGCGCCATGATGTCGCCCTTCGTCTTCAGCCCCGCCGCATTCTTCCGGCCGACGATTCTGCTGGCGCTGGCGCTGATGGCCGTCATCGTGATGATGGTCTTGCCGGTGCCCGCCTGGGTGCTGGACCTCGGGTTGGCGCTCTCTTTCGCCCTGGCGATCTTGATGCTGACGGTGACCCTGTTCATCG
Source organism: Paracoccaceae bacterium (assembly GCA_031384695.1). Lineage (GTDB taxonomy): Bacteria > Pseudomonadota > Alphaproteobacteria > Rhodobacterales > Rhodobacteraceae > JANNAV01. Next base: position 2,921 of record JANNAV010000264.1, read on the forward strand.
AGCGCCCCTTGGATTTCTCGGCTTTCCCGACGATTTTGCTCGCTTCGCTGATGCTGCGCCTGTCGCTCAACATCTCGTCCACCAAGCTGATCATCGGTCAGGGCCATACCGGCACCGATGCGGCCGGACACGTGATCGAGGGGTTCGCCAACTTCATCATGGGCGGCAATCTGCTGCTGGGCGTGGTGATATTCTGCGTTCTGCTGATCGTCAATTTCGTGGTGATCACCAAAGGTGCCGGGCGCATGGCCGAGGTTGGCGCGCGTTTTGCCCTTGATGGCATGCCCGGAAAACAGCTGGCGATTGATGCCGATATGGCTGCGGGGGCGATCAACCATGCCGAAGCGAAACTGCGCCGCGAACGCGAATTGGCCGAGACCAACTTTTTCGGCTCTCTGGACGGGGCCTCAAAATTCGTCAAGGGCGATGCGGTGGCGGGCTTGCTGATCACCGGCCTCAACATCGTGATGGGGCTGATCGTCGGTGTCGCCATCCATGACATGCCGATTGGTGAAGCCTTTGAAACCTATGCGATTCTAACGGTTGGTGATGGTCTGGTGGGCCAGATTCCGGCGGTGATCATCTCGGTAGCCTCGGCGCTTTTGCTCACACGGGGCGGCACCAAGGGCACGGCGGATGTGTCGTTCTTCCTCCAGCTCAGCCGCTATCCCGGCGCTTTGGGGACGGTTGCCTTGCTGATGGGCCTGTTCGCAATCGTGCCGGGAATGCCGTTTCTCCCCTTCATGCTGGGTGCCGTTGCCTTGGGGGCTGCGGCCTGGCAGGCCGATCTGCGGCTGCGCCGCGCCGCCGTGCAACCCGAAGCCCAGATCGAAGCGCCAAAGCGCAAACAGATGGGCGACGTGCTCGATTTCGACGAGATCCACATCGAGTTTGCACCCAATCTGGTTGGCATGGTGCTGGATCCCGCCACCGGCCTTGACGCCCGCATCGCCAATATGCGCACCCATGTGGCCTCGGCTTTTGGCCTGATCCTGCCCGAGATGCGCATGACAGACGAAGCGATGTTGCCGCCCGGCACCTACCGCATCCGCCTGCAAGGGGTGGAGCGGGTGCGCGACAGGTTGTTGGCCGACCGGGTTCTGGTGCTGCTGGCGGATGGAATCGCAGCACCCGAGGGGCAGGATGTGAAGGAACCGGTCTACGGTGCGCCCGCGCGCTGGATCCGCCCCGATCATCAGGAAGACGCGGTTCTGGCTGGCCTGACGGTGGTTTCTCCCGCCGAAGTGCTGGCGACGCATCTGCTGGAAGTGATCCGGGGCAACCTCGCGCGCCTGCTGTCGATGCGCGGACTGCGCCGCTTGCTGGATGAGTTTGTCAACGTCTCGGATCCGGCGCGTGCCGAGTCCAATCGCCGCTTGCTGGACGAACTGGTGCCCGAAAAAGTGCCGGTCGATCTGTTGCTCACGGTTCTGCGGCTGCTGCTGGAGGAACGGGTTTCGGTGCGCAACCTGCCGCTGATCCTTGAGGCGGTCGCCGAAGCCCGGCCCTTGGGCACGCCCGAGGCGGTTTGCGAGCATGTGCGCCAGCGCCTTGGGTTTCAACTGGTGGCCGAATTGAAGCGCGAAGACGGCACCATCCCCCTGATCCAGCTTGCCCCGGAATGGGAGAAAACCTTTGTCACCTACCAGATTGACGGCGATCGCGGCCAGCGCGATGTCGCCCTGCCGCCCGAGCAATTCAGCCGCCTTGCCAATGCCTTGGCCGACAGGCTGAACCGGTCTGCCGAGGCCGGAACCTATCCGGCACTGGTCACCTCCACGCTCCGGCGGCGGTTTTTGCGCACCGTGATGGGGGCAAAGGGCCTTTCGGCGCCGGTGCTGTCCTATGAGGAAATTGGCATGGAAGCCCGCCCCGCCATGGTGGGCGTGGTGCCGGTGTGAACGATCTTATGGCGCAACTGACCGCAATCAGCGGCCTTGGCGCCGATCTGATCTGGGCGGCGTTTCTGGTTTTCCTGCGGGTGGGGGCCGCCATGGCCCTGCTGCCGGCGTTCGGCGAGCAAACCGTGCCACAGCGCGTGCGTCTGGTGGTGGCCCTCGCCTTCACCGCCGTCGTCGCCCCCGCGGTCACCAGCGCCGTGCCCGAATCCGAGGCCGGAATGATCGTGCCGGTGGCCGCCGAAGTGATGGCAGGCCTGCTCATTGGCATCGGGTTGCGGTTTTTCGTGATCGCATTGCAGATGACCGGGGCAATCATTGGTCAGGCCACCTCGCTCTCGCAGCTGTTCGGCGGTGCCGGGCCCGAGCCGCAACCAGCCATCGGCAATCTGCTGGTGATGGCGGGCCTCGCCCTCGCGGTGATGGCGGGCCTGCACGTCCGCTTCGCGGCCCTGCTGATCCTGTCTTACGACCTTTTGCCGGTCGGCAAAATCCCCGGTGCGGCAGACGTCGCGCGCTGGGGCCTGTCCCAGATCAGCCACGCGTTTTCGCTGGCGTTTTCGCTGGCGGCACCCTTCACCATCGCGGCCCTGCTTTACAACATGGCGCTGGGCGTCATCAACCGCGCCATGCCGTCGCTGATGGTCTCGTTCGTGGGCGCCCCCGCCCTGACGCTTGGCGGTCTGGTTTTGCTCGCGATTGTGGCACCGCTGGCGCTTGCCCTCTGGGTTGAGGCGCTGCAAGCCTACCTCGCCCAGCCCTTCCGGATCGCCCCATGAGCGACAGCGAAGACGATACCGAGAAGGAACACGACCCCTCGCAACGTCGGCTGGACGAGGCGCGCCGGAAGGGCGATATCCCGCGCTCGGCGGATCTGACGGTTGCGGCCAGCTATGCGGGCCTGTTGTTGGCCGGCTTGGTCGCGGGTGCTGATATGCTGCGCGCCGTGGGCGAGGCCGGGATGGTGCTGCTGGATCAGGCCGACAGTTTCGCGCCCTCGCTGCTCGCCGCGGGCCGCGCGCCGCTCGGCGGCATGTTTGCCGCGTTCGGCATGGCAATCGCACCGCTGTTCCTGGCTCCGATGGTGGCGGTTTTACTGACCATCCTCGCCCAGCGCGCCTTCATCCTGTCGCCCGAAAAGCTGGCATTCAACTGGCAGCGCCTGTCGCCACTGGCGGCGGCGAAAAAGAAATTTGGCCGTGATGGGCTGTTCGAGTTTGGCAAAAGCTTTGTCAAAATGATCATCTATTCCGTCATTCTGGGTTTTCACCTCATGTCGCGCGCACCCGAAATTCTGGGCAGTCTGCAACTTGCGCCAGCAATGGCGACAGGTATCATGTTGAAAGTGCTTTGGGAATTTCTGTTTCTTGTGCTTTTGGTGGCGGCGGTGATGGGGGGGGTCGATTATTTCTGGCAGCGCGCCGAACATCTGCGGCGCAACCGGATGTCGCGCAAGGACATGATGGACGAGATGAAAGAATCCGACGGCGATCCGCATGTCAAAGCCCTGCGGCGTCAGCGCGGTCAGGAAATTGCCACCAACCGGATGTTGCAGGACGTGGCCAAGGCGGATGTGGTGGTGGTGAACCCGACCCATTACGCTGTTGCGTTGAAGTGGAACCGCGGGGCGCGCGGCGCACCGGTCTGTGTCGCCAAAGGCGTCGATGAGATCGCCGCCCGCATCCGCGAACATGCTGCCGCTGCCGGGGTGCCGATCCACCGCGATCCGCCGACCGCGCGCGCCATCCATGCCAGCGTCGAGATCGGCGCCCCGATCCGCCCCGATCACTACCGCGCCGTGGCCGCCGCCATTCGCTTTGCCGAAGCGATGCGCAAACGCAGCAAGCGGTTGCGCAAATGAACCGCGCGGCACAGATCGCCAAGCTTGGCCAGATCAGCCGGTTGTTGCTGGACAGTCGCCTTGCCCGCTTGCAGGCCGCCGCCCGCGCCTGCCGCGAAAGCGAAGACCGGCTGGCAGGGCTGAACGTGCCCGATGCCGAGCCCGGCACGCTACCAGAAATTGCCGCGTCGCTTGCGTCGTTGAATTATCAGCGCTGGGCGGATGCGCGCCGCCTGGAAATCAACCTTGTGCTTGCCCGCCAAACCAGCACGATGATAGAGGCCCGGGACGCCGCACGCGAGGCATTCGGCCGGTCTGAAGCTTTGCGCGGGTTGCAATCGCGCGACAAATAGCACCGCTTCGGCCTTTGCGCCCGCCCGATCAGGCCCGAGCAGACGCTCTAGGTGTATAGTCCCGCAAAGAGGTGTTACGTTTGACACTTCATTGGGGGACTTGCTTTGGGACAGGTTTTACACGGCAGCGCCACCACGGCAGAGGCGGTCCGTCGAGCGATACAGCGGAGTGAAGAGAGCGTAAGAT
>JANNAV010000306.1:0-17134 GCA_031384695.1 Paracoccaceae bacterium
GCCGAGATGAAAATCTTCGTCCCCGTCACCAGATAGGATCCGTCCGCCTGCGGCACCGCCTTGGTGCGCATCAACCCCAGATCGGTGCCGCAATGCGGCTCGGTCAGGTTCATGGTGCCGGTCCAGTCGCAAGACACCATCTTGGGCAGATACGTCGCCTTCTGCGCCTCTGTGCCATGCGCATGGATCGCCGAATAGGCGCCGTGGGTCAGGCCCTGATACATGTTGAAGGCCATGTTGGCGGATACGAATATCTCGCCCACGGCACTGCCCATCACATATGGCAGGCCTTGGCCGCCATAGTCGGGGTCGCAGTCAAGTGCCGTCCAGCCGCCGTCTTTCATCGCGGCAAAGGCCGCCTTGAAGCCTGCGGGCGTGCGCACCACACCGTTCTCCAGATGGCAGCCTTCCCGGTCTCCCACCGCATTCAGCGGCGCCAGCACATCGCGCGCCACCTTGCCCGCCTCTTCCAGCACGGCCCCGGTAAAGCCTTCGTCCAGATCGCTGTAACCCGGAATCCCGGCTTCACCGACCTTCAACAGGTTGTGCAGCACGAATTGCAGGTCTTTCACGGGGGCGTTGTAGCTGGGCATCAGGGTCTCCCTTCAGGATTTATTCCGCAGCGGTTCGGCGAAACGAGGCAAGTATGGCTTCGCCTTCGGCAAGTTGGATGGTCAGTTCACCAATCGCCACATCAAGTTCGGCGCGCTGTGCCGTCATCTGGGCAAGCCGGGCGCGGGCCAGATCATAGGTGCGCAACAGTTGCGGCTCGTTCGAGCCATGGCTGTCGTACATATCCAGCAGCTGCCGGATATCCTCGAGCGAAAAGCCAAAGCGTTTGCCGCGCAGGATCAGGCGCAACCGCGCGCGGTCCTTGCGGGTGAACATGCGGCGGGTGCCTTCGCGGACCGGCGACAGCAGTTCCTTGGATTCGTAAAACCGCAACGTGCGCGGGGTCACATCAAAGCGTTCGCACATCTGGCGGATGGTCAGGGTTTCGGTTGGCATGGCTCTCTCGCGGCGATGGGATGAAGCCGCTATATGGGGTGCTTTCGTCTCTATAATACGGTGCTTGACGTTAACGTAAATGTAACGTCACGTCAGTTGCAAAAGACGTGATCGGCTGGGCCTCAATCCAAGTGTGGGCGTCAGTCTGCGGGTTGTCCATCGATCTGAACGGCGGCGGTGCTGCGCAGGGCGCGCAGTTCGGCGATGGTCGTCTCCAGATCCTGACGCTGGCGTTCCAACTCGCCCAATTGCCGGTCGGCCAGATGCAGCCAGTATTCCAACTGCGGCTTGGTGCCTTTCTGCCGGTACACCAGCAGCCACTGGCGAATTTCCTCCAGCGAAAAGCCAAACCGCCGCCCACGCAGGATAAGCGTCAGCCGCGCCACTTCGCGCGGGCCATAAAACCGCGCGCGGCCTTCCTTTTCCGGGGCCAGCAACTCGATGTACTCGTAATAACGCAAGGTGCGCGGCGTCACCTCGAACCGGGCGCACATTTCCTTGAAGCTGAGACGGATCTCGGGCATTTGCGGTCCTTCCCCAAAGTCAGCCTATGCGCAACTCCGATTGCACGCAAGAATTGTGCTGCCCCCCCTTTGCGCTTTCTGGCTTGCGCTTTCTGCCGCGCCTCTCACTATTGATGGTCAAGCGAGGATGCATGCCCACCGAACCCACAGACCCTCTGAAGATCGCGCGCCAGTTCATCGAAGCACTGCCGCATGCGCAGGCGCTGGCGATGCAGATCACCGAAATCGGCGATGGCATGGCTACGGTCACCATGCCATACGACAGCCGCCTGATCGGCGATCCCGTCAGTGGCGTCTTGCACGGCGGTGCGGTGTCGGCGCTGATGGATACGGCCTCGGGTGCTGCGGTGATGTGCCATCCGGCGGCCCCGCGCAGCACCGCCACCCTTGATCTGCGCGTCGATTACATGCGGGCGGCCACGCCGGGCCAAAGCATCACCGCGCGGGCCGAATGTTATCACGTCACCCGCTCGGTCGCCTTCATCCGCGTCACCGCCACCGATGATGACATCGCCCGCCCGGTGGCCACCGGCACCGCCGCTTTCACCATTGATCTGGCACCAAGGCCTGCCGCATGACCAACCAGCCCCCCGAACCCGTGCAGGTGATCAAAACCCGCCGCGATGCCGCCTTGGCGCGGCTGGTGGGCCGCGTGCCCTATATCAGCTTTCTCGGCATCACCTTCGACAGGCGCGGGGATGAGTTGACGGCGATCCTGCCCTTTGCGCCCATGCTGATCGGCAACCCGAAAATTCCCGCGCTGCATGGCGGTGTGACGGCGGCGTTTCTTGAAGTCACCGCGATCATCGGCCTCAGCTGGCAGGTGTTGTGGGAACAGATGGAATCGGCGCAAGCGCCGGAGCAACCCCCCGGTCTGCCGCCGAATGATGCGCCGATGTTGCCGAAAACCATAGATTTTACCGTGGATTACCTGCGTTCCGGCCTGCCGCGCGATGCCTATGCCCGCGCACGGGTGAACCGGTCCGGCCGCCGTTACGCCTCGGTGCATGTCGAGGCGTGGCAAGACAACCGGGCGCGGCTGTTCGCGCAGGCGACGGGGCACTTCCTGATGCCCGACTTCCCCGGATCACCTGCGCAATGAGCAGCCACTCCCCGGCCCTGACGCATGGCCGCGTCTTTCGCATTGCCATGCCGATCGTGCTGTCCAATGCCACCGTGCCACTGCTGGGGGCCGTTGACACCGCCGTAATCGGCCAGCTTGGCCTTGCCGCCCCCTTGGGGGCAGTGGGCCTTGGCGCCATCATCCTTGCGACGCTTTATTGGGCGTTCGGGTTTCTCAGGTTCAGCACCTCGGGCCTTGCCGCTCAGGCGCATGGGGCGGGAGATGCGGCCGAACGCGCCGCCACCCTGATCCGGGCGCTGATGGTGGGCGGGCTCGCGGGTCTGGCACTGGCGGCCGGTCAGGCGCTGCTTTTCGCCGGAGCGTTCCGCGTGTCGCCCGCCTCGGCCGAGGTCGAAACCCTCGCCCGGCAATACCTTGCCATTCGCATCTGGGGCGCGCCCGCAACAATCGCCCTTTACGCCCTGACCGGCTGGCTGATCGCGCTGGAGCGGACACGCGCGGTGTTGATCCTGCAACTCTGGCAAAACGGCCTGAACATCGGCCTTGATCTGTGGTTCGTGCTGGGTCTGGGCTGGGGTGTGCCGGGGGTGGCCAGCGCCACTCTGATCGCCGAGTGGACCGGCCTCGCCCTTGGCCTCTGGCTTGCCCGCGATGCGTTTGGCGCGATTCTGCCCGCCGCCCTCGCCCGCGTCCCCAACCCTGCCGCCTTGCGCCGAATGTTTACTGCCAGCCGCGACATCATGGGACGTACGGTGATGTTACAGATCTGCTTCACCACCTTCGTTTTCCTTGGCGCAAGGTTCGGCGATGTCGCCCTCGCGGCCAATCAGGTGATGCTGCAATTCCTTGAAATCACGGCCTATGCTCTGGACGGCTTTGCCTGCGCCGCCGAGGCGTTGATAGGTCAGGCGGTGGGTGCCCGTATCGCCGCCGACACCCGCCGCACCGGCACCCTCTGCCTGCAATGGGGCTTTGGCGGCGCAATCGTGCTGTCGGTGGGTTTTGCGCTCGCTGGTCCCGCGATGATCGACCTGATGACCACCGCCCCCGAGGTGCGGCACGAAGCCCGGCTCTATCTGCCATGGCTTGCTGCCGCTCCGCTGATCGGGGTTGCCGCCTGGATATTCGACGGGATCTTCAACGGCGCCTTGCTCACGCAACTGATGCTGCGCACCATGGTGATCTCGGTCGCGCTCTATGCCTGCGCCATTTTCCTGTTGGTGCCGCCCTTCGGCAATCACGGTCTCTGGGCCGCGCTGACGGTGTTGAACCTCGCGCGCAGCCTTTCGATGTGGTACGCCTACCCTGCGGTCGCGGCCAAAGCTACAGCCTGAGAAACCGGAACCCCGCCGAAGCAGCCCACCCCGAAAACGCCGCCAGAAACAGCGAAATCGCCGCGTAGACAAACGGTTGTTCATGGGCAAGGTTGAAAAGGAACCGCTCCAGCCCGGCCTTGCGCACCCCGATCACCCGCTCCTGATCATCCACCACCCGGCCACCGCGCAACAGGAAAATCCGCACCAGATAATCGCCTTCGGTCAGGTTCGACGGCAGCGCTACATCGGTGCGAAACAGCGTCTCCTCGACAAATTCCACCGCGCCCTGATCCACCCGGTAGATGTCTTCCTTCAGCCGGATACGCTGCAATGCGTCCACAAACTCCGCCGCATTGACCGCCTCCGATGCGATGCCCACCGCCCGGATGGCGCGGCTGATGGTGATCTTGTGGCGCTGATCTTCGGTGTTGGACAGGATCACGCCCAAAGGCCCGGTCGTGGCCACGGCATAGAAACTCGGCGCAGAATCGATGTTGACCGAGGCCCGGTTCAGCCAGATCGCCGCCACCTTTTCCTTGCGCCGGATCACAAGGCCGGTACTCGGCCCCTCCACCGTCACGATCACCTCCATCGGGTCACCGGTGGGGGCAGGGGCCTCGCGCTTGACCGCACCGTAAATCAAAATCTCCGAACCATCGAAATCGGCGTTGATCGACACCCGGTTCTGGCTCAACCCCGCCACGATCTGCTCGCGCACCTCTGCCTGCCCGGCCCCCGCGCAGAATATCAACAGCAGCACCGCCCGGATCATGGCAACAACCCCGGCGTTACCGAATAAAGCTCGGATGGCTGCAACAGCAGATCAAGAGCGATCTTCCCCGCCACCGCCAGCACCAGCATCGCCAGCAGAATGCGCAACTGCTCGGCCTTCAGCCGCACCCCCACCCGCGCCCCCAACTGCGCCCCGATCACCCCGCCGATGATCAGCATCAGCGCCAGCAGCATATCCACGGTCTGGCTGGTGACCGCATGCATGATCGTGGTGAACGCCGTCACGAAGATGATCTGAAACAACGAGGTGCCCACCACCACCTTGGTAGGCATCCCCAGAAGGTAGATCATCGCGGGCACCATGATAAAGCCGCCGCCCACCCCCATGATCGCCGCCAGAAACCCCACCACCGCCCCCACCAGCATCGGCGGCAACACCGAGATATAAAGCCCCGACGCGCGAAACTTCACCTTCAGCGGCAGCCGGTGTACCCAGGTGTGAACATGCGCCCGCCGCACCGGCCCGCCACCGCCCCGCGCGCGCAGCAGTGACCGCAGGCTTTCCTGAAACATCAATGCGCCGATCAGCCCCAGAAACAGCACATAGGAAAGCTGCACGAACAGATCCACCTGCCCCAGTCGCGTCATCCAGGCAAACACCCAGATCCCCACGGTAGACCCCGCCATACCGCCCGCCAGCAGCACCAGCCCCATGCGAAAATCCACGCCCCGGCGTTTCAATTGCGCCAGAACCCCCGAAACCGAAGAGGCCACCACCTGATTGGCCCCGGTGGCCACCGCCACCGCAGGCGGTATGCCAATGAAAAACAGCAAGGGCGTGATCAGAAATCCGCCCCCCACCCCGAACATGCCCGACAAAAAGCCCACGATCCCGCCCAGGCCCAAAAGCAGGAACGCGTCTACCGAAACCTCGGCAATGGGAAGGTAAAGCTGCATGAGGGTACGGGGGTGCAAGACAGGGCGATATCTCAAAGGCTTGCGCGCCTTTTTGGGGGTTGTCAAACCCTTGCGCGCGCGAAAGCCGCCCGCACCGATATTGCCGCAACACCTGTTTCAGCCTTGCCGCATCCGGCGCTCAGCCACGCCCTACCGCTCTTTGACGTAAGGCTCGCCGCCCGCGCGCGGAGGGATGGCTTTGCCGATAAAGCCCGCCAGGATCACCACCGTCAGGATATAGGGCAGGGCCGAGGTGAACTGCACCGGGATCACGAAAATGCCGACATCAATGTTCTGAAACCGGATGGAAATCGCGTCCAGAAACCCGAACAGCAGGCACGCCCCCAGCGCATACCAGGGCCGCCATTTGGCAAAGATCAACGCCGCCAGCGCGATGAACCCCTTGCCCGCCGTCATGTCGCGGCCAAACCCCGCCGCAAGGCCAATGGCCAGATACGCCCCCGCCAGCCCGCACAAAAGCCCGGTGATCGCCACAGCCGCATAGCGGATGTTCGTCACCGAAATCCCCGCCGTATCCACCGCCGCAGGGTTTTCCCCCACCGCCCGCAACCGCAGGCCAAACCGCGTGCGATACAAAAGCCACGCACTCGCGGGCACCAGCGCCAGCGCCACATACACCAGTATCGAATGCCCTGACAGCAGATCAAAATAAATCGGCCCCAGCACCGGCACGTCTTTCACCGCCCCGGCGAAGGGCAGGGTGATCTCGGCAAACCGCGCATTGCCCTCCAGCGCCGGGGTGCGCCCGCCAAGCCCGAACCAGCTTTGCCCCAGCAACACCGTCAGCCCCGCCGCCAGAAAGTTGATCGCCACCCCCGAGATAAGCTGATTGCCGCGAAAGGTGATCGAGGCCAGCCCATGGATCGCCGCCAGCAACATCGACGCCCCCACCCCCGCCGCAAGTCCGATCCATACATTCCCCGTCACCGCCGCCGCCGCCGCCGAAGCAAACGCCGCCGCCAGCATCTTGCCCTCAAGCCCGATGTCAAACACCCCGGCGCGCTCGGAAAACAGCCCCGCAAGACAGGCCAGCAACAAAGGCGTCGAAAGCCGCACGGTGGAATCCAGTATCAGGATGACCGAGGCGAAATCCATCACTCCGCCCCCTTGCGCAGCAACAGAAACACCCGCTCCACCGGCCTGCGCACCATATAGGGCAGCGCGCCCGTGAACATGATCACCAGCGCCTGAATGACCGTGATCAGGTCTTTCGGAATCTTGGTCCAAAGTGCCAGTTCCGCCCCGCCCTGATAAAGAAACCCGAACAGCACCGCCGCAATCGCCACCCCCGCCGGATGGTTCCGCCCCATCAACGCCACCGCAATGCCGATGAAGCCTGCGTTCTCCACCGAATTGAGCAGCAGGCGGTTCGCCTCGCCTTGCACCGAATTCACCGCCATCAACCCCGCCAACGCCCCCGAGATCAGCATCGCATACATGGTGATCCGCACCGGATTTATTCCCGCATAAACCGCCGCCTTTTCCGATTTGCCAAAGGCGCGCAACTGATAGCCCAGCCGCGTGTGCCACATCAGCCGCCACACCACGAAACAACAAACCACCGCGATCAGAAACGTGATGTTCGCCGGTGTCTTGTTGGAAAACGGAATCCCCACCAGCGCCAGAATATCGCCCAGATTGGGCAGGTTCGTCACCTCCGAAAACCGCGCCGATGCCGGGTCCATCGAGCCTTCGGGCCGCAGCACATTGACCAGCATGTAATTGAGAAAGCTGTAGGAAATATAGTTGAACATGATCGTGGTGATCACGATATGGCTGCCGCGTCTGGCCTGCAACCACGCGGGCAAGGCGGCCCAGGCCGCACCAAACGCCATCGCCATCACTATCGCCCCCAACAGGGCCAAAGACCAATGCGGCCAGGGCACCAGCAGGCAGGCCAGCGCCACCCCAAGCCCCCCCATCGTCGCCTGCCCCTCACCGCCGATGTTGAACAGGCTGGCGTGAAACGCCACCGAAACCGCCAGCCCGGTGAACATGAAATTCGTCGCATAATAAAGCGTATAGCCCCAGCCGTAACTTGATCCCAGCGCTCCCGTTACCATCACCCGCAGCGCCTCCACCGGGCTTTCCCCGATGCTCAGAACCACCAGCCCCGAGATCACGAACGCAATCCCCAACGAGATCAGCGGCACCAGCACCACATCCGCCCATTTCGGCATGGTCTCCATCACGCGGCCCCCTTCTGATCGCCGATGCCCGCCATCAACATGCCCAACTCGCCCTCATTGGCGGTGGCCGGATCGCGAAACCCCATGATCTGCCCGTCAAACATCACCGCAATCCGGTCTGAAAGGCTGCGGATCTCGTCCAGTTCAACCGAGACCAGCAACACCGCCTTGCCCGCATCGCGCAGCGCCACCACCTGCTTGTGGATGAACTCGATGGCGCCGATATCCACCCCCCGCGTCGGTTGGCCGATCAACAACAGGTCGGGGCTCTGCTCCATCTCGCGCGCCACCACCAGCTTTTGCTGATTGCCGCCCGAAAAAGACTTGCCCGCCAGCGTCGGGATCGGCGCGCGCACATCGTATTTCGCCATCTTCTGCGCGCAATCGGCAACGATGGCCGCATTATCCATGAACAGCGCGTTTTTCTGATATTCCGGCCGGTAGTGATAACCAAACGCCACATTTTCCCCGGCGGTGAAATCCAGAATCATCCCCAGCGCGTGCCGGTCCTCGGGCACATGCGCGATCCCCGCCGCCCGCCGTGTCTGGCCATTGGCGTCCGGCCCGGAAAGCGGCAATTCCACCTTGTTCAGCGTCACCTTGCCGGTGGCGCGGGTGATGCCACCCAACGCCTCCAGCAACTCCGATTGGCCGTTGCCCGATACCCCGGCAATGCCCAGAATCTCGCCCGCCCGGATTTCAAACGAAACCCCTTTCAGCCGCCGCACCCCATGGCTGTCGGTGACGCTCAGGTTCTCCACCGCCAGCACCACCTTGCCCGGCGTCGCGGGCTTTTTATCAACCTCCAGCAAAACCTTCCGCCCGACCATCAGTTCGGCCAACTGCTCGGCGGAAGACTCCGAGGTTTTCACCGTCGCCACCATAGTACCCCGCCGCATCACTGATGTGGTGTCAGTGGTCTCCATGATCTCGCGCAGCTTGTGGGTGATCAGGATCACCGTCTTGCCCTGATCGCGCAGGCCGCGCAGGATACGGAACAGATGGTCGGCCTCGGCAGGCGTCAACACCCCCGTAGGCTCGTCCAATATCAGGATATCCGCCTGCCGGTACAGTGCTTTCAGAATCTCCACCCGCTGCTGATGGCCTACTGAGAGATCCTCGATCACTGCATCGGGATCAACATCCAGCTCGTATTCCCGGCTCAGATCCAGCAGCACCTTGCGCGCTTTGGTCAGGCTGCCCTGCAGCATCGCGCCGTCTTCCGCGCCCAGAATCACATTCTCCAGCACGGTGAAATTCTGCACCAGCTTGAAATGCTGAAACACCATACCGATGCCTGCCCGGATGGCGGCCTGACTGTCGGGGATCGTCGTCAGCTTGCCGTTGATGAAAATCTCGCCCTTGTCGGCTTTGTAAAAGCCGTAAAGGATCGACATCATCGTCGATTTCCCCGCGCCGTTTTCGCCGATTATCCCGTGGATCGTGCCCTGGCGGACCTGAATATCAATGTCCTTGTTGGCCTGAACCGGCCCGAAAGCCTTGGATATCCCTTTGAGTTCTATCGCAAAAGGGGCGGCAGTTGCCTGCCGCCCCGAATTGGTGTCTTGCATCAGAAGGTGGCGCCGGGGCAGGTGTTGTCGGACATATAATCATGCACCATGATCTCGCCCGATTTGATCTTCTCGGCCGCCGCATCCACCGCAGCCTGCATCTCGGCAGAAACCAGACTTGCGTTGTTCTCGTCCATCGCGTAACCCACGCCGCCCGCCTTCAGGTCCAGCACGTTGATGCCGGGGGCCATATCGGTGCCTTCCTTGAAGGCGTTGTAAACCGCCACGTCAACCCGCTTCAGCATCGAGGTCAGCACCGATCCCGGCTGCAGATAGTTCTGGTTGCTGTCCACGCCGATGGAAAGAATGCCCTCGTCCTTGGCCGCCTGCAACACGCCCGCGCCGGTGCCGCCCGCCGCCGCAAAGATCACATCCGCGCCCTGGCCCTTTTGCGATTTGGCAATCTCGCCACCCTTCACCGGGTTGTTCCACGCGCTGGGGTCCGAGCCGGTCATGTTCAGGATCACCTTCATATCCGGGTTGACCGCCATCGCCCCTTGGGCAAAGCCGCAGCCGAAACGCCGGATCAGCGGAATATCCATGCCGCCGATAAAGCCCACGGTGCCGGTTTTCGAGGCCAGCGCCGCCATCATTCCCACCAGATACGAGCCCTCATGCTCGGTAAACACCACCGATTTCACGTTGGGCTGATCGACAACCATGTCGATGATGGCAAATTTGGTGTCCGGGAAATCCGGCGCCACCTGTGCCAGCACATCACCAAAGGCAAATCCGGTCATCACCACCGGGTTGAACCCGGCACCCGCCAACTGGCGCAGCGCCTGCTCGCGCTGGGCTTCCGAGGTCATTTCCAGATCCTTGAAGGTGCCGCCGGTCTCGGTGGCCCATTTGGTGGCACCGTTAAAGGCCGCCTCGTTGAAGGATTTGTCGAATTTTCCGCCCAAATCGAAGATGATCGCGGGTTCAGCGGCGGCAATCCCCGCAGTCAGCGCCAGCGTTGCCGCCGCGCCGAGGAAAGATTTCATAAGGCTCATGGAAGACTCCCGGTTGATTTTTGACGTCACCTTGCCGCAGCGGGATCGCTCCCGGACGGCTGGTTCGTGATTGATTTAGGTCGCAACTGTGGCGGGCAGTCAACGGGAATCTTTCGCCGCTGGACTGGCGTTTGATCCTTTGATCAAATTTTAATCCTATGATCAAAAATTTATGCAGGCCCCCCTACCAGAACCCGATCCATAACCAGCGCATCCACCGGCGCGCCTTCGGTTTGCCGGTAATAGCCGCGCCGCATCCCGGCCTCGCGGAATCCCATCGCGCGGTAAAGCATCAGTGCCGCCACGTTGTCCTGCATCACCTCCAGAAACACCCGCGCCGCGCCGCGCCCGGCAGCCACCACCAGAAACTCATCCACCAACGCGCGTGCCGTCCCCTGCCGCCGCGCCGCCGGATCAACCGCCAAAGTCAGCAGTTCCGCCTCCCCCGCCACCACCCGCCCGATCAGAAACCCCGCATCCCGCGCGCAGACAAAGCACAACGGGCTGCCCAGCAACGATGTAATCTCCTCCGCACTCCACGGGCGTGGCACCACGAAACAAAGCCGGTGCAGCCGCGCCATCTCGTCCTCGGTCACGGCAATATCACCGGGCCGGTATCCGAAGGTGATGCTGCATCCGCACCGCGCAAATAGAACGGCGCAGGCCGTGGCTGCGGCTGCCCCAACCGGCCCGCCGCAATCCGCGCTATCGCCTCGGCCAGCGCCATCACCGGCGCGCCGCCGCCAAACCCCACAACCCGCGCCGCCAAAGGCCCCACCGCGTCCATCGCCACCATCCGCGCCTGATCCGGCCCCGCATCGAAAAAGCTTTGCACATAAACCTCGCCGCGTCGTGCATCCTCAACCACGCTCACCGGGCGGGCCGCGCCATACGCCATCGCCTCCAGCCGCGTGACGCCAATCGCCGGAACCGCCAGCGCCAAAGCCAAGCCCCGCGCCGCCGCCACCGAAATCCGCACCCCGGTGAAATTCCCCGGCCCGGTGCCCACCGCAATCGCCGCCAGATCGCGCCACGCCACGCCCGCCTCGGCCAGCATCTCCTCCAGCATCGGAAACAACCGCTCCGCCTGCCCCTTCTGCATCTCCTCCAGCCGCAAAATCACCCGGTCGTCCAAAAGCAAAGCGGCCGCGCAATGCGCGGCCGATGAGTCAAACGCCAGAATGACCTCAGGCCGCAACCGGACGCACCTCAAGCACTTCGGGAATGTAATGCCGCAACAGATTCTCGATCCCCATCTTCAGCGTCAGCGTCGATGACGGGCACCCCGCGCAGGCGCCTTGCATATGCAGATACACAATCCCCCGGTCAAAGCCGTGAAAGGTGATATCGCCGCCATCCTGCGCCACCGCAGGCCGCACGCGGGTATCCAGCAACTCCTTGATCTGCCGCACGATATCGCCGTCGGGGCCGTCATGCGCCGCATGGCCACCCTGCGCGCCCTCGCCCTCGATCACCGCCGCACCCGATTGGAAATGCTCCATGATCGCGCCCAGAATGGCCGGCTTGATATGCTGCCACTCCGCCGCCTCGGCCTTGGTCACCGTGACAAAATCGGTGCCGAAAAACACCCCTGTCACTTGACCCGTCGCAAAAATCCGCGCCGCCAGCGGCGATTTCCCCGCTGCGTCAACGCTCGGGAAATCCGCCGTCCCCATCTCCAGCACGGTCTGCCCCGGCATGAACTTCAGCGTGGCCGGGTTCGGGGTGGATTCGGTCTGAATGAACATCGCTATCTCCTACGGTTATAGTCGGATATGCGCCCTAACCCCGTGCATGTCAAGTTTGGAACCATTCCAGATGTTCAAAGAAAAACCACATAAGCCGCATAAAGCCCTGTGGCCACCAGCAGGCACATCACCGCGAAAGACCCCATATCCTTGGCGTTCTTGGCAAATTCCGACCATCCGGGCGAGGCATTATCCACCAATTCCTCAATCGCCGTGTTCAGCGCCTCGACCGCCAAAACCATCAACGACAGGATCGCCAGCCCCAGAAACTCGGGCAGGCTCGCCCCCACCCACACAAACACCGCCCCCACCACCACCAGCCCCAGCAACTCCTGCCGGAACGCCGCCTCGCGCCACAACCGCCGCGCCCCGCCGATGGAATAGCTGGCCGCCGCAAAGAAATGCGCGATACCAACCTTGCGCTCAGGTTTTTGTGGCGTGGTCTGGGCCTTGTCGTCCATCCAGCGTCCCCCTCAACTCGAAGTGCCACGGCACGGGGCGGCCAAATCCAGTTCAGCCGTCCTGGCAGCCGTCTCCACATCCACCAGACTCAAAATCGTCGAGAACATGTTGTCATGGCTCACAGGTGCCGCCGCCGCCTGCTTCATGCAGGCCGCGTCCAACCCCAGCGCGGTGCGAAACCGCTCCGACATCCAGATCACCATCGGCACCTCAATCTGCACATCCGGCGCCATGAAATAAGGCGCTCCATGCAGATAGATGCCGTTTTCCCCCAGACTCTCGCCATGGTCCGACACATAATACATCGCCGGCGTCACCCGCGCGGCGGCATCAATCCGGTCGATCACCGATGCCAGGAAAAAGTCGGTATAGGCGATGGTGTTGTCATAAGCGTTCACGATCTCTTCGGTCGTGCATTCGGTCAGTTCGGGCGTCTGGCATGCGGGCGAAAAAATCTCGCGCTCGGGCGGATAGCGCAGCCAGTACGAAGGCCCATGGCTGCCGATCTGGTGCAGCACGATCACGGTGTTTTCGGTCATCGTGTCCGCCACCGTCTGCAACCGCGCAAGGAACACCCCGTCGATGCACTCCGGCGTGCAGAACTCGGCCCCATCCTCGGCGGTCATAAAACGCGAGGGCAACCGCGCCGCAATCGCCTTGTCGCCGGTGTTGTTGTCCCACCATTCCACCTTGAACCCGGCACGCGCCATGACATCCAGCAGGTTTTCGGTGGCAAGCCCGCCCTCATATGAATAATCCGCCCGCGTCAATGGCGAGAACATGCACGGCAACGAGGTCGCCGTCGCCGTGCCGCAACTGGTCGCGTTGGCATAGTAAACGATGTCACGCTTGGCCAGTTCCGGGTTGGTGTCGCGCGCATAGCCGTCCAAAGACCAGTTCGCCGACCGCGCGGTTTCCCCCGCCACAATCACCATCAACACCGGCTTTGCCGCCTTGGCCAGAAACCGCCCCGGCTTCGCGTCAAGCCCGGTGGGCTGAAGTACGATGTTGGTCGATTTCAGCATCATCTCGGCATAATTCACCGCGCCCGAAAGCGGCGCCAAAGGCTGCACCGAACCCAGCAGCGCCTTGTTGGCGCGCAGCACGGTGGAATAACCTTTGAAATCGGTGAACAAAAGCCCGATGCAAAGTGCGGCCGACCCCGCACCCATCAAAACCCACCCGAGGGCGCTGCGCAGATAACTCCGCCGCCGCACCCGCACCCACATCACCGCAAGCGATGGCAGAATGCCGTAAAGCCCCACATGTAGCAGCATCGGCCGGGTGATCAGATGCTTCGATTCCGCCACCGTTGTCGTCACCGCGTTCTGAATCATCTCGCGGTCGATCATCACGCCCAGCACGTCCATATAATAAGATGTCACCGCCGACAGGATCAGCAGAAACACCAGCACCGGCTTTTGCAGCCAGCGCACCGCAAACAGGCTGATCACCAGCAGCACCGCCGCACCCACCGCCGCCCCGAACACCAGCGCCGCCAGAGCGCGCCCCTCAAACACCCCGTATGTGCGCGACCAGAACGTCGCATTATACGCCAGCATGATGAAAATCGCGGTCACCACGTTCAGCAAGACCGGCGAAACGCTGGGGCGCGGCAAAGACCTTGCCGCAGGCTTCGGGGATGCGTCCGTCACGTTATCTCCAGTACCTGACAATAGCCTGCGCCGCTGATCCCAGCTTTTCCACGCCACCGCAAGTTATTTTATTACATATCATATCACCCGGCACGAACCTGCCGCCCTCAAACCCCCCGCGCGCCCGCAACCCCCACTCTCCCGCATTCTTTACTGCTCAAATATCCCCGCCGGAGGCCCGGCATCGCCGCACAACCGCCGCCTCAGGTGATGCTCTCCAGCCGTTCCTGCGACATATCACCGGGCACGATGGTGATGGGAATGGGCAGATTGCCCGAATTGCGGCTCATCTGGGTCACCAGCGGTCCGGGGCCGGATTTATCGGTGCCCGCCCCCAGCACCAGAACCCCCACCGAGGTGTCTTCGCGCACCTGCGCCAGAATCTCGGTCACCGGATCGCCCTCGCGGATCACCAACTCCGGGTCGATGCCTTTCTTGTCGCGCATCCATTTGGCAAACACCTCGAAATGCGCCTCGATCCGCTCGCGCGCCTCGGCGCGCATCAGATCGGCCACCCCCAGCCAATGCTGATACTCTTCCGGCGGAATGATCGACAGAATCTGCACCCCGCCGCCGGTATGCGCCGCCCTGAGGGCCGCAAACCGCATCGCATTCAGGCACTCCCGGCTGTCATCCAGCACCACCAGAAACTTGCGCATGGTCGATCTCCCCTGAGTACATCATGCCGCAAGCGGGCAGGGGAAGGCAAGCCACCGGCGCGCAACCGCTACTTTTGCCCGCCCTACCTTTGCCCGCCCTACCTTTGCCCGACCTACCTTTGCCCGACCTACCTTTGCCCGGCCGCCCAATCCCAGTAAAGCCGCCGCGCCCGCGCGGTGATCGGGCCATCGGGATAGGTGGTGGCATCGAACGCCCGCACCGGGGTGATCTTGGCAAAGTTGCCCGACATGAACACCTCATCGGCGGCGTGGAAATCCTCAAAACTCAACACCGCCTCGCGCACCTCCACCCCGTCGGCCCGCAGATTGCCGATATGCCGGGCGCGGGTGATGCCGGCCAGAAAGGTGCCGTTCGGGATCGGAGTGAACACCACCCCGTCGCGCGCCATGAACACATTCGCCGTCGCCGTCTCGGCCACATTGCCCATCGCATCGGCCACCAGCGCATTGCCAAAGCCGCGCTGCTGCGCCTCGACCAGCATCCGCGCGTTGTTGGGATATAGACAGCCCGCCTTGGCGTTGCAGACGTTGTCCTCCAGCACCGGCCGGCGAAACCGGGTGCGGGTCAGGGTGGTTGCCGCATCCGCCGCAGGCATCGGCACCTCTTCCAGCGAGATCGCAAAGCCGGTGGCCCCCGGCATCGGTGCCACCCCGATATCTGATCCATGCAACGCCCAGTACATCGGGCGCACATACACCGCCTGCCCCGGCCCGAACACGCTCAACCCCTCGCGGATGATCGCGGCCATGTCCTCGGGCATGCAGGTGGGGGTGATCATCAGCGCTTCGGCCGACCGGTTCACCCTCGCGCAATGCAGATCAAGATCCGGGCACATGCCATCGAAATAGCGCGCGCCGTCAAACACCGACGAGCCCTGCCACATCCCATGATCCGCCGCCCGCATCACCGCCAGATCGCCGGCGTGCCAGCGGCCTTCCCAAAACGTGCGGATATTCTTGCCGAAGGCCATGCCATCGCTCCCCTTGTTGCGGGGCGGAGTTAAGCACCACCATTGCATGAGGTAAAGCCACGGCAGCGGGGCTTTGCCGCTGACGCGCGCAAACCGGCGGCTACGGCCTTCAACCCATTGGCAGGCCACAGGAAGAATGCCTCCGGCGGGGATATTTACGCAAAGATGAAGCCGGATCGGGCAGGCGTGCAAGCGCCATTGCGCCGCCTTGCCGCGCGGTTTCGGCGGGATCGCGCCCGCGCCCGCCTCAGGGCGCTTCGGCCAGCAACGCCGCCAGATCCAGCCGCTCGGTTGTCATCGCCAGACTGCCATCGGGGTGGCGTGGCCAATCGGCCTCGGCCCGGTCGCGGTACAACTCCACCCCGTTGCCATCCGGGTCGGTCAGATAAACCGCCTCCGAAACCCCGTGATCCGACGCGCCGTCCAGCGGGTAATCCGCCGCCACCAGCCGCCTCACCACGGTTGCCAAAGCCACCCGGTCGGCAAACAGAAAGGCGGTGTGATAAAGCCCGGTATGGCCGCGCGGGGCAGGGGTGCCGCCTTGGCTCTCCCAGGTGTTCAGCCCGATATGGTGATGATACCCCCCCGCCGACAGGAACGCCGCCTGCGTTCCATAGCGGGTGGTCACATCGAACCCCAGCAGGCCTGCGTAAAAGCCGATGGCGCGCTCAAGGTCGGCCACCTTCAGGTGAACATGGCCAACGCGGGTTTGCGGATGAATGCCGGGCATGGGTATCGACGTCCCTGTATGATGATCCTGCCGGTGACCATAAACCAAAACCCGGCCCTCCGGCATACCCACCACCGCACAACCCCTGCGCGCAGATGAAAAAAAGCCCCTGGGCGGGGACGAGCCCAGGGGCACGGCCCTAATCTTGCGGGCCAACAGCGAGGGGACAGAAGCGACATGCGGTCGCTTCACCACTCATATGGCACGCCATTGATTCGATTCTGTGACATCAGACGCCGGAACCCCGCCAGAGCGGATTTCCTTCAATCTGATTCAGATTGAAGGCAATCCAAGACAAGATCAGCTTGGGAATGTTGCGTGTTGCGCACAATCGGGTGAACCCGATTGTACGCAACAGGCTTGTCTTATGACTATTCCAGCCTCCCATGCGACAAAGGAGGCACCGTCCGGCACCTTGAACTTGCCGGACGGTGACGGTGGTTGGATCGTCACTGGCTTGGTCGTGAACGGATCGTTTTAGAGTTGGATCA
>JANNAV010000328.1:0-4360 GCA_031384695.1 Paracoccaceae bacterium
CCAGTATGCTGCAACCAGCCGCCCGCGCCCAAAGCCCGCACCAACCCCCGGCACGCCGCATCCACGTCGCCGTGATCCACCGGCAAATGCGCCACACACCACGCCTCCAGCGCCGCCGCCAACGCCCGGTGCCGCGCTGCAAAAAACGGCCATTCCAAGAAACTCTGATCCAGCATGCCTTCTTCTTTGCTCAAATATCCCACGGGGGGTGCGGGGGGTGAGAAACCGCCCGCTTCTTCACTAAAGGAGGGTATGAAACCCCCCGCTTTTTTCAGTCGCCCTCAAACACCGGCTTTTCTTTGGCCACAAACGCCCGGTAGGCCCGCTCGAAATCGCGCGTCTGCATGCAGATCGCCTGCGCCTGCGCCTCCGCCTCGATCGCCTGCTCAAGGCCCATGTTCCACTCCTGGTGCAACTGGGTCTTGGTCATGGCATGGGCGAACACCGGCCCGGCAGCCAGCCGCTGCGCCAGCGCCATCGCCTCGGCCTCCAACCGGTCGCCCTCGTGCAGCGCGTTCCAGAAGCCCCAGGCCAGCCCCTCGTCGCCCCCCAGCATCCGCCCGGTATACAGCAGTTCCGCCGCCCGCCCCTGCCCGATGATCCGTGGCAGCATCGCACAAGCCCCCATGTCACAGCCGGCCAGCCCCACCCGCGTGAACAGGAACGCGCATTTTGCCTCCGGGCTGGCAAGCCGCAGATCCGACGCCATCGCAATGATCGCTCCCGCCCCCACACAGATGCCGTCCACCGCCGAAATGATCGGTTTTCCGCAGGATATCATGGCCTTGACCAGTTCCCCCGTCATCCGGGTAAAGGCCAGCAACCCCTTCATATCCATCCCCACCAGCGGCCCGATAATCTCGTGCACGTCGCCGCCTGAACAGAAATTCCCGCCGTTCGAGGCGAAAACCACCACATCCACATCCCCCGCAAAGGGCAGCGCGCGAAACATGCCGCTCAGCTCGGCATAGCTCTCAAAGGTCAGCGGGTTCTTGCGCTCCGGCCGGTTCAGCCGCACCACCGCCACCCGCCCCACCAGATCAAGCAGAAAATGCTGCGGCCGAAACTCTGCCATCGCCTGCATCAAGACCTCCCCATCCGCTTTAATATCCCGGTCAGCGCATCAATATCCGCATCGCTCATGCTTGCGAAAAGCATGTCCACCTCGCCCTCATGCCCTGCGGCCAGCGCCTCAAACCGCTCCAGCCCCTCAGGCGTCAGCGCCACGAACACCGTCCGCCGGTCCGCCTCGGATGGCCTGCGCCGCACCAAACCGTCCGCTTCCAGCCGGTCTACCACCGCCGTCGCATTGCCGTTCGACACCAGCAGCATCCGCGACAGTTCCGACATGGTAACCCCATCCCGCTTGCGCCACAGCGCCGCCATCACGTCAAACCGTGGCAGCGTTGTGCCATGCTGCAACCGCAAAAACTCGCGCAGATGCGCCTCCGAGGCCCGCGTCACCGCCAGCAGCCGCACCCACATCTTCAGGCGGCGTTTGGCGGCGATATCGCTCAAAACTCACCACCCGAGATGTTGATCGCCTGCCCGTTCACCCCTGCCGCCGCCGCCGAGCACAGCCAAAGCGCCGTACCGGTGATCTCGGACGGCTGATAAAGCCGGTTCTGCGGGCTTATCGCCTCCAGCACCGCCCGCGCTTGCACCAAACTGCGCCCGGTCTTTTCGGCAATCACATCAATGCTATGGTCGGTCATCGGCGTGTCCAGATAGCCGGGGCAGATCGCGTTCACCGTGATGTCGCGCCGCGCGATCTCCAGCGCCAATGATCGCGTCAACCCGATCACCCCATGTTTCGCCGCCGCATAGGGCACGATCTTGGCATAGCCCTTCAGCCCCGCCGTTGACGCCACCGAAATCAGCCGCCCCCAACCCGGCATCTGCCCCAACCCCTCGCGCAGGGTCAGGAAAACACCCGTCAAATTCACCGCGATCATCGCGTTCCACTGCGCCAGCGTGGTGCGCAGCATCGGCGCAGAATCCGCCGCCCCCGCATTGGCAATCACCACATCGCACGCCCCTGCGCCAAGAAACATCTGCCGCACCGAAGCCTCATCCGTCACATCCGCCTGCACCGCCCGGATGCCCGGCGCCAGCCCCGCCACCGCCTCCAGCGCGTCCAGCCTGCGCCCCGCAATCACCACCTCTGCCCCCGCCGCCGCAAACCCCAGCGCCAGATCCGCCCCCGCGCCCGAACCACCGCCGGTGATCAAAACCCGCTTGTCCGTCATGTTCAGGATTGGCATGCTCATACCCGGATCACCCCTTCGGCCTTTTGCACCAGCCGCCGCGCCTGATCACGCCCCGCCAGATACGGCAGCGGCCACGCGCCACCCGTATCGCCCATCTGCACCGCCGCATGCAGCGTCCAGTACGGGTCTGCCAGATGCGGCCGCGCCAGGCACACGAGGTCCGCCCGCCCCGCGAGCAAAATCGAGTTCACATGATCCACTTCCGTGATATTGCCCACCGCCATCGTCGCCAGCCCTGCTTCGTTGCGGATGCGGTCCGAAAACGGCGTCTGGAACATCCGGCCATAGATCGGCTCCGCATCAACCGAGGTCTGCCCCGCCGACACATCGATGATATCGGCCCCCGCTTGCGCAAACATCCGGGCAATTTCAACCGCTTCGCCCGGTGTCACCCCCGCCTCCCCCATCCAGTCATTGGCCGAAATGCGCACCGCCATAGGTTTCGCCCCTGAGAACGCTGCCCGCATCTCGGCAAACACCTCCAGCGGAAACCGCATCCGGTTTTCCAGCGAACCGCCATACTCATCGTCGCGGATGTTCGACAAAGGCGAGATGAAACTGGAAATCAGATAGCCGTGTGCTGCGTGCAATTCGATCATGTCGAAGCCCGCCGCATCGGCCATTTCCGCCGCCGCCACAAACTGCCGGATCACCTGATCCATATCGCGCCGGTCCATCGCGCGTGGCACCGCATTGCCCGCAGACCACGCAATCGCCGAGGCTGAAATCAACGGCCAGTTGCCCGAAACCAGCGGCGCATCGCCGTCAGCCCAGCCCACCTGCGTCGATCCCTTGCGCCCGGAATGGCCGATCTGACAGCAGGTTTTCGCCTGCGTCTCGGCATGAATGAACTCGTTGATCCGCTTCCACGCGGCCTCGTGTTTCGGCGCATAAAGCCCGGTACAGCCCGGCGTGATCCGCCCGTTCGGGGATACACACGTCATCTCGGTATAAACCAGCCCCGCCCCCCCCTTGGCGCGTTCCGCATAATGCACGAAATGCCAGTCCATCGGCGTGCCATCCACCGCCCGGTATTGCGCCATCGGCGAGACAACGACCCGGTTGACCAGCCGCATCCCCCGCAACTGGTAGGGCGCAAACATCGGCTTCCGCCCCGCCTCCCCCCCCGCCTGCGCGGCAAACCAATCCTCCGCCCCGCGCAGCCATGCCGGATCGCGCAAACGCAGGTTCTCATGCGAAATCCGCTGGCTGCGCGTCAACAGCGAATAGGCAAACTGCGGGCTGGGCATATCCAGATACCGCTCCACCTCCTCGAACCACTCAAGCGAATTGCGCGCCGCCGACTGCGTCCGCAGCACCTCCACCCGCCGCACGTCCTGATAGCGATCAAAGGCTTGCGCCATCGTCGGCTCGGAATGCAGATAATCCGCAAGTGCTATCGCACTTTCAAACGCCAGCCGCGAGCCAGAGCCGATCGAGAAATGCGACGTCGCCGCCGCGTCCCCCATCAGCACCACGTTTTCATGGTGCCACTGGCTGGCCACCACGCGCGGAAACTGCATCCAAACCGCCGAGCCGCGCAAATGCGCCGCATTCGACATCAGATCATGTCCGCCCAGATGCGCCGCAAAAATCGCCTCGCAGGTGGCAACCGTCTCTTCTTTCGACATCGCCTCGAACCCCCAGCGATCCCAGGTTTCCGGCAGGCACTCCACGATGAAGGTCGCGGTATCAGCATCAAACTGATACACATGCGCCCAAACCCAGCCATGCACGGTTTTCTCGAAAATGAAGGTAAAGGCGTCGTCAAACTTCGCATGCGTGCCCAGCCAGACGAATTTACAGCGCCGCATATCGATGTCGGGCTTGAACACCTCGGCATATTCGCGCCGGACCTGAGAATTTATGCCATCCGTCGCCACCACCAGATCATAATCGGCGCGGTATTCCTCCGCCGTTTTGAACTCGGTTTCAAACCGTAGATCAACGCCCAATTCCCGCGCCCGCGCCTGCAGGATGATCAGCATCGCCCGCCGCCCGATGCCGGCAAAGCCATGCCCGCCCGAAACCGTGCGCACCCCGTCATGCACCACCGCGATATCGTCCCAATAGGCAAACTGCCCCCGGAT
>JANNAV010000331.1:0-40603 GCA_031384695.1 Paracoccaceae bacterium
CACAAAGCGGTTGCAGACTTTCCGCAATGATTCCGGGGTCTTGGCCTCGCCGATGCCAATCACCTGCAACCCGTCCTCGCGGATGCGGCTGGCCAGCCGGGTGAAATCACTGTCCGAAGATACCAGCACAAACCCGTCCACCTTGCCCGCATGCAGGATATCCATGGCGTCGATCACCAGCCCGATGTCGGACGCATTCTTACCCTTGGTATTGGCCGATTGCTGATGCATCACCAGCCCCAGATTGCGCGCCTGCTCTTTCCACTGCGTCAGCGCCTGACTGGACCAGTCGCCATAAACCCGGCGCAAACTGGGATCACCGAACGAGGCAATCTCGTTCAGAATAGCCTCGGCGTTAACAGCGCGAACGTTGTCCGCATCAATCAGAACGGCAAGCCGCGGCGCACGCCCGGCGATGGTTGTAAAGTCACTTGGCATAAGCCCTCCGGTTTTCCGCGACGATGCCCGAAACCGCGCAAACCAGAAAGCGGAATTATCCGCCGCACCGCTTGGCGAAGGCGGCAAAATTCGCCTAAGGTGCTGAAATGGAACCAAAGCGCGAGTTGCACTTTTATTTGAACGACGCCCAGCAGCGCGAAATCGCGGCGGGGACCGACGGGATTCTGACCCGTCTGGTGGGCGCGGTTCAGGCTGCGGGATGGTCCGTCGCCCTGCAGCCGCCGGAGCGCCCGGTTGGCGGCGACGGCTATCATCTGGTGTTCAATCAACCCGTAGAAGTGCCGTTTTGTCTATGCCTGCGCAGGGTTTACCTCAATCCCTTCTGGCGGATCGAGGCCACCAACGACCGCTGGGATTGGCAGGTCGCCCGCCTGTCCTATGACGCCACCCGGATATCGAACCACGCGCAAAACTTTCAGAACCGCTGGCGCGACATCGTGTTCAAAGGGCTCCGGATTAACCAAGGCGGCTATGTGTTCATGCCGTTGCAGGGCAAGCTGGATATCAAACGCCATTTTCAGGCGATGAGCCCGCTTGCCATGATCGCGGCCACCCTGAAAGCCGATCCGCAGCGCCGGATCATCGCCACCCTGCATCCGAACGAGGTCTACTCGCCCCAGGAACGCGCCGCCCTGCACGATTTCGGGCCGCGCTTTGAACTGTCGGATCTGCCCTCGAAAACCTTGCTGGCAGGCTGCGATTACGTGGTGGCGCAAAACTCCGGCATGGCCCTGATCGGCGGTTTCGCCGACAAACCCGCCGTGCTGTTCGCGCGGATTGATTTCCACCACATGGCAGGTTCGGTGGTGGAAAAAGGCGTTGCGGCCGCCTTTGCGCAGGCCAAAACCAAAGCCCCCTACGCAGGCTACCTGCACTGGTTTTTCAAACAGCAGGCGATAACCTATTGGGACGCCAAAGCCAACGAGCGTATCAGAGCACGGTTCCGCGAGCACGGCTGGCCGATGTGAAACGGGGCACCCCTGAAGGCACCCCGCACAGGTTCAGATCTCGGCGTTGATCCAGCTGGCCAGCGCCGCTTTCGGTGCCGCGCCAACCTTGTTCGACACGACTTCCCCGTTCTTGAACAGGAACAGAGACGGAATACCCCGCACCCCCAGCATCGCCGGGCTTTCCGGGTTCTCGTCCACATTGACCTTCACGATCTTGACCCGGCCGCCATATTCGGCCGCAAGCTCTTCAAGCGCCGGGCCGATCTGGCGGCATGGGCCACACCATTCGGCCCAGAAATCCACGACGACGGGGATAGCGGATTTGCGAACCTCGGCATCGAAGGTGGCGTCGGTCACGGCGATGGTGTTCAAACCCATGGCGGTTCTCCTGAGGGAAAGGGTTGGGATGGGAAGGTATGGATTGCGGGTGTCCGCGTCAAGGGATAGCGGTGCGCAACAGCGCCGCCCTCACGATATCGGGATCAAGCCGCATCAATTGCGCGGTCCTTGTCCATAAAATCGCGGTCTCGATGCGGTGATCGGGGAAAATCTGCCCCAGCCCATGCGCATAGGCCCCCATCTGGCGCAGCAACCCTTCCGGGATTTGCGCCGCATCCGGGGGAATCACCCGGTTGGATTTGAAATCAATCGCGGTCACGCATTCTGGCGTGATGATCAGCCGGTCGATGCTGCCCGTCAGGCGCTGGCCGTGCAGATCGGCGGCAAACGGCACTTCCGCCAGACTGCCCGGCGCGAAGATATCCGCAAGGTCTGCGGCACCCAGCACCGCACTTGCCTCGGCCAGCAGATCATCCGCATCCTGCCGCCCGGGGATCAGCCGGGCCGCAAGCGCCGCCCACTCCGCGCGCGGCACCCCGGCCAGATGCTCCAGCAACCGGTGCAACGCCGTCCCCCGCGCCAGCGCCTCGTCCTGCGATACCGCGCCCTCATCTTCCCCCGCCAACGCCTTCGCCCCCCCCAGATCCGAGGGCAACAGCGCCTGCCGGGGCCGCAGCGGTGCCGGGGCAAGGGTGCTGGCCCAGACCGGCAGCCAACCCGGCAGTTCTGGCGGCAGCATGGCGGCAGACGGCACCGCAAACACATCGGCGGGCCAGTCCCCGGTTGCAAACCGCCGCCGCCCTGCCAGCGTCACCACACCCGGCAACTGCGCCATCCCGGCCTCGATCTGGCGATACCAGCACCACTCGATCCGCTCTTTCGCAACCATCAGATTGCCGGCCTTCCGCTCGGTCCTGGCCTCGCCCGCCCCCGCCACGATCAGCCAGCACCGCGCCCGCGTCAGCGCCACATACAACAGCCGGATGCTTTCGTTATCGTCCCGCCGCTTGCGCTCGGTGCGTACCCGCGCAATCTGCGGCGGGCTGTCCTCGGCATTCACCTTCCACACCGGCGCGCCATGCGGCAAAACATAGATCTCGTCATGATCACGCGGCTTGCGGTCGGCGGTATCGGGCAGGATGACAATCGGCGCCTCCAGCCCCTTGGCGCCATGCACCGTCATCACCCTGATCCGTGCGCCCTCGCTATCCATCTGACGTTTCACGGTAATATCATCGGTTTCCAGCCAGATCAGAAAGCCGGTCAGGCTGGGCACCTCCAACCGCTCATAGGCCAGCGCCTGCGACAGGAACGCGTCAATCCCGTCCTCGGCCTCGGGGCCAAGCCGGGTCAGCAGGCGGCGGCGGCCATCATGGCGCGTCAGCACCCGTTCAACCAGATCGAACGGGCGCAGAAAATCGGCGCTGTTGCGCAGGTCTTGCAGCATCAAGGTGGTCTCGGGCCGCCCCGGATGCGCGCGCAGCGCCTCCCACAGATAGCCTTGGCGCGGCTGGGCCAGCGCGAACACCTCCGCCTCGCTCCACCCGCACAGCGGCGAGCGCAGCAGTGCCGCCAGCGACAGATCATCCTCAGGCGTCGCCAGAAATGACAGCAACGCCGCCAGATCCTTCACCGCCAATTCCGCCCCAAGTTTAAGCCGGTCTGCCCCGGCAATCGGCAAGCCCAGCTTTTTGCACGCCCGGATAATCTCGGCAAACAACGGCGACCGGCTTTGCACCAGGATCAGAAAATCCCCCGCATGCACCGCGCGCGGGCCTGCGTCACTGGGAATCCGGGTGCCGCTGTCCAGTATGCCCTTGATCTCGGACGCAATTTGCCGGGCAAGCTGCGCTGCATGATGGGTTTCGGCAATCAGATCAACCGGGTCTTCCCAGTTTTCATCCTTTTGCGGCCGCACCGGCTCGATCATCTGCCATAGATCAACCCGGCCCGGCAACTGATCCTTGAACGCGATATGCTGTAACAGATCGCCCAAGGCATCGGGAAAATGCCGGGCAAAGGCGGTGTCAACCAGTTGCAGGATCGCCGGCGCCGAACGGAACGAATGCTCCAGCGCCCGGCTTTGAAACTCCAGATCGGCACCGTGAAATCGGGTGCGGAAAGTCGCGTGCTTTTCATCGAACGCCGCGATATCCGCGCCCTGAAACGAATAGATAGATTGCTTTTTGTCGCCCACCACAAACAGGGTGCGCCCGCCCTGCCGGGTGCCAAACCCGGCGGTGAACTCCGATGTCAACAACTCGATGATGCGCCATTGATCGGGGCTGGTGTCCTGCGCCTCGTCCACCAGAATATGGTCAATACCGCCGTCAAGCCGGTACAGCACCCAGGCCGCGACGCTCCGGTCGGTCAGCAAAGCCTTGGCGCGGGCGATCAGATCATCGAAATCAAGCCAGCCGCGCGCGGCCTTGCGGGCGGCGTAAACCGGCAGAAAGGCCTGCGCGAACTGGTGCAGGGCCTGGGTTTTCCCGGCCGCCTGCAACGCCAACCGCCGGGGCCGGGCGGCCTCGACGCGCAGCATCAGCGCCTCCAGATGCCGCATCAGATGTGGCACGGCGGCCCGGGTGTCTTTGGTGGGAATGCTGCCAACCTTCGCCGCATATGGCGCCTTGGCACCCGCGCCTGTCAGCAGCAGATTTTCAAGCGCCGCCACCGTGGCCAGATCGGGGGTGGCAAGCGGCATCGCCGCAAGCTGTGCGGCCATTTTCAGGTCGGTGGGGGAACCTGCCAGCATGGCATCGCCCAGATCGCCAAGCCATCCGGCCTCACCCCCCAAAAACACATCGCCCACAATTCCGGCCGCCGTCTCGTCGTCGGGCACGTGGAACAAGGCGCGGATTTCCGGCTCGGTCAGCGCCGGGGCAAAGTTTCCCCGCCGCGCGGCCACCTGCTCCATCACCCTGGTAAACTCGTCGCCGGTATAGGCGCGCGCGGCGGCGGCCACCGCCTCGGGTGCCAGACCGTCGGCCAACTCTTCCAGTATCCCGGCGCGCAACAGGCGGGCGGCGCGGTCATCCAACTCGGTAAACTGCGGCGAAACCCCTGATTCCAAGGGAAACCGCCGCAGCAGCGTGGCACAGAAACTGTGGATGGTCTGAATGCGCAGGCCGCCCGGTGCCTCGATGGCGCGGGCAAACAGCCGCCGTGCTGCCGCCAGCGTTTCGGGGGCCAGCGTTTCGGGGGCATGCGCGGTTTCCGTGCCCAGTTCCCGCAAGGCCGCGTGCAGCGCCGCATCCGGTTTCATCGCCCATTCGCCCAACAGCCGGAACAGCCGGTTCTGCATCTCGGTGGCGGCGGCCTTGGTATAGGTCAGGCACAGAATATGCTGCGGCTGCACTCCCGCCAACAGCAACCGCGCCACCCGATCGGTCAGCACGCGGGTCTTGCCCGATCCGGCATTGGCCGAAAGCCAGGTGGTAACACCGGGGTCCGAGGCTTCCACCTGCCGTGTCGAGGCCGCGTCGCGCATCATTCCGCCTCGCCCACATCTTCGGGAGCTGCCCTGTCCGACATCTGCCACTCGCCATAACGCGCGAGATGATCATAATCACCGGCAAAACGGTCTTCAAACACCGCCCGTCGTGCGGTGTAGCCGGTTTCATGACGGCCATAGCGGGTGATCAGGGTGATCAGCCCCGCCCAAACCTTTTCAGTGACCGCATCCGTGATCACGGTTTCCTCCAGCTTCGCCCCCGCCCCCAGCCCGATATAGCTGATCAGCGCCACCTCCGACGGCCCAAGTTCGGCAAAACCGCCGCGCTCGGCCATCGCCGCCGCCAGCAGCAACTGCTTTTCATAGGCCTCCTGCTGTGCCTTGCTTGGCGGGCTACCGGTCTTGTAATCAATCAGTTGCAACCGGCCATCCGCCAGCCTGTCGATCCGGTCGGGTGTGCCGAACAAGGTGAACTCAAGCGGCTCAAGCCGGATCGAGCCTTTGGTTTCCACCGCCAGCGCCGTGCCGCCGTGCCGCGCATCCTGCGCCAGAAAATGCCCCGCCGCCCGTTCAAGCCGCGCCAGCCACAGCGCGCGGGCGGCCGGAAACGGCGTGTCTTTCGCCAGCACGAACGCCGCCGTTGCCAACAACCGCCGCCGCGCCTGCTCAAGGCTTTCCGCCCCCGGCCGCTCGCGCACAAAGCGTTCCAGAATATCGTGAAAGATGGTCCCCCGGTCGCGCGGATCAGGCTCGGCGCGCAACGGTGCCAACGGATAAAGCCGCAGGATATGGCGGGCATAAATCGCATAAGGATCGCGGATCAGCCGGGCGATATTGGTCAGCGACAGGCTTTTCGGCCGCACCGCCAGCGGCGGCCTCGGCTGCGGCCGCCGCACCGCCTGCAAACCTGGATCGCCACGCATCGCCAGCGTCGGCGCCTCAAGGGCTGCCGCATGCGCCAGCCACCCATCCCCCCGCGCCCGCATCGCGACCAGCGCCGCATCGCCCGCCAATCCCGGCAACCCGCGCATCAGATTGGTCAGCCGGTTCAGCCACCGCGACGGCACCGTTTCCGCCTCGGCATCGCGCAGCGCCCGGCTGATGATCACCCGTGGTGCTGCAACCGCCTGCTGGTAATCATGCGCCGAAAGCCCGATCTGCCGCTCGGGCAGCAACAACCCCGCCTCCTTGCGCATCTGCCGGTTCAACCAGGCATCGGGCGCGGGCAACCTTGGCCACACCCCATCGTTCAACCCACCCAGAATAACCAGATCGGCCCCCTGCACCCGCGCCTCCAGCGTGCCCCAGATCATGATGTTCGGATGCGATTGCACCGCCTCGCGCACCTCGCCCCGCGCCAGCAGCGCGTCCAGCAGATCGCGGTACTCAAAGGCGGTAAACACGCCCCCATACCCCGCCTCGTCGCCAAGCCCCTGCATCAGTGCCAGCGCCGCGATCCCGGCCTCCTTATCCCAAAGCGTGCCCGTGCCCCCGGCCAACGGGCCCCCATCCACTTGCCCCCCATCCAACGGCCCCCGCGCCAGTGCCTCCGCCAAGGCCCGGTGCCGCGTCACATGCCGGGCCAATGGCAGCGGCCCACCGCTTTCCAACCCGAACAGCACCGCGCCCAGCCACCCCACCCACTCCGGCAAGGCCGCCTCACTCCGCGCCGCCGACCATTCCGCCAGCCCCGCCGCCGTCGGAAAGGCCGGGCCATAGCGGCGCAGCTGCAACTCCAGATCGCGGGTAAACCGCAGATGCGTGCCACGATGCCCGCCCGAACAGGTCAACGGATGCTTGAGCAGCACCAACACCTGATCCGACGTCAGCTTTTGCCCGAAAACCGCCGCCACATGCCGCAAGAACCGGCCCGGCGGCGAAAGCGCCAACGGCTTGCCCGCCGAATCGTCCGGCAAAATCTGCCACCGGTCCAGCGCCGCCGCCACCTGCCGCGTCAGCGACCGGTCAGGCGTGATCAGCGCCGCTGTGGTGCCGGCCTCCGCCGCCTCGCGCAGCACCAGTGCGATCGCCAGCGCCTCCTCGCGCGGTGTCGCCGCCTCGATCAGCGTCAGGTCTTGCGTCGCCATCAGCAGATCGGGCAACCCCGGACCAAGCGCAAGCCATTGATCAGTCACCGGTGCCGGGCGCAACGACAACGAGATCAGCCGGTTGCGCGCAGGGTCTGGCGGCTGCGCATCCGTCCAGGGCATCACCGCATCTGGCCCCAGCCCAAGCGCCGTCATCAGCCGGTAAAACCGGAACTGCGGATGATCCTCTGACGTAATCGCATCTGCAAGCGCCGGCCAGGGTGTCCCGGCATCATAGCCCGGCAGGATGATCGCCCCGCGCGGTAAACCCGCCACCAACTGCATCAGCCCGGCGGTGGTGCCGCGCGATCCGGTCGATCCGGCGATCAGCACCGGGTATTCGGGCGGCGCCGCTTGCCATTTTTCGCGCAACAAACCAAGCGCAAGATGCTGCCGTGCCTCGGTATCGGGCGCGGTGGTATCGCCAAAATACGGTGCCAGAATTGCCAGAAATTCCTGCGTCCGCGCCCAGTGGCGCGAGTGGTTGGCCACATCAAGCGCCGCGATCACCGCAGGCGGCACCCCCTCGCCCTGCATCTCGTCCATCAACGTCGCAAGGCTGTCGGCCAGATCGTAAAGGGCGGCACGCGGCGCGAGGTCGGGCTGCGCATCCAGCAGCCGCGCCACCGCCTGCGCCAGTTCCAACCTGCGGCGCAACGGTGGGATGGCGGCGGGCAAACCCACCACATCGGCCAATTCCGTCACCAGCCGGATGCGCGGCAAAATGCCCGCACCTTCGGCTGTCAGAAGATCGGTGATGCGGCGGCGCATCCGCGCGGTGTTCACATATAACTGAACCTGCGCCATGGCTTGCGGCGGCGCGCCTTGCATCCGCGCCCGCAGCCCCGCCACCAGTTCGGCCGGAAAGTCAGCGCCCGGCGGCAGCGCGTAAAGCACGGAGTCAAGGCGCATCGGCAGCCTTTGCCAGCAAAGCCTCGGCCAGCGTGATGCCGCCCGGGCTGCCAACATCACACCAGCCGCCCCGGTGAACAAGCCCAAACGCCCGGCCCCGGGCGATCATCTGATCCCACACCCGGTTCAGCGAAAACGCAGGCTCGGCGATGGCCGCCAGCCCGTCGGTGCAAATGATCTGCGCCCCCAGATAGACATCGCCCGCAGCCCCCGCAGCCCGCATCAGCCGCCCGTCAGCCGCACGCAGAAAATCGCCTGGCCCCGCGTGGCCGGTGGCATCGGCCGCAGGCAGCAACAGCAGCAACGCCTCCATCTCGCGCGCGTCCCACGCCGCAAGCAACTGGCGCAGCGGGTTCTCGCCGGTCCACACCGCATCGGTGTTCAACACCAGAACCGGCCCCGCCCCCAACTGCGGCAAGGCCGCGCGCAACCCGCCGCCGGTTTCCAGAATCTGCCCCCGCTCCCACGCAAGGCCGATATTGCGCCCCGCCACATGCGCCGCCAGTTGCGCGCCACGGTAATGCAGGTTCATCACCCGCCTGGTGATCCCCGCCGCATCCGCCACGCCGATGGCATGGTCGATCAACGCTTTCCCCGCCACCTTGATCAACGGTTTCGGGCGGTCGGCGGTCAGCGGCCCCATCCGGCTGCCGAACCCCGCCGCAAACAGCATCAGCGGTAATGGCCGCATTGCGCACCTATCCGCTCAAGGTTTGCCGGGCTGGGCGGCGGCAGCCGCGTGGCCAAAAGCGTGCCAAGCGGGCGCAACGCCGGATGCGCCAGGTTCTGCTGCAACTGCCGCCAGACCCGCGGCATCAGGCCGATATAGCCGGGTTTGCCCGCCACAAGGCAAAGCCGCGCGAAAATTCCCAATATCCGCAAGGCCCGCTGCGCCCCCAGCACGGCATAGCCGGGCGCAAAACCCGCCTCCGTCGCCCCGATACCGGCGGCAAAATGCCGGATCATCGCCGCCTCGGTTTCGGGCGCCACATCGCGGCGCGCATCTTGCAGCAGCGATACCAGATCATACCCCGGCTGCCCCATCTGCGCGAGTTGAAAGTCCAGCAGCCCAACCCGCGCAAGGCCCGCGCGCCCGGGCAGCCACAGCAGGTTTTCGGCATGGTAATCGCGCAGGATCATCACGCGCGGGCCATTGGCATGGGCCTCGATCAGGCCGGCCATGGCAGCGCGAAAATCCGCCGTGTCCATCCGGTCGCCGGTGATGGCAAAGCGGTACCAGTCGAGGGCAAGATCAGCCGCCCCGGCCCAGTCCCCCGCCGCCAGATCGGGCAAACCGGCCGGCGCCGGATGGGCCTGAAGATGCAACAGCACCCCGGTGGCGGCCAGATAAAGCGGCCGTTCAAGCGCCGCATCGGCGGCCAGCAGCCGCGCAAACAAGGCATCGCCAAGGTCTTCCAGCAGCAAGAACCCCTGCACCAGATCTTGCGCCATCACCCGGGGCGGTGAAAGCCCCAAAGCTGCAAGATGCACCGCCATCGCCACGAACGCCGCCGGATCATCGCCCTTGCCGGGCGGCGCATCCATCAGAACCGCGCTGGCACCGTGCAGCGTCACCCTTTCATAGCTGCGGTCCGACGCATCCCCCGCCAGAAAAACCCGCGCCGCCGCAGCCCAACCCGCGCGCTCCAGAAATCCGGTGGCAAGGTCCGCGCGCTCACCCATCGGCTGTCCAGTCCTGCCGCAACGCCCGCGCCAGCGCCGGATGCGCGGTGCAGGCAATCTCGGCCAGCCGCCCCTCGCCTTGCAGCGAAAACGCGATCCGCACCGCAGCGTCCGGCGCAAGGGTGCCCAGCCGGTCCGGCCATTCCACCACACAGATCGCCGCCGCGAACGCCTCGTCAAGCCCCAGTTCCTGCACCTCGCGCGGCCCTGACAGGCGGTAAAGATCGGCATGCCAGATCTCGACATCAGCCGCATAAGTCTGCACCAAAGTAAAGGTCGGCGATGGCACATCCTCCATCCGGCCCAGCCGCGCCCGGATCAGCGCGCGCGCGAAATGGCTTTTGCCCGCCCCGATCTGGCCCGCAAGCAGCAGGCAATCCCCCGCCACCAGATGCGGCGCAAACCACGCGCCAAGCCTTGCGGTGGCCGCCTCATCCGGCAAATACAGGCTGAACACGGGCTCGGACATCGCCCTTTCTACCCAAAGCCACACCGCCGCTGCAAGACGGCATCTGCGCCCCGCTTCAGGCGCCCCGCTTCAGGCGCTGGGGCCTCAAGCGCTGCAGCCTCAGGCGCTGCGGCGTTCGGAACTGTCGGCAAGCCGGGGCTGGCCCGCCTCGGTGGGGGCGGCATGCCGGAACAGCGCCATGGTCGAGCCACCGGCAAGCGGCACAAACCGGCAGGCGATCAACCGGCCATCCAGCAGCCGCGCCTCGGCCCGCCAGGGTTGCCTGTCGCCCACCGTGGCCACGAAATCCTCGATCTCGGCCCAGACCGCACTCGGCGCCGATTGCGCCCGCCAATGGGTGGACAGCGTCTTGACCGTGCTTTCCTCCAGTGTCGCCGCCGGATCATGGCTCCACATCCGCGCATAGGCGGCATTCGACATCACCATCTGCCCGGCCTGGGTGAACACCGCGATGGCCTCTTCGATCTCGTCCACCACCGCCTGCCCCAGTTCCAGATCGGCCCGGTACCGCCGCGTGCGCAGCATCTCGTTCGAGATATCCTCGATCATCAGCGCCAGCGCCCCATTCGGGTGCGGCCGCCCGACCACCCGGTAGGTCTGCCCGTCAGGCAGGTTCCAGGTTTCTTCGTAAAGCCCTGATGCCGCCGCCTTTTCCATCTCAACCAACTGCCGCCGCCAGCCCCGGTAATCCTTCGGCTCGGGGATCATGTTGCGGTCACGCATCGCATCCAACACCGACAGCAGCGACGGGCGCAGCGACAGGAAATCCACCGGCAACCCCGTCAAATCCAACAGCGCCGGGTTGAACAACTGCAACTGGCGCTGCTGATCAAAGATCGCAAGCCCGATCGGCAGTTGCGCAAAGGTCTTGGTCAGCGTCTGCATGAAATCGCGCAGCGCGGTTTCCGCCTGCACCGCCGCATCGGCCGGCATCGCGAACAACAGCCGCCCTTCCCCCTCCACCGCGCTGATCAGATCAAACCACGCCACCGGCTGGCCGGGCGAGATGATGCTTTGCCGCTGCCCCGATATCCCCTGAAGCGAGGCGGTGCGGCCAAACAGCCGTGGCAACGGCCAGCTCAGATCCTGCCCCGTGCCAAGCATCGCCCCGGCGCGCGCCAGATACCCCGCATTGGCCCAGATCACCTCGTTCATGTTGTTCTCGCGCCATGCAAGGATCGGCGCGCGCGAGATTGTCTCGCGCAGCTTTTCCAACTCGTCCTGCATCGCCCGCTGCGCCATCGGGTCCGAAGCACCGCCATTGGTGCCAAGCCCGGCCTCGGTCACCGCGATCCGCGTCAAGCCGCCCCGCAGTTCAACCTGCACGAAAATCGGATCCCCCGCCGCCGATGCGGAAACCAGCGTGATCGTCCCCTCGGCGGGCAGCCGCAGCATCTGCGCCTCGATATCGGGAAAATACGCTGCCAGATAGGCCAGCAGGCGCAGCCACGGCCCCCCCCGCACCTGACTGGACGCCAGCAGCGCCCGCGCCCCCGGCGTGCTGTCAACCAGTACATCTGCGTCATACAAGAACACCGCCCCAAGACTGTTTTCCGCAAAAATGCTGGGCTGCTGCGGCACCGCCCGCACCGAAACCGCATAAACCGTCAGCAACCCGGCCCCCGCCGCAAAGCAGGCCACCGCCACCAAAGCCAGCGCGAGCGTCCAATCCACCGACATGATCCCTCCCAAGGGCAACGCTCCCTTGTAGATCAACTTAAAGAAGAGATTGTTAATGACAAATTAATTCTAAGGTTAACTTTATGGTAAATCGTATTTTCTTTTCTGCCGCAGGTAGAGTTTCACTCGAACCGGGCATTCTTCCCCAGGCCTGCCGATGCCGGGGCGCGCAGAATTGCCGCCGGCCACACCACTTCCACAATCGCACCGCAGCGCTCGGGCCGTTCTTTGGCGGCGAGATACGGATCGGCGGCGTTGGCAAAGGATAACTCCGCCCCCGTCCGTTCCAGCAGGGTCTTGGCGATGAACAGGCCAAGGCCCATCCCCTCATACCCCGGGCGCACCTGCAATTCCTGATCCAGGCTGCGCGCGCGCACAAACGGATCGCCA
Source organism: Paracoccaceae bacterium (assembly GCA_031384695.1). Taxonomy (GTDB): domain Bacteria; phylum Pseudomonadota; class Alphaproteobacteria; order Rhodobacterales; family Rhodobacteraceae; genus JANNAV01. The sequence continues at coordinate 12,424 of JANNAV010000331.1, forward strand.
ATCCGGCCAATCACCTGTGCCGGAAACCCCGCCCCGTCATCGACAATGCGGATGCTGATGCTGCTATCGGTCCATTCGGCATCAATCCAGACGGTGGTGCGGGCAAAATCCACCGCGTTCTGCACCAGATTGCGCAAGCCGTGGATCAATTCGGGCCGCCGCAGCACCTGCGGCTGCTTCATGTCCGCCACCGCTTCGCTTTGCTGGTTCAGGGTAAACACAAGCACTTTGCCGCGCATGCCATGCGGCTCGGCCGCCTCGCGCAACACCGCCCCGATCGGCGCCCGATGCAGATGCAGATCGTCCTTGCCCGCCTTGCCCATGCCGCGCAGGATATCGCGGCACCGGTTGGCCTGATCGAGGATCAGCCGGGCATCCTCCTGTAACGCCGGATATGCCGCCAACTCGTCGATCAACTCGGTGCTGACCAGCTTGATGGTGGCCAAAGGCGTGCCCATCTCATGCGCCGCCGCCGCCACCACGCCCCCCAGATCGGTCAGCTTCTGCTCGCGCGCCAGCGCCATCTGCGTGGCCAGCAGCGCATCCGACATCGAATGCATCTCGGTGGCGATCCGCCGCGCATAAAGCCCCAGAAAAGCGATCCCGATCACGATGGAAAGCCAGAAGCCGAACTCGAACAACATCGGCAGCCGCAGGATGGTGCCATCGGCCTGCCGCAGCGGCAGATTGAACAGCGTGGTCAGCGTGATCAGCAGGATCGACGCCGCCCCCAGCGCCACGGTCGAACGCAGTTCCAGCGCGCTGGCCGAAACCAGCACCGGCGCCAGGATCAACAGCGCGAAGGGGTTTGTCAGCCCGCCGGTCAGATACAGCAGAAACGAAAGCTGGCTCAGATCGAACAACAAGATCAACAGCGCCTCGGATTCCGCCAGCCGCTTGTTCTGCGGAAACATGTAAATCGCCACAAGATTGGCAATGATCGCCGCGCCAACCGCCATGTAGCAAAGCCCAAGCGGCAGTTGCAGGCCAAACCCCTGCTCGCCTACGGTGATCGCCGCAAGCTGCCCCGCAATCGCCATCCAGCGGATCAGGATCAACGTGCGCAGCCGCAGCCAATCGCTGCGCTCCGGGCGGAAACTGGCGGGGGCCCCAAGGCTGTGCATGACTATCCTGCCTCGCGCTGCGGGTTTGCAATTGATAAAGCTGCCGGATTGGCGGATCAATGGCAAACATAGCGCGGGGGCGGGGCATGACAAAGATCTACGCAGGTTTGGCGTCGGTGGCGGTTGCGGCCCTGCTTGGCTACACGGTGCAGGCGGTGATCAGCAGCCGCGCCAGCGATCTCTACGCCGATTGCCGCAGCGGTGCCGTGGCGGGCGGTGATATCGGCGGGCCCTTCACGCTGGTCGATGAAACCGGCGCCAGCGTGACCGATCAGCAGGTGATCACCAAACCGTCGCTGGTGTATTTCGGCTATACCTTCTGCCCCGATGTCTGCCCCCTCGATAATGCCCGCAATGCCGATGCGGTGGATATCCTGGAGGAAAAAGGTTTCGAGGTGACCCCGCTCTTCATCACCATCGACCCCGAACGCGATACCCCCGCCGTGCTGGCCGATTATACCGACAACCTGCACCCCCGCATGATCGGCCTGACTGGCAGCGCCGATCAGATCAGGGCCGCCTCGGCCGCCTATAAAACCTACTACAAAAAGCAGGATGATGGCGGCGCCTATTATCTGATGGATCACACCACCTTCACCTATCTGGTGGTGCCGGGGCGCGGTTTTGTCGATTTCTTCACCCGTGACGAGACTGCCGATCAGATGGCCGCGCGCGTCGGCTGCTTTCTAAGCTGAACCGGTTCCGGATCAGCCGGGGACAATGGCCGCGATTTGACCTATGGGTGTGGCGGCATAGGTTCACACTGTCGAACGGACGAAGTGAGGGGCGGACATGACGGAAGATATTGGTGCCGATCTGGGGCAGGACAGAAGCATCCTGCTGGTGGACGATGACGAGGTGTTCGTCAAGCGACTGGCGAAAGCCATGGAAAAACGCGGCTTTGCCCCTGAAACGGCGTCCAGCGTGGCGGCAGGCCGGGCGGTCGCACTGACCCGCGCCCCCGCCTATGCGGTGATCGACCTGCGGCTTGAAGACGGCAACGGCCTTGATGTGGTCGAGGTGCTGCGCGACCGCCGCCCCGATTGCCGGATCGTGGTTTTAACCGGCTACGGTGCGATCGCCACGGCGGTGGCGGCGGTCAAGATCGGCGCGATCGATTATCTTTCCAAACCCGCCGACGCCAACGAGGTGATGAACGCCCTGCTGTCGCGCGCCGATGCCCTGCCGCAACCCCCCGACAATCCGATGTCGGCCGACCGCGTGCGCTGGGAACATATCCAGCGCGTCTACGAGATGTGCGACCGCAATGTTTCCGAAACCGCACGCCGCCTGTCGATGCACCGCCGCACCCTTCAGCGGATTTTAGCAAAGCGCGGCCCAAAGTAAATCGCAACCCTTGTCAATTTGAACGATTGAGTTTAAGCCGATATGGCAAGCAGGAAAAAGGACACGCTTATGAGCATTAATCTGAACGACATGTCGCTTAAAGAGTTGCGGGAACTTCAATCTCAGGTAACCAAAGCGATTGGCTCGTTTGAAGATCGCAGAAAGAAAGATGCGATTGCCGCACTGGATGAGCGCGCCCGCGAATTGGGCTTTTCTCTGGCCGAACTGACAGGTGCCCCGACCGTGCGCAAACGCGCGCCCGCGACGGCAAAATTCGCCAATCCCGCCAACCACTCCGATACCTGGTCGGGCCGTGGCCGCAAACCGCGCTGGTTCGCCGCCGCAATGGCCGCCGGCAAATCGCCCGCCGATCTGGCGATCTGAGCTTCTGAAACCGCAGCACTACCGCCGGTTTCAGGCGATAAACGCCGCCAGCAATTCCCCATGCCGCTGCACGAACGCCGCCCGCACCACTGCGGGCGGTCGCAACCGTATCTCAAGCCCGCGCAACAGCGCCGTTGCCGGGCGGCCGAAAAACTTGTCGGCCTCCGCCTCACTGAAACCGGCAATCTGCACCGCCTCCAACCAGGCCGAGATCCTGTCCGCCGATTTGATTGCTTTCTTGATCGGCGCGGGGATCACCGCAGGCAGGCCAAAGCGCAAATGCACCGCCGCCGTCAGCCGCAGGTCCAACTCGCCGTAGCCCGGCCCCACCGCCGCTTTCACCGGGCTGATCATATCGCCGATCACATATTCCGGCGCATCATGCAACAGCGCCGCCAGCCGCCACTTCGCGGGCTGCTCTGATTGGTGGGCGAAAATCTGCTCCACCAGCAACGAATGCTCCGCCACCGAATAGGGCCAGTCGCCGAGCGTCTGCCCGTTCCACCGCGCCACGAACGCCAGCCCATGCGCGATATCCTCGATCTCGATATCCAACGGTGTCGGGTCCAGCAGGTCCAGCCTGCGGCCCGAAAGCATCCTTTGCCAGGCGCGTGGTTGCTTCATCCGGCCCTCCCCTTTGCCCGCAGACTATCCAGCTCAGCATGCGGTTGTCGAGAACGCGCAACAATGCTATCTGCCCCGCAATCACAGGGTCAAGGAGAGCGGCGCATGCCGAAGGATTATATCGTCAAAGACATCGCGCTGGCCGATTTCGGTCGCAAGGAACTCACCATCGCCGAAACCGAAATGCCGGGGCTGATGGCGCTGCGCGAAGAGTTTGGCGCAGCCAAACCGCTGAAGGGCGCAAGGATCGCGGGCAGCCTGCACATGACGATCCAGACCGCCGCGCTGATCGAAACCCTGGTGGCTTTGGGTGCCGATGTGCGGTGGGCCTCTTGCAACATCTTCTCCACCCAGGATCACGCGGCGGCGGCAATCGCGGCCTCCGGCACACCAGTTTTTGCCATCAAGGGTGAAACGCTGGAAGATTACTGGACCTATACCGACATGATATTCCAGTTCGGCGGGGAAGGCGGCACCTGCAACATGATCCTTGATGATGGCGGCGATGCCACCATGTACGTGCTGATCGGCGCGCGGGTCGAGGCGGGCGAGGTGGATATCATCGAAGTCCCCACCAGCGACGAAGAAGTTTGCCTGTTCAACCAGATCAAGAAACGCCTCAAGGCCAGCCCCGGCTGGTTCACCACCCAGCGCGCCGCGATCAAGGGCGTTTCCGAGGAAACCACCACCGGCGTGCACCGGCTTTACGAATTGCACAAAAAGGGCCAACTGCCCTTCCCGGCGATCAACGTGAACGATTCCGTCACCAAATCCAAATTCGACAACAAATACGGCTGCAAGGAATCGCTGGTCGATGGCATCCGCCGCGCCACCGATACCATGATGGCAGGCAAGGTTGCGGTGGTGCTGGGCTACGGCGATGTCGGCAAAGGCTCGGCGGCCTCGTTGCAAGGGGCCGGTGCCCGCGTCAAGGTCACCGAGGTGGACCCGATCTGCGCCCTGCAAGCCGCGATGGACGGCTTCGAAGTGGTGCTGCTCGAAGATGTGGTCGACACCGCCGATATCTTCATCACCACCACCGGCAACAAGGACGTGATCCGCATCGAGCATATCCGCGCCATGAAGGATATGGCGATCGTCGGCAACATCGGCCACTTCGATAACGAGATTCAGGTGGCTGCGCTCCGCAACCACAAATGGACCAACATCAAGGAACAGGTGGACATGATCGAGATGCCTTCGGGCAGCCGCATCATCCTGCTGTCCGAAGGCCGCCTGCTGAACCTTGGCAATGCCACCGGCCATCCGTCTTTCGTGATGTCGGCCAGCTTTACCAATCAGGTGCTGGCGCAGATCGAACTTTGGACCAAGGGTGCCGAGTATCAGCCCGGCGTCTATATCCTGCCCAAGGCGCTGGATGAAAAAGTCGCCCGCCTGCATCTGAAAAAGATCGGCGTCCGCCTGACCGAGTTGAAAAAGGAACAGGCCGACTATATCGGTGTCAGCATCAACGGCCCGTTCAAATCGGAACATTACCGCTATTGATCCCGTGCTGTCCCGCCGCTCGCCCCATTGCGGGCGGGCGGCTGGGGCGGGCGTTTGGGGCAGGCGGGGCCGAACAGGGCCGTATGCATAGGCTGTGCATAGAAAGCTGCATGCCCCGGAATACGACGCAGCCCCCGGCGGCAAGCCGCGCCCGGGGGAAAAACGCCCGACAATTCCCTTTGAGCCGCCAAGGCTTTCGCCTAGGGTAACACCGCCAAACCTACACAACCAAACCAACACAAAATGCAACCTGACAGGGCAAGAACCGGGAGATGCCGAATGAGCAAAAGAGATGAGCTGATCGCTAAATATGCCGATGATCTGACGAACAAATGCAAGATGAAGCCCGATATGGCACTGCTGACCAAGGTGACCATCGGCTGCGGCCCGGCGATCTATAACGCCGACAGCGCCACGGTGGCGGGCTCGGATGCCTCCGAACTGGAAACCGTCAAGAAGAATTTTCTGATGAAAAAGCTCGGCCTCGCCGACAGCCCCAAACTGATGGAAGGCATCAACGCCACCATCGACACCTACGGCCGCGCCGACAGAAACAAGTTCCGCGCCGTGATTTATTACATGCTTACCAAGCACTTCGGCAAAGAAGCCGTCTACAAGTAACCCCGCAAACCGCGGCCCCCCAACGCCCGCCAACAGGCGGGCGTTGGGCGTCAAGGCCGTTGATTTGCTTCAATTTGTTGGCGCTCGGCGGTTGTAAGGTGATGCCAAAAACCGTATGGTCATCTCATAGGGCATCATGTCCGGGACCTTTATCAGAACACGTGTGGTGCTTAGGGGAGCACGTGGGGTGGATGGGGGGCCCTGATGGGGTCGGGGCCCCTCATTTTAATTTCCCGCCTCAAAACAGCATCAATATCAATCCCATGATCGAACAGCCCACCACCGCATTCACGCCGTCGATCACCGTCAACGCACCGTTGCGCATCGCGAAAGCATAGTTCATCGCCACCCAGGGCGTGATCAGAAACGCCCCCACCCCGAATCCGGCAATCACCCCGCCGCCAGCCGTCGCGATCCCGCCCATCTGAAAGATATGCCGCATCATCCCCGCCACCACGATCATCGCCAAGATACCGATAACAAACGGTAAAACGCTTCCATTGCCCATCGGCCTGCCATTGGCATCCGTGGCAACACCCGCCGCCTTGATCCATGCCTTCGACATCGACATGTACCAAACCGCACCAAAGGCAAAAGCCCCCAAAGCCGCCGCCAGAACGTTCAGGATCTCCATCGCACCCCTCCCTTGTTTCGCACCAATATGCACCATCAAGGCGCTGGCGTGAAGAAAAATTCAGGGCGAAACGCCCCCCCTCGCACAGATGATCCGCCATTCCTCAGGCGAAACCGGCTGCACCGAAAGGCGCGAGTTGTTGATCAGCACCATCTTTTCCAATCCGGGAAAAACCTTGCAATCCTCAAGTGTTACCGGCTGCAACAGCGGCCTTACCGCCCGGATATGCACGCAATCCCAGCGCGGATCATCGGTGGTGCTGTCTTGCGCCGAGGTTTGGCAGACCTCGACAATGCCCACCATTTCCTTGCCGATGTTGGAGTGATAGAAAAACCCGAGGTCACCCACCACCATCGCCCGCATGTTGTTGCGCGCCTGATAGTTCCGCACGCCGTGCCACTCCTCGCCGATATCGCCTTTGGCAACCTGCGCATCCCAACTCCAGGTGTCGGGCTCCGATTTGAACAACCAATACGCCATCAGCCAATCACCTTCTTCCATTCCGAAAGCACCACGCTCTCGAACAGCCCGGCAAGCGCATAAGGGTCGGCGTCGGCCCAGTTTTGCGCAACCGCCAGACTCTCGACATTCAGAATGATCAGGCTTCCCGTCATGCCGCCTTCGGGGCTCAGAAACGGCCCCGCCATTTCCACGCTGCCACTGGCTTCGATATGCGCCAGATGGGCGGCGCGGGTATCAAGCCGGATCTGCAAGGCGCCGGGTTTATCGCGGCAAATAAGGGCAATTCGCATGGTTTACTCCTGCTTCAGGGGGCGCGAAAGCAGGCTTTGAACCGCCTGCGCAAGGGTGACTTTGCGGTTGATCAGGCTGGCCACCATCGCAGTGATCGGCATGTCAAGCCCCAGAGACCCGGCCATATCGGCAATGGCAATGGCCGTGGCGGCACCCTCGACGGTCAGGGTGGCATCAAAGCCCGTCTCGGCACCCAGAGCAACCCCATAGCGAAAATTGCGCGATTGCACCGAGGTACAGGTCAGCACCAGATCGCCAAAGCCCGAAAGTCCGGCCATCGTTTCGGGCCGCGCCCCCAGCCTAAGCCCCAGACGCAGCATCTCGGCGTAGCCGCGCGTCATCAGCGCCGCCCGCGCGGAATCGCCAAGCCCCGCCCCGATCACCACCCCCGCCGCAATCGCAATAACATTCTTCAGTGCCCCACCAAGTTCAGCACCGATCACATCCGTGGTGCGGTAAAGCCGCAGTGTCGGGGTGGAAATCAGGTGCTGCAACACTTCGCCTTCGGGGTGCGCACAAGCCAGCGTCAGGGCAGTGGGCAGACCGCGTGCTATGTCGGCGGCAAAGCTGGGGCCGGTCAGAATCGCGGCCAGCGATGCCGGATGCGTCTTCGCCAAAAGCGCCGTTGGGCCACGAAGTGTTGCAAGATCAATACCTTTGCAGCAAGCTATCATCGGCAGATCAACCAAACCGCGCCCCGCCTCGGCCAGAAATCCGCCAAGCGATTGCATCGGCAGGCTTAGCAATACCGCCCCTGCCTGCCGCAGATCGGCTATATCCGCCGCTACAAACACCGATGCCGGCAAAGCGATGCCAGGCAAACGCGCCTCATTCCGGCGCGTCGCCTGCATCTCGCGCGCAACATCCGCCCCGCGCGCCCAGAGGCGCACCTCGCGCCCTTCGCGGCCCAGAACAACGGCCAGCGCCGTGCCAAACGCACCTGCCCCGACGATGCCGATCATCCCTTTACGCCTTTCTTGCCCGACCCGATCAAGGCCGGGGCCGTAGTGTCAAGCGGCCAGCGTGGCCGTGCCACAAGGCCCATATCGTCGCGGGCGCCACCCCGGAAGCGTTCGATCCCCGCCCAGGCGATCATCGCGGCATTATCGGTGCAAAGCCGCAAAGGTGGGGCGGTAAAGCGCACGCCTGCGCCGGCTGCCACAGCCTGCAACCGGCTGCGGATCAGCATGTTCGCAGCCACCCCACCGGCCACCGCAAAGCAGGGCTCGGCGGGGCCACCGCCAAGATAGATCGCCAAAGCCCGGCGGGTTTTTTCGGCCAGAACCTCGGCGGTGGCCATCTGAAACCCGGCACAAAGATCGCGGCGGTCTTGCAGGCTCAGCCCACCATAGGCCGCGATCAGCGTATCAAGTTGACGCAGCAACGCGGTTTTCAGGCCCGAAAAAGACATATCACACCCCGGCCGATCCAGCAGCGGCCGCGGCATGTTAAACCGCCGCGCATCGCCCTGCGCGGCCTCGGCCTCAACCGCCGGGCCACCCGGCTGTGGCAGCCCCAAAAGCTTGGCGGTCTTGTCAAAAGCCTCGCCGGGGGCATCGTCTATCGTCCCACCAAGACGTTGAAAACGTTCGACATCATGTACGATCAGAAACTGGCAATGGCCGCCCGAAACCAGCAGCATCAGGTAAGGGAAAGCCAGCCCATCCGTCAGGCGCGGGGTCAGGGCATGCCCGGCCAGATGGTTCACCCCGATCAAAGGCAAGCCCGCGCCGGTGGCCAAACCCTTGGCCAGCATCACCCCGGACAACACGCCGCCGATCAGCCCCGGCCCTGCCGTCACCGCAATACCATCAAGGCCGCGCAACGTGGCACCCGCCTGCGCCAAAGCGCGCTCCACGCAGTGATCCAGCCGCTCGGCATGCGCCCGGGCGGCAATCTCCGGCACCACGCCGCCAAAACTGGCGTGCAACGCGGTCTGGCCTTCGACCACGTTGGACAGGATTTCACCCAAACCCTGCGGCCCAAGGCGCACCACCGCCGCCGCAGTGTCATCGCAACTCGATTCGATGCCCAGAAAGGTCAGACCTTCGCCCATGTTCCGCCGTTGCCTAAGAGGTTCCCCGCAGGTAACACCTGTCTTATGGCCAGACAATCCCAGCCAGTGCCCGCCTTGCCGATGATTCTGCTGACGCGTCCGCAAGCGCAGTCCGAACGGCTTGCGGCTGCGCTGCGGCACGCGTTGCCGGGGCTGGACGTGGTGATCGCCCCCCTGATGGCTGCGGCTTTTCTGCAGCCCGAGGTTTCCCGGCGAAACTGGCAGGGGATCATTCTGACATCTGAAACCGGTGCCGAGGCGGCAGGGCGCATGGCGTCCATGGGGGCGGTGCTGCCCCGGCGCGCCTATTGCGTTGGTAACCGCACCGCCGATGCCGCGCGTGAGGCCGGGTTTGATGCGATTTCGGCACAGGGCGATGCGACAGGTTTGGTAAACGATCTGATCCGGCGCAAGGTTATCGGGCCTCTGCTGCACCTGCGGGGCAAGGCGGCGCGGGGCGATGTGGCGGCGCGGCTGATCGCCGCGGGAACCGAGGCGGCAGCACTGGTTTGCTATGAACAGGCACCTTTGCAGGCCGATCCCGCGATGATCGCGGCCCTGCACCAGCAGCGCCCGGTTCTGGTGCCCTTGTTTTCGCCGCGCTCGGCGCTGCTTTTTCGCGATCAGGTGGACCGGACCGGCGGTATAGCGCCGATCTGGGTGGTGGCGATGAGTGCGGCGGTTGCCGATGGTTTGCACCCCTTTCAGCCCGCCAGGCTTGGCCGCGCCACCCGGCCTGATGCCGATGCGATGGTTGCGGCCTGCGTGGCAATGTATCGAGGCGAAACCTGTTCTTGAACCTCAGGGGTGTGCAGCATTACCTATGAGGCGAAGCGGTTGGTGAAGGGGGCGGATATGGCGCAGGCAGATCAGGTGGACGAAGCGCTGGCAGAACCTGCGGTGGCGGCTGTTCCCATCGTGGATGACGTGGCCTCGCCCCTCGTGCCAAAGCCGCGCCGCCTTGGTTTTGTCGGCGCGTTGCTGGGTGGGGCGCTTGCGGCGATGCTGGGTTTCGGGCTGGCGCAGTTTGTGCCGGGTGGCTGGCCTTTCCCGGATCCCACGGCGCTTGAGGCCCGTCTGGCCGCGCAAGACGGCGTGATCGCCGCGTTGAAGGCAGAGGTGGCGGCGATTGGGGCAAAGCCTGCCGATAATGATCTGGAGCAGCGGATCGCGGCGATTGAAGCCGCCGTTCCCGCCACCCCCGATATTGCCCCGCTGGATGCCCGATTATCGGCACTGGAGGCCGAATTTGCAGCACTAGCGACCGCACCCGGCGGTGACAGCCGTGCGGCCTTGGCGGCGCTGCGTGCGGAAGTGGAGCGTTTGAAAACCACAGGCTCCGGCAATGTTGCAGCACTTACTGCCGAAGCCGAAGCCCGGATGAAAGAAGCCGAAACGCAGGCGACCCGGTTGAAAGCCGAAGCCGAAGCCTTGGCCAGTGACGCGAAGCTGCAGGCGGCACTTGGCCGGGTGCAAGCCGCGCTGGACAGCGGCGCGCCGTATGGATCAGCGCTGCAAGACCTTGGGGCCGACATTCCGGTGGTTTTGCTGGGTTCGGCTGAAACCGGCCTGCCCACGCTTGCCGATCTGCAAGACGGGTTTTCGGGTGCCGCGCGGCTGGCTCTGGAGGCATCATTGACAGAAAACATGGGCGAAAGCTGGTCTGAAAGGGTGGCGGCGTTTCTGCGCAGCCAAACCGGGGCACGGTCGCTTACCCCGCGCGAGGGCAACGATCCCGACGCCATTCTTTCGCGCGCCGAAGCAGCTTTGGCGGCTGGTGAGGTGACTTTGGCCCTGACGGAAGTGGCCACCCTTCCCAAAGTAGGGCAAGACGCCATGACGGCCTGGCGCACAGCCGCAGAACTACGGCTTGCGGCCGAAGCTGCGATTGCGGCACTTGTGCAGCGTTTGGGCGAATAGGAGACGGGAATGATCTGGTCGCTGATCAAGGTTCTGCTGTTTGTCGCCGCAATCGCTGGTTTGACGCTAGGTGCGGGTCTGTTGCTTGATACCGGCAGTGGGGTGCAGATTTCGGCCGGGGGCTGGGAGTTCACGCTGGGCCCGGTTCAGGCGGTTATTCTCTTGCTTTTGCTGCTGGTGGCCCTTTGGCTTTTGATGAAACTTATTGGGCTTCTGGTGGCAAGCCTGCGCTTCCTGAACGGCGATGAAACCGCGATTTCCCGATATTTTGACCGGAACCGCGAAAGAAAAGGTTATCAGGCGCTCAGCGAGGGCCTGATGGCGCTGGCCTCGGGCGAAGGGCGGCTGGCGCTGATCCGCGCGCAACGGGCGCAGAAGTATCTCGCGCGCCCGGAACTGACGACTTTGCTGATCGCGCAAGCGGCCGAGGCCGCCGGTGATACCAAACGCGCCGCCGCCGCCTATAAAACCCTGCTTGCGGAAGACAGTACCCGCTTTGTGGGTATTCGCGGCTTGTTGCGGCAAAAACTGGCCGAGGGGGATACCGAAACGGCGTTGAAGCTGGCCGAAAAGGCCTTTGCATTGAAGCCAAAGCATGGTGAAACGCAGGATATATTGCTGAAACTGCAATCGGAACGCGCAGACTGGTCGGGCGCCCGGGCAACTCTGGGCGCAAAACTGAAGGCCGGGTCGCTGCCGCGCGACGTCTACCGGCGACGTGACGCGGTTCTGGCGTTGCAAGAGGCGCGGGGCGTGATGGACGAAGCCGCCAGTATCGACGCGCGCGAAGCCGCAATCGAGGCAAACCGCCTGTCCCCCGATCTGATCCCCGCCGCCGCAATGGCCGCGCGCGGTCTGATGGGAAAAGGCGACAGGAAAGGCGCCACGCGGGTTTTGAAGAAAGCCTGGCAGATGCAGCCGCACCCCGATCTGGCCGCTGCCTTCGCGGAAATCGAGATGGAGGAAACTGCTGCTGCGCGCCTGAAACGCTTTCGCCTGCTGACGGCGCTGCACCCGGGAAATGATGAAACCAGGATGTTGCTGGCCGAATTGAACGTGGCCGCAGAAGATTTCCCCGAGGCCCGACGCAGCCTTGGCGATACCGCCACGCGGCATCCGACCCAGCGTTCGCTTGCGATCATGGCGGCGATAGAGCGCGGCGAAGGCAGCGATGACGCCGTAGTGCGCGGCTGGCTTTCGCGTGCTTTGACCGCCCCGCGTGGCCCGCAGTGGTGCTGCGACAAATGCCAGGCAATCCACAGCACCTGGCATCCGATTTGCGAGAACTGCGGCGGTTTCGACACCCTGAGTTGGCGCGAGCCGGTTGAAACCATCGGGCCAAGCGCCACCGGCGCCGAGGTTCTGCCCTTGCTGGTCAACCCGCCGGTCAAAGCAAAAACTGACCTGCCCGAGCCTGAGGTGATTGATCTCGCCGCCGTCGCACGCGGCGCAAATTAGGGCTACACTCGACAGCGAAGCAATGCTAATAGCGCCGCATCAGTGCCGCTGTAGCTCAGCTGGTAGAGCACATCATTCGTAATGCGTGTGAAGTTGGGCTAAAATGTATTTGCTAACAAGTAGTTAGGCGACCAATAGCCGCCTCGTTACAAGGATCTTACAAGGCTCAAATGGGTGTCTTGAAAAGATCGCATCGTGACGATAGATAGCGGGCGATGCCCCAATAGCTCAGCTGGTAGAGCAATTGCTTCGTAAGCAATGGGTCGGCGGTTCGAGTCCGTCTTGGGGCACCATCCATCTTCGTCCTTGCCAAATCACCCCGGCTTGCTGCACGATTACGAACAAAAGAAGAACAGGCGGCGGGCATGAGGCGATGAGTGGAGCATACGACCCAAGGGCAATCGCGAATCTCATGCTTGATGAGGCGAAGGCGCGCGGGATCAAGATATCGAATCTTGCCCTACAGAAGCTGCTCTACTTTGCACACGGGATTTTCCTACTCAGAACCAGACGTCCGCTCGTATCGGGCTACTTTGAGGCATGGCAGTATGGCCCGGTTCACCCCTCCGTCTACCGCGCCTTCAAAGGTGCCGGATCAGACGCCATCGAGATTCGCGTCGTTGCGAAAGACCCTCTGACAGGCAAACCGCGTGACCTGCCCCTACCGACAGACGAGGACGTAAAGGAACTGCTTGCAGAGGTCGTCTGGCGTTATGGCAAACTGTCTCCCGCCCGCCTCGTCGATCTGTCCCACGCAAAAGGTTCGCCATGGGACGTGATCGTGGACAAATCAAGAACCGACGTTGCTTTTGGCATGAGGATACCGGATACTGTGATCTTATACCGATTCCAACACCACAAGGTGTCGGTCGACGCAAACCCTCGTGCAGGAGAGCCGCCCAGTGACGATACGCCCTTTGCCTGACATTGACCTTGCGCGGATTGCACCGCAGCCGACGGACATGAAGCGCAAGAGCTTGGAGCAGATGCGCGGCGGTCGCCCGCCTTTCTCCTACAAGCCCCTGCGCTCCTGCTACGATGACATCTTCAACATCCACCCCGATCTCGACTTTGGGTCGGCACCTGCAACCTCGTGGGAAGTGATTGACGCGGAACTGGCAAAACGGTGCCGCACCGAGGTCGAACTTGTCCACAACCAGCGGGTTGCGCGAGGTCTGCATGACTTCGCGACGTCGGGCCGGGGGATCGGGCGGAAGCACGAGTTCTTTCCCCTTGCGATGGGTGCGGGCCGTAAGGTGACATTCTGGCAGTCGATGGTCATTGCCATTGACGATGAACCGCACGCTATCTTCATTGAACCGCGCCGGAACCTTGGGCTTGGCGCAGACGGGCGTAGGTTCGCATTCTCGATGATGCACGAGCGCATCCGGGCGGCTGACGAGGACTTCGCCGGGATCGGCCTTGCCATCGTCCGCTTCGATGATCCGAACGAAGACCGCCGTGCTGCTCGCCTGTTTACTGACAAGGGCGTGATGCTTTACTCGCTGGACGAGTTGGAAAGCATGGTCGCATCCACCTACGACATGTGGCGCGATGTGCTTGAGGAACGGGAACGCGAAGCGCGTCGCCGCCCGACAGGCAACAGGCCCGCTTGGCATCTGATGCGGATCGCGATTGACCCAATCGCTGCGCCTATTGGCCTGCCCTCAGAAGAGCATGATGACTGGAAGTCTGTTCCCGACGGCTTTCTGCCTGCACTGGTTACGGCGAAACGGTTCCTAGCGCCGAACGCTTCTTACCGCATTGAGGGGCATGTCGCGTTTCTCCACCACGGCAAGCTCTATGCGACCAATAACCATGTTGTCCTTGAGTTCGATCTTGGGCCGAACGAACTTGCCGCTGCGGCCTTCGCACCGAAAGACATTGCCACACTAGCTGCCTTCGGCCCGCCGTCGGAAATGCGGGCGGACGCGGACACAACTGAGTTCCGCTGGGCCGACAAATCCACTTTCCTGATCGTCCACGCGGATGGAAGTGATCCTTCACGTTATGCGCGGCGGCAGTCGAACAAGTCATCAGACGTTCCCAGCCCAGTCGAAGTGGCCGGGACGCTTGAGTCAATGTGGGCTGAACCATCGTTCGACGTAACCGACGAATGGCGGCAGACTGTCCTTGCGACGTTCGGTCAGCAAAGCATCGGCATTCTTCATTTCAAGAAGACCCATGCGACCGCCGAGGTGCATGACAAAGACGGCCTCACTGCGACAATCGGAGTCGATCTTGGTGTTACTGTGCCGGAGGCATCTCTAAGTTGTCGGGACTTTCTTGACGTTCTCAAGTTTGCGGACGCCATCGGGTTCAGCGATGTGGTACCCCGTCGCATGTCTTTCCGATTCGCGGGCGGTCGCGGAATCATCGCCGGGCAGAATGAAAATGAGCGAGGGGCATTTGTCGGTAGTCTAAACCTAGAACGCTTCATGCAAGCTATCACCAAGGCTTGACAGAAGATTCCAGCGAGGACTAGAATTCGCGCATAACAACGCAACTCAACGAAGGGCTGTTCTATCATCCTGCGGGCACATCGCCCGAGGACGTCCTTCGTCGCTTTGCGGATGGCTCGTTCAACCCACGCCTCGATAACCCGTTCTTGCCGAAACTCGCTGCGATGGCGCAGCAGATGCAGGCCGTCACGGAGCGGCGACTGAACCTCGAGGCACAGCAACGCGAGATTCCCCGCAAGCTGGCTGACTGCGCGCGTGACGCCGCAGACCTAATCGCCGAGTTTGCAGAACTGAAAGCGCACATGCAGCGTTTCGAGGAGACAGGCGAGATCGCCGACGTGCTGACCGACGCAGCTCAGGTTATCGCAGAGCAGAGCGCGGAACACCGTCGCAAAACCATTGCCGCCGTAGAAACCGAGTTAGAAGACCTTACCAAAGGCGCGATGGCCGCGTGGGAAGTCGAACGGAAATCGGCGAAAGGCAGCTATGTCTTCGTGACGTTTAAACGCCTCGTGTCCGACTTCAACGCAGAGCCTGCACCTGCCCCTGAAAGCATCAGGGAAGCGGTAAAGGTGGCCGTCGAAAGCTATCGCGGCGTCCGCGAGTTTGCGTTCCGCATCCATGCGGACATTCGTAAGTACGCCCATCACTTCACGCCTGGACAGGCGGCTGCACCTTGATCGTTGACGTGAACTCCGGGGCTGACCTTTGGAAGGTGTTCACAAGCGATCCGCTAGACGAGAACAAGGCCGGTGAACATGCGCTGAACTTTGAACCGCCCCGGGTTTACCGAAGGGCAAAACTCTCGGAGAATTGCCCATCATGGAACAGACATCAAAGAAGAGAACCTCGAAGCCGTATTCTCCTGAGTTCCGCGAGCGCGCGGTTCGGCTGGCGATGGAACACCGCGATGAATATCAGAGCGAAGCTGCGGCGCTGACGGCGATTGCAGGCAAATTGGGCTGCTCGCCGGACAGTCTTCGCGTTTGGATGCGACAGGTCCAACGCGATGGCGGCGAACGGTCAGGCCAGACGACAGCTGAGAAGCTACGGATCAAAGAGCTTGAACGCGAGGTGCGCGAACTCAGGCAAGCCAATGAGATCCTGAAGAAAGCGTCAGCGTAATTTGCCCAGGCGGAGCTCGACCGCCCGTTCCGCAAATGACTGCTTTCATTGAAGAACATCGCGAGATGTATGGGGTCGAGCCGATCTGCCGGACACTGCAGTTCGCCCCGTCCACTTACTATGACCGGCGTGCCATCATGCACCATCCTGACCGGGCCTCGGCCCGGGCCAAATCGGACGCCGCCCTGAGCGTCAAGATCGACGCGGCCTGGGATGCCAATCGCAAGCTCTACGGCGCGCGGAATTCTGGCATGTCCTGCGACGGCAGGGTGAAGACGCCGCTCGCTGCACCGTGGAACGGTTGATGCGCCGCCTGGGCATCAGAGGGGTTGTTCGGGGCAAAAAGGTCATCACGACCAACCCGGACACCTCTCTACCGTGCCCGGACGACACGCGGAGGGTTGCGGTGTTGTGGTGTTCGACGCGAGTGATGGTCGCGATGGACCCGCTGAGGTAAGCTGTGACGCTTTGACCCACGCCGCGAAATCGTCGCGGTGATATAGTACGACTTGCGGGAGCGGCTTAGAGAACTTCGAACCCCTCTGCGCCATGCGCAGGTTGGCCAGCGTCTCCTTCGAGATGCCGAGATATGTCGCGGCCTGATCGGGCTTGAGATACGGCGACGAGATGACTTCGATCTCGGATCGAATGATCTTCCGCAGCTTCTCGACGATTTCGTTGGACGTATCCATTTCGCTTCACCTTCTAGATCGGGGAGCGAGCTTGGTGCGGGTTGCTCTCGGTTGCTGGCTCGTGCATCCCGCGCGACGGTCCAGATTCGGTGTCCACCAGAGGACGGACACGATGCCCGCCCTTCGTATAGATTCGTTTATATCGCCTTTGCGTCCTGAAACGCGACCACGTTTGAAGGTGCAGGAGTGCAACGCGAGATGATGTAGGCAGAGATCTTGTTCGCCGCGATGCGCTGTGCGCCAATGTCGTCAATCTGACCGTAATGCCCGAGCATATCGACTTCGCCCGTCTTGAGGTTCTGACCGTTCAGCCAGCGCATCATGTACGGCGACGTTCCGACGACCATGCCCGTGTCATGCCACAAGTGGCGAAGATCACCGGGATTGGTGAGCGGGAGACGGTCCAGCGCGTCGAGATGCCCTTGCACGAGTCGCCCGTCTTTCCGCATCCGACGCAGCGATGGGAAAACAAAGTTGCACTGGCGCAGGTCGTGCAGTTGCCGCATCAAGCCCCATGAGTGATCGGACAGGGCAATCGTGCGGCCCTTCTCGTCACGCTTGATCCGTTCATAGGTGATCGTGCCTTTTTCGAGATCGACGCGGTCCCACGTCATTTCGCGCAGGACGTTTTCCCGTGATCCCGTGTGCCATCGCAGCAACCAGCACAGGCGCTTGAACTCGTTCTTGATGCCGTCGATTTCTTTCAGACGATCTTCCCACTTGATCGTGCGGTCAAACTCCCGCGCCTCCATCTTGGTCTGCCCGCGTAGGCCGCGCGGCGGTGTCACGCCGGGAAACTCGTCAAACTTGAAGACGGCGCGGACGATCACATGCAGGCGCTGGGCGGCGTAGGGGTGTTCCGCCTGCAAGTTGTCCATCGCCTTCGATACGGCGCGACCGTCGATCTCGTTCAGCGGCTTGTCCTTCCACGTCGCGAAGTGCTTATCGACGGAGGCGCGGTAGTCCTTTGCCGTCTGTGCCTTCAACGGTGGGCGACCATTCTTTCGGTCAACGGCGTGGTAGGCGAGGTAGGCGTCAAGCTGGTGCGCGAACGTCGGAAGTGCAGCGACGGGTTCGGGCGCAGGCCGGTTCAATTCGCCACGGTCAATCTTGCCGATCTCGGCCTGCGCCTTCTCCCACGCGGCGTCGAGTTTGAACGCCGGGTAGCGTCCGAGTTTGACGGCGCGAGTCTTCTGCGCCTCAATGTCCCACTTTGACGCAAACCATGTCTTTGCGGTTTTCGTCACGCATAGGCGCAAGCCCGCGTACTTGTCGCCGTCGTGGGAGTACCACGTCGTTGCGCCGTGAGGGATCGCGGTTAGGTTCGTTTCGGTGAAGTGCGTCTTTGGCATGGCGGCCTCGTTACAAGGGATTTACAATGCCAATATACCGCAGGTTGTGTCAGCTTGCCACCGGGACACCACATAAGAGACTGATTTTGTTAGGTGTTTACGTTCATATAGGTCAGCATGAGTTACCTAAGCAGGCATTCGTAATGATGGGGTCGGGGGTCCGAGTCCCTTCAGCGGCACCAATTTTTTTCTTAATCCTCTGATGACATTGGAAAACCTTTGTAAACTACTGGTGGCCCCATACCGCCCTTGGCGGAAATCTGTTCAAGCTGGTCCAAGTTGCAAAATATCTGCCGAAACGTCGCGCAAGCAGTTAGATGCCTGTCGCGCGCAGGGTCAACCCGGTGCCTATTGAATCTTTGCTGCAATGCGGCACCAATGGTTTGAAAAAGGAATGGAACACATGGGCAAGCCAACGGGCCGTCGTGATTCGGCAAAGCCGCCCGAAAAGATAGCGCTGGTCCTGCAGGGGGGCGGCGCGCTTGGCAGCTATCAGGCGGGGGTTTATGCAGCTTTGGCGGCTGCTGACTATCAGCCCGATTGGTTGGCGGGCATTTCAATCGGTGCCATCAACGCAGCCATCATTGCGGGCAATCCTCCCGAACGGCGGGTTCAACAATTGCGCGCATTCTGGGAACAGATTACCGCCACGGCGGTTGGCTGGCCGTTGAGCGACGTTGCGGTTCTGGCACCATGGCACCAAAAGCTTTATGCGCAAGCAGCACTTATGTTTGGACAATCCGGCTTTTTTGCGCCCCGCAATGCACTTGAATGGATGTCGCCCACGCCTCCGATCAGCTTTTTCGATACGACGGCGCTGAAGGCCACGCTGGAAAATCTTGTCGATTTTGGCCGGATCAATGCCGGGTCCGAACCGCGGCTCAGCGTCGGGGCGGTCAATGTGCGGACCGGGCGCTTTGCATATTTTGACAGCACCAAGATCACCATCCGGCCTGAACATATCATGGCAAGCGGCGCCCTGCCGCCCGGTTTTCCGGCGGTCGAGATCGACGGCGAGCATTATTGGGATGGTGGCATCGTATCGAACACGCCACTTTCCTATGTGCTTGACGAATTGCCGCGCCGCAGCCGGTTGACCTTTCAGGTCGATGTGTTTCAGGCTTTCGGGCAAGTGCCGACAACGCTGGAAGGGGTTGCCGAGCGCGAAAAGGATATACGCTTTGCCAGCCGCACCCGGATGAACACCGATATTTATGGCGAAAAGCACGCGGTAAGGCACGCCATCAACGCGCTGATCGAACTGTTGCCGCCCGAACTTGCCAAGTCACCGCAGGCGCGCAGACTTTACAAGTTGGGTTGCGTCACACAGATGGATATCGTGCAGTTGATTTACCGGCCGGATGCGCCGCAGGGTTCGCAAAAAGACTATGAGTTCAGCCGCTCCACAATGGAAGAGCGATGGATGCAAGGAGAACGCGATGCCCGGCAGACCCTCGCGGTGGCACCATGGCTTGCGGCAAAGAGTGCAGAGGTTGGCGTGCGGGTGTATGATGTCGTGCATGATCAGATGGTGGCTGCGCGCGATGCCGTCGCCGATTTGGCCAAAGCGGCAAAGCACTGAAAACGGTTGAGTTGAGCGGTTTGGCGGGTATCGTGGAATTGCAAAACGGTAGCAGACAAACAGCCGTCACGAAGTTCGGAGTCCGGGGATAAGGGATGGTTTTGCATGAGAGGGCGTGGGCCTGAAAATGAGCCCATCGGGGGGGTGCAATGGTTGATCTCATCGTCACAGCGCTGTGGCTTTACCTTGGTATCGGTTCTGCCGTGGCGCTCGCCTTCGTGCTTTATGGCATCGACCGGATTGATGTGAAGGCACACGGGGCTTATGCCGTGCGGCCTTTGCTGGTGCCGGGTCTGGCAGTCTTGTGGCCAATCGTGCTGGTCCGGTGGGTGGCGCTGGCCCGCAAGAAGGAAAGCGACGAATGATCCGCAGCCAGCGGAAAACCCACGTTCAGGCATGGACCTGGCTTGCCCCGGTGTTGGCGCTGGCAATCGCGCTTATCCTGTCGCTGGCACCCGGCCCGGCTTATGAACGCGCGCCCGTCCGGTTAAGCCCTGCGCCAGTGCCTGAGGGTGGTGGCGGATGAGCCATACGTACAAACCGGTTTTGTGGAACCGCAACAAGCTGATTTACGACGCTTTTCTGCTGGTCGGGGTAACGGCATACCTGATGCTGTTCTTGCAGGTTGCGCCGTTGCTTTCGCGGTCTGTTGCTTTGGTGGATGCGCCGATCCACCGGATGCGGGCGTTTGGCAGTTGCGCGTTCCTGCTGTTGACCATCGTGCTGGCCATCGGCCCGCTTGCGCGTCTGGACACGCGGTTTCTGCCGCTGCTGTACAACCGCCGGCATTTCGGGGTGATCACGGCCCTTGTGGCGCTGACCCATGCGATGGCGGTGCTGGATTGGTACTTTGCCTTTGCGGCCACGTCCCGGCTGGCCGGGCTGTTTACCGCCAATACCAGTTATGGCCAGATAACCGGATTTCCGTTCGAGATTTTCGGGGTCTTCGGTTTGCTGGTATTGATTGTGATGGCGGTGACCAGTCATGATTTCTGGCTTTCGTTCCTGACCGCAAAGGTTTGGAAGGCACTGCACATGCTGGTTTATCTGGCTTATGGCGCAATTGTTCTGCATGTGGCGCTTGGCCCGATGTCAGGGAGCGGCAATCCGGTTCTGATCCTGGTTGTCGGGGCAAGTCTGACGCTTCTTGCCACGCTGCATCTGCTGGCGGGGCGGCGCGAGGTTGCACGCGACACGGCGTTCGACAGGCAGAGGGTTGAAGACGGCTGGACCTTGTTTGGCGATCTGGATGATTTTATCGAAGGCCGCGCCCTGATGGGGGCCGGTGCCGATGGCGAACGGATTGCCGTTTTCAAGTTCAAGGGCAGGCTTTCGGCGCTGTCCAACGTCTGCTCGCATCAGGGCGGGCCAGTGGGTGAAGGCAAGGTTGTGATGGGGCTCGTAACCTGCCCCTGGCATGGCTATCAGTACCGGCTTGCAGATGGCTGCTCGCCGCCGCCGTTCAAAGAGCGGATCCGCAAATACCGCCTGCGCCTGAGGGGCCGCGAGATTTGGGTTGATCCGTTGGCCTTGCCTCTGGGCACAGTGCTGGACCCGGTGATGATCCCACAGGCGGAGATACCGGCATGACCCAGAAACCCTCTGATCCGTTCTTTGTGGGCTACTTTCAGAAAGTACCGGCGCAGATCCGGTTCTTCGTGCTGAGCGCGGGGGCAATCGTGGTGGGTTCGCTTGCCGTATTGGCAATCGTCTTGCCGCTGGCCGCCGCAGACCCCGGGCCGGGGCGTTATGTCGACGATCTGCGCGGCGGCACGCTGACCGGGGTAATCGATCCCTTGCCGTATCCGATTCTGCGGATGCCCGCACAAGGCGACACCCCTGCAAGGGCGGTCTTGTTGGGCGGGCAGGCAAAAATTGGCGCGCAGGGTCAAGCCGCAGCCGCTGGGCCGGGCCTTGTGGAAGTGAGCGGCGTTTTCGTGCGCCGGGGTGATATGGAAATGCTGCTGGTAACACAAAGCGGCATTGCGAAAAGTACAGCCGTTGCAGGTGGCACTTTACCCGAACCGGCGCAGGACTTGGGCCGGTGGCGGCTGTTCGGCGAGATTTGCGATGGAAAATGCTATGCGGGTGCGATGAAACCGGGCAAGGGGCTTGCGCATAAGGCTTGCGCCAATCTCTGCATTCTTGTCGGCTTGCCGCCAGTTCTGGTCATGGAACTGCCGGTGGAGGGCGCGCGTGTCGTGCTGCTGGCCGCCGAAGATGGCGGGCCAATGCCCGAAGCACTTTACCATATGACGGCTGTTCCGGTTCAGATCGAGGGCAGGCTGGAACGGCGCGACGATTTGCTGATCTTGCGGATTGAAACCGGCGCGGCGCGGCGGATGTGATGGCGGAGAGCTTACAAATCTCGGTTGCGCGGCACGTGATCGGGGTGGTTCTGGCCGTTCTGCTGGGCGTGGTTTGCTATGGCCTTTATCTTTATGTGCCAGTGTGGATCAGAGGGACAGTTTTGCAAAGCTTTGGCAACCTTGTGATATTCGTGGTGATAATCGCTGTTCTGAGTCTATCTGAACGGTTCTGGGTCTATGTGACCTTGCGTTTGAAGCCGCCCGCCGCCTGACCCGGATTCAGGCGACCACCCATGCATCGGCCAGCGAAACTGCGGCGCGGCACTGCGGGTTTGATGGTTCTGCGGCGTTGCGGGCGAACGTCAGGGCACGAAAACCCTGATCCGGCGCAGATGCGGTTGCATGCCAGCGGCGGAAGGCAGGGTAGCGCGCAATGCGGCCACCGCCTCGTCAATGGTCACCGCCTCAAAGCGCAGGCTTGCACCGGGCCGGGTCTGCGCAAGGCGTGGCAGATCGGCGCGGATGACGGTGCCGATTTTGGGGTAACCCCCGGTCGGTTGACGGTCGGCCATCAGCACAATCGGCTGCCCATCGCCCGGCACCTGAATTGCGCCAAACGCGATGCCGTCAGAGACGATATCATGCCCGCGCGCATGATGCAGCACAGGGCCGGTCAGCCGGTAACCCATACGGTCGCTTTGCGGGCTAAGCCGGTAAGTGGCGGCGCAGAATGCGGCAAAGGTTTCGGCCGAAAAATAGTCGTCCTGCGGGCCAGGGACAAAGCGGATGTTGTCGCCGGGTGGCCGCGGGGTGGTGATCAGGGCGATGTCCGGCACACCGCTTTCGCCGGGTGCAGCGGCGGCGATGATTTGCCCCGATTGAATGGCACTGCCGCCAAATGGCCCGATCCCGGAACGCAAATGGCTTGCATGGCTGCCCATCACTGGCGGTTCGGCAAAGCCGCCGGCCATGGTCAGATAAGCCCATTGGCCCGCGCGCCCGGGTTGGATGCCCAACTGCTCCCCTGGATGCAGGGTCAGCGCCACACGGGTTGGCAACAGATTGGCGCCACGCCGGACGGAAAAGCCCTGCGCCGCGATGCCAATGCGCAGCGCGCCGCCATGGGCTGCGACATCCATCCCGCCCGGCCCGATCTCGATTGCCGCAGCTTCGGCGGCGTTTCCCGCCAACAGGTTGGCTGTGGCATGCGCGATCCAGTCCATCGGCCCCGCAGGGGTGACGCCATAGCGCAGCCAGCCCATCCGCCCGGCATCCTGCAAGGTACAGGCGGGGCCAGCGCGCAGAACGTGCAGCGCGGTCACAACTGCACCGATTGCGCCAGCGTCGCGCCCGCTTCGGCCCGCTGGAGCAACTGCTCATAGGTGGCGCGGCTGACCGGCTCGAACGTCAGTACGTCGCCCACTTCCACCAGAAAGGCCGGATCACGCTTGGGGCGAAACAGCCGTTCGGGCGTGCGGCCAAGGATGTGCCAGCCCGACGGCATCGCCATGGTTGCAACGATGGCCTGCCCACCCGCGATGATCAGGCTGCCTGCAGGGATATGCGCGCGCGGCGAGGAGCGGCGCGGCAGGGTCAAGGTGGGCGGCAGGCCACTGAGATAGGCCCAACCGGGTGCAAAACCGTACATGCAAACCGGATAATGCGCGGTGGCATGGGCTGCGATCACTTCGGCAGGTGCAAGGCCGGTGACGGCGCTGACATGCGCCAAATCCACGGCAAATTCGGGGTCATAGCAGGCAGGCAGGGTCCAAATCCTGCGCGCTACGGGGGCGGGTGCCGCAGCCCTTAAACAGCCATTGACGGCGGCAACAAGTTCGGTGCGGCTGATGACGAGCGGGTTGTAGTGCAGCATCAGCGAGCGGTAGGTCGGCACCTGTTCCAGCAAACCCGGCACGGATTTTGCCGCAATCGCCGCATCCAGCGCCAGCACGCGGGCATTGATTGCAGCGTCGATGGTTTGACCAAATTCCACGACCAGCGCCGTCTCGCCCGCCTCCAGAAACCGCGGCGCGTTCATGCGAACGCAGCGATCTGCCAGCCTGCAGCGATCAGCCCGGTTCTGAGCGCGCCTGCAAGCGCCACAGCACCCGGCGTGTCGCCATGCAGGCAGATGCTGTCTATCTGCACCGGCCTGCGCGTGCCATCAACGGTGGTGATTGCGCGGTCTTGCAACATCTGCAAAGCGCGGGTGGTGATCGTTTGCGCATCGTAGATCATGGCGTCCGGCATGTGGCGCGGCACCAATGTGCCGTCTGGCAAGTAGGCGCGATCGGCAAACACTTCGGCGGCCACACGAAGCCCTTCGTCGGCCATTGCGCCAGCCCCCGCCGAACCGGCAAGGCAAAGGCTGACAAGCCCGGGATCAGCGGCCCGGATACCCCGCGCAATGGCACGGGCGACATCGGTGTCGGTCGCGGCCAGATTGTAAAGTGCACCATGCGCCTTCACGTAGGTAATCCGGTGCCCCGCCAACACCGCCAGAGAGCAGGCAGCGCCGGTCTGATACGCCACCAGCCGTTCAACCCCGGAGGCGGTCATCGGCACCGCGATCCGGCCAAAGTTTGCGCGGTCGGCATAGCCGGGATGCGCCCCGACGGCAACGCCCTTGGCCCGCGCATCGGCAAAGGCGGTGCTCATCGCGTCCGGTCCACCGGCATGAAAGCCGCAGGCGATGTTGGCGGAACTGACAAAGCCAAGCAGTGCCGCGTCATCACCGATGCCCTCGCCCAGATCGGCGTTCAGGTCGATGCAATCGCGTGCGCCGTTCGGTGACATCATGGTGGCCTGTTTTCGGGGCTCGAATGGGCTGAACGCCGCGTCCAACCTACCCCATGCCAAACCATGTGTGACCCTCCGAGAATTGGCAAGCGTGGTTTCCGAAACGCCGGGTCAAACCTAAGCCGGTCGGCCCGGCTGCTGCGGCCGGTATCGCGCCACTGTTGCTGTTGCGATGCCATTGTCCTGCCACCCGAAACGGGGTGTTTGCGGCGCGCGGTATCCGGAAAACCAAAAGCCGCGCAACCTTCTGGGGATGCACGGCTTTTCGAAGTTTATTGGTGCCCAGGAGAGGACTCGAACCTCCACGTCTTGCAACACTGGTACCTGAAACCAGCGCGTCTACCAATTCCGCCACCAGGGCATTTGTCGTCATGGCGATGTAGCCAAGGCGGTGGGGGGTGTCAACGGGTCAGCGGCTTTGCGCGGAAAAAATCGCCTTGGCAATTGGTCTTGCTGCGGCCGCGCATGAAAGTTATTCAAGCAGGGTAGTCCAAAAAGGGTTGGCCAGATGAGCAGGCTTGTCACCATCTTCGGCGGTTCGGGTTTTGTCGGACGCTACATCGCGCGCCGTATGGCCAAGGAAGGCTGGCGCGTGCGGGTGGCGACGCGGCGGCCGAATGAGGCTTTGTTTGTAAAGCCTTACGGTGCTGTTGGGCAGGTGGAGCCGGTGTTCTGCAACATCCGCGATGATGCTTCGGTGCAAAGCGCCATGCGCGGCGCGGACGCGGTGGTGAACTGCGTCGGCACCTTCGACCGGGGTGGTGCCAACAGCTTTGAGGCGGTTCAACACGCAGGGGCCGCCCGGATTGCCCGCTTGGCCACAGAATTGGCCGTCGGCCGACTGGTTCATTTGTCGGCGATTGGCGCGGATATCGAGGGCCGCAGCCTTTACGCGCAAAGCAAAGGTGCGGGCGAAGCGGCGATTCTTGCGGCCTTCCCTCAGGCAGTGATCTTGCGGCCTTCGGTGGTGTTTGGTCCTGAAGACCAGTTTTTCAACCGCTTTGCCGGAATGACCCGGCTTGGTCCGGTTTTGCCGGTGGTGGGAGCCGCCACCCGTTTTCAGCCGGTGTATGTCGATGATGTGGCGCAGGCGGCGGTTCAGGCGGTGCTGGGGCAGGCGCAGGGGATTTATGAGTTGGGCGGGCCGGATATCGAGACGTTCCGGGCCTTAATGGAGCGCATGCTTTTGGTTGTCCGGCGCAAAAGACTGGTGGTGAACCTGCCGTTTTTTGTGGCCAAGGCGATGGGCACTGTGCTGGATATCGGTTCGGCAGTGACGTTGGGCCTGGTCAAGAACGGGCTGATCACGCGGGATCAGGTGGATAGTCTGAAGTCGGATAATGTGGTCAGCGCGGGGGCCAAGAGTTTGGTGGATATGGGGATTTCACCTACCAGCATGGACGCGGTGCTGCCGGATTATCTCTGGCGCTTTCGCCCCTCGGGGCAATATGCGGCGATCAAGGAATCGGCCAAGAACCTGCGGAAGTTATAGGCCATGGCCGATACCATCGTTGCGGGCGCGCTGGGCCTTCTGGAGGGGCTGACGGAATTCATTCCGGTTTCCTCGACGGGGCATCTGCTTTTGGCGGGGCATTTTCTCGGGTTTGAAAGCCCGGGCAAAACCTTTGAGGTGGTGATCCAGTTGGGCGCAGTGCTGGCAATTCTGACGGTTTATGCGGCGCGGCTTTGGCAGGTGTTTTCCAGCATGCACCGCGATCCGGCGGCGTTGCGGTTTGTGGTTTCGGTGGCGCTGGCGTTTCTGCCTGCGGCGGTGATCGGTGTTCTGGCGCATGATTTCATCAAGGCGGTGCTGTTTGAAAGCCCGATGCTGATCGCCGCCATGTTGATTTTGGGCGGTGTGGTGCTGTTGATTGTTGACCGGATAGCAGCGGTGCCGGTGCATGACGATGCCATGCAGGTGCCGTTTCGCAAGGCTGTCGCGATTGGATTTATTCAATGTTTGGCGCTGGTTCCGGGGGTTTCGCGATCTGGCTCGACGATCGTGGGGGCGTTGATGCTTGGGGTTGGGCGCCGGGCTGCGGCGGAGTTTTCGTTCTTTTTGAGCATGCCGACCATGGCCGGGGCTTTTGCGTTTGATCTGTGGAAAAACCGTCATGCTCTTGATTTCGCAGCACTATCTGATATCGGCGTCGGCTTTGTGATGGCCTTTATCTCGGCGGTGCTGGTGGTGCGCTGGGTACTGGATTTCGTCAGCCGCAACGGGTTTGCGGTGTTTGGCTGGTGGCGAATCATCGTGGGCAGCGCCGCTATGCTGGCTCTTTGGTTGGGTTTTTGATATATTAGGTATCGCTTGCTGCCCTAATATGATAGAAAACCATGGAACTTCGCAATCTATCCTGTGATAAACCGCAATATAGGTAAGTATTGCTGCCTTTTCTTATCCTTTACGCCAAAGTATCACTCAATCGCCGGGAAAATTTGTCTGGAAGGTGCTATCATGGCCGTTCAACACATGCTGAAGTTCGTGACGCTGGCCAAGGAAACGCCGACCAAGCGTGAAGCCACCTTACGCAGCACCGATTTCGATGAAATTTACCGGGAGTTCGCAGCCTCCAAAGCCGCTGAGCAGGCGGGGCGGTGCAGCCAGTGCGGCGTGCCCTATTGCCAGACCCATTGCCCGCTGCACAACAACATTCCCGATTGGCTGCGCCTGACGGCCGAGGGGCGGCTGCAGGAGGCGTATGAATTGTCGCAGGTGACGAATACCTTTCCCGAAATATGTGGACGGATTTGCCCGCAAGACCGGCTGTGCGAGGGCAACTGCGTGATCGAGCAATCTGGCCATGGCACGGTAACGATTGGCGCGGTTGAGAAGTATCTGACTGATAAGGCTTGGGAAATGGGCTGGGTAAAGCCGATAGCGCCCTATGCCGAGCGGATGGAATCGGTGGGCATCATCGGCGCGGGGCCGGGGGGGCTGGCGGCGGCGGATGTGTTGCGCAGGCAGGGTGTTCAGGTGACGGTTTACGACAGGTATGACCGCGCGGGTGGGCTTTTGACTTATGGCATTCCCGGCTTCAAGCTGGAAAAAAACGTTGTGATGCAACGGATTGATCAGCTGGAGGCGGGCGGCGTGCAGATAGTGCTGAATTGCCGGGTGGGCGAAGATCTGAGCTTTGATGCGATCCGGGGGCAGCATGACGCGGTTCTGATCGCGACGGGCGTTTACAAATCGCGGGAAATGGTGGTGCCGGGCAATCAGGCGCGGGGCGTTGTGGCCGCACTAGAATACCTAACAGCTTCAAATCGCAAGAGTTTCGGCGATGAGGTGGAAGCGTTTGACAACGGCGATCTGGATGCCGAGGGGCGGCGGGTGGTGGTGATCGGCGGCGGCGATACGGCGATGGATTGTGTGCGCACGGCGATCCGGCAGGGGGCGGTTTCGGTGAAATGCCTGTACCGCCGCGACCG
>JANNAV010000251.1:0-18114 GCA_031384695.1 Paracoccaceae bacterium
TCTTGCGCAGATCGTCGTCTTGCGGGATCGCCGCCAATACCGGAATGCCCACCACCTTGGCAAAGGCCGCAGCCTCGCCCGAGCCGTCATCCTTGTTGATCACCAGCCCCGCGATGCCGACATTGCCGCCCAGACGGCGGAAGTATTCCACCGCCGAACAGACGTTGTTGGCCACATAGAGGCTCTGCAGGTCGTTCGAGGCGACCAGGATCACCTTCTGCGCCATGTCCCGCGCGATCGGCAGCCCGAACCCGCCGCAGACCACATCGCCCAGAAAATCAAGCAGCACATAGTCGAAATCCCAGTCATGGAACCCCAGCTTTTCCAGCAACTCAAAGCCGTGAATGATGCCGCGCCCGCCGCAACCACGGCCCACTTCCGGCCCGCCCAGTTCCATCGCAAACACGCCGCCGCGCTTGAAACACACATCGCCGATCTTCACTTCCTCGCCTGCCAGCTTCTTGCGGGTCGAGGTCTCGATGATCGTGGGGCAAGCCTTGCCGCCGAACAGCAGGCTGGTGGTATCGGATTTCGGATCGCACCCGATCAACAGCACCCGTTTACCCATTTCGGCCATCATGTGGCTGAGGTTGGCCAAAGTGAACGATTTGCCGATGCCGCCTTTGCCATAGATGGCGATGATCTGGGTTTTCTTGGTAGGCTCGCCCTGCGGGATCTCCAGCGTCGGTTCCTCATTGGCCTCGTCGCGCAACCGCTGGTCGAAATCTTTGAGGTTCGGGATATCAAGTGTCATGCGTGGCCCTTCCAATCGAGTATCATCTTGAGGCAGTCAGGATCGGTGAATGCCGTCTCATAGGCGTGTGGCGCATTGGCTGCGGCTTGCCGGTGGGTGATCAGATCAACCAAAGAAAGCGCTCCGGATTCAACCAGTTG
This sequence comes from Paracoccaceae bacterium, assembly GCA_031384695.1. Classification (GTDB taxonomy): domain Bacteria; phylum Pseudomonadota; class Alphaproteobacteria; order Rhodobacterales; family Rhodobacteraceae; genus JANNAV01. The sequence continues at coordinate 895 of JANNAV010000251.1, forward strand.
GCGGGTCGCGATCATGTCCTCGGGGGCCCACTCGGCGGCAATGCGAAAGCGCGCCTCCTTCATGAAAGCGGGCGGAAAGGCAAAGCTGATGGGGGCGGTATAGAACCCCGCCAGCACCACTTCGCCGCCCCGCGCGATGCGCCCGATCAGGGTGTTCAGCAGGTCGGGCGCACCCGAAGCGTCGTAAATAGCGCGGTAGTTCCGGCGCGGATCTGCATCGGGGTGCATCACCTCATAGCCGGAACCGCCGCCCTGACGCGCCGAATTTGTCTCCCAGACGGTGGGCGGCTTCGCACCCGCCGCAACTGTCAGCCGCGCCAGCAACCGGCCCAGAACCCCGTGGCCCACGATCAGATCGGGCAATGCGCGGTCAAATCCGGCCATCGCATGCCGCGCGGTGGCGGCCAGCGCCAGCAACGCACCTTCGGCACCATGCGCCGCATCGATCCGCGTTACCCGCGCGCCCGGTGTTACCAGATGCCGCGATGCGCCACCAAAAAGCCCGCGCACCGGCCCGGCCTCAATGGCACCAAAGCAGTTTGCACCCGGCACGAACACATGGTCGCCAACGGCAAACCCCGATTCGGGCCCCGCCTCCACCACCTCGCCCGCAGCCTCGTAGCCGGGAACCAAAGGATAGCCCATGCCCGGAAACGGCGGCATCATGCCCGACCAGAACAGCTTTTCCGTGCCGGTGGAAATGCCGGAATGCGCGACCTCGATCACCACATCCGCAGCACCCGGTGCTGTCAAAGGCAGATGCCCCAGCGACAGCTGCTTTGGTGCCGAAAGAATAACCGCAGTGGTCCGCACGTTTCGCCCCTTGTGCCTCTGTCGCCGCGACACCCGTTGCCGGAACCATGATCGCGACGATCTCGATAATGTCACTTTAAGCTGACACATCTGACTGTCAATCAAAATAGACAGAATTGCGGATTTCTTTCACTGTGCGGGGCTGCGGGCAGTGATAACCGAGGTCACAAACGGGCGGTAACCCCATGTTTCCTTGATGTTATCAAAGCCAGAACCGGCCAGCAGTGCGCCGATCTCGGCCAAAGACCGGGTGCGGCCTGTTTGCATCGCCAATGTGTAAATTGAAAAGTACACATCGGTTGCGCGATCCGGTCTGGCACCGCCCGACATCGGCTCGGAGATGATAAGCCTGCCTGCGGGGGGCAAAGTCTTGCGGATGGCGGCCAAAAGGCTGCGGACGGTCGAATCGTCGTGATCGTAAAGCACCCGAATCAGGCTGACCGCATCGGCACCCTGCGGCAGGGGATCATCGCGAAAGCTGCCCGGATAGATGCGGCTGCGGTGCAGCAACCCCGCCGCGTCAAGCCGCCCGGCGGCGTTGGCAACCACGACAGGCAGGTCGAACAGACCAAGTTGCAACGCCGGATAGGCCTGCCCCGCAGCACACAGGAACGCGCCGGTGCCGCCGCCGATATCCAGCAACTGGCGCGCATCGCGCAGATCAACCATGCGCAACGTGTCTTCCGCCACCAGCGCCTGACTGTCGGCCATCAGCCGGGAATAGCTGGTGGTAATCTCGGGATCGACGGCACCCGACGCTCCGAACACATAGGGCCAAAAGCGCGACAGTTCGGTGTTTTGCCCGTCACGCCAAAAGGCCACGGGATCGGCAAGATCGGCATAAAGCGCGCGGTGGTGGCGCACCATCGCCTCTAGCCCGGGCACGCCGATCATGGCGGCACCGCGCAGCGCAAGCGAAAACCGCCCGTCCCGCGCGCGGCGCAACAGTCCTAGTGCGGCCCCCGCCTGCAGCAAAACCTGCATCCGCGGGGCGGGGATATCACAGCGCCGGGCAAGGTCGTCAGCACTTTCGGCGCCGTCGTGCAACAGGTGCAGAATGCGCAGTTCCACCAGCGCCATCAGGGTTTGCGAGTTCACAAAGCCCGCAACAATATCGAACATCGCCGAGCCTTCGGCGCGCACGAGGCGCCGCAGCACCGGCATCCGCGCCGCCCACTCCTGAAACGCGCGCGACCCGGCAAGCCGCAAGACGCGTGCCCGCAAACCGGGCGCAGGCAGCGGTTGCGCGATGGGCAGACCGGCCATCTCAGCCCCGGGCTTGCGACTGTGCCAAAGCCGGGGCAACCGGCGTCATCCGCTCGGCATAGCGGCGCACCATATCGGCCAGCATCGCCTCGCCCGGGCAGGACGGGATCGACGCGATGGCGCCGCCCAGAATATCCTTCAGCCGCCGGATAGCGCCCTGAACCCCAAGTTCCGCTACCGCGTTCGGGCGGGCATGAATGGCATCCTGCCCCGCTGGCTTGCCCAGCGTTTCGGCATCATAAAGCGCATCGCGCAGATCATCGGCCACCTGAAAGGCTTCGCCGATCCGGGCGCCAAGCTCTTCCCAGGGTTCACAATCCTGCCCGGCCGCGATGGCACCCATCTGGGTTGCCGCAATGAACAGCGCCCCGGTTTTGGCCCGGTGATAGGCGGAAAGGTTCACGCGGGCTTCGCTTTCCCAACCTTGCCCCGCGCAAATGCCACCCGGCATGCCGGTGCGCTGGGACAGCAGCTTGATCAGGCTCAGCGCGCGAAGTGGCGCATCACCCGCCGCATCGGCCAGCACTTCGAAGGCCAGCACGATCAGGCTGTCACCGGTCAGAACCGCCAAAGGCTCGGAATAGGCGCGGTGCACCGTGGGCTTGCCACGCCGGATTTCCGCGTCATCAAAACAAGGCAGATCGTCATGCACAAGGCTGGCAGAGTGGATCAGTTCAAGGGCCACGGCGGCGGCATCCGACAAAAGCGGCCGGTCATCACCGCAGGCCATCGCCACGCTGAGCAAGATGGTGGGCCGGATGCGCGCGCCGCCCGGCGTCACCGCATAGTGCAGCGCCTGCGCCAGCCTGCCGGGCGCGTCGTGGTGTTTCAGGCCATGGCCCTGCGCGCGCAGAATGGCGGCGGCAGTTGCTGATTCGATGCGGGTGGTCAGGGACATCAGGCCTCCGGCGGCTTTGGGTGTGTAAACACAATTAGACAGATAAGTGTAATTCATACTGGACAGTTCCAAACCTTAAGTCAACAATCGACATCAATGGCCCAGCAACTGTCTACCCAGCACCTGTCAAAACGGATCATCGTCATCGGCGCGGGCATCGGCGGGCTTTGCGCCGCGGTCAGGCTTGCGGCCATGGGTGCCGAGGTCACGCTGATCGAAGCGCAACCGGCGCCGGGTGGCAAAATGCGGGTGGTGCCAAGCGTGGCAGGCCCGGTTGATGCGGGGCCAACCGTGCTGACCATGCGCCATGTGCTGGACGAGGTTTTCGCGGCGGCGGGCGCGCTGCTTGACGATCATCTGACGTTGATTGCGCAACCGGTTCTGGCGCGGCACTGGTGGCCCGATGGCAGCACGCTTGATCTGCACGCCGACAGCGAGGCGAGTGCGGCGGCGATTGCCGGTTTCGCGGGCAGCCGGGCCGAGGCGGATTTCCGGCGGTTCAACCGCCTGTCGGCGCAGCTTTTTGCGGCCTTTGATGCGCCGATGATGCAGGCCGCGCGGCCCCGGATGGCGCGGATTGCCGCCAATGCGCTGTCGAGGCCCGCCATCTGGCCCGCATTGCTGCCCGGCAGGACATTGGCAAAGCTTCTGGAAACCGCGTTTGAAGACCCGCGTTTGCGGCAGTTGTTTGGCCGCTATGCCACCTATGTCGGTGGCGCGCCCGATCTTTCGCCGGCGGTTCTGGCGCTGATCTGGCGGGCCGAGGCGCAGGGCGTGTGGGCGGTTCAGGGTGGCATGCATGGTCTGGCGCTGGCGTTGGCGGCGCTGGCCGAGGCCAAGGGTGCCGCACTGCATTACGGCGTCAGCGCCCGCAAGATCGAAAGCCGCGGTGGCCGCATTGTGGGCGTGGCCTTGTCGGACGGGCGCGATCTGAAATGCGATGCGGTGGTGTTCAACGGCGATCCGGCGGCGCTGGTGGCGGGGCTTTTGGGCAACGGCGCGCAACGGTCTGTGCCTGCGGCGGCGGCGGCACCGCGCAGCCTTTCGGCATGGGCCTGGAGCTTTGCCGCAGAGCCTGCTGGCCCCGATCTCGCCCTGCACAACGTGTTTTTCGCCCGCGATCCGGCGCAGGAGTTCGGGCCGATCGCCAAAGGCCAGATGGCGGATAACGCCACCCTTTATGTCTGCGCCCAGGACCGGCAACGGGCTGTAAAACCTGCCGGGCCGGAACGGTTTCAGATCATCATGAATGCTGCGGCCAGGACCACCCCGAACGTCGGAGAAACCGAGAAATGCCGGATCAGAACTTTTCAGCAACTGGCCAGCTTCGGCCTGACCTTCTCGCCGATGCCCAGCGATCAGGCCTGCACCGGCCCGTCGGGGTTTGCGGCGATGTTTCCGGGCTCGCAGGGGGCGATTTACGGGCGCTCGCCGCAGGGGATGCTGGCGTCGTTTCAGCGGCCGGGGGCGCGGACGGCCTTGCCGGGCCTGTATCTGGCGGGCGGAGGGGCGCATCCGGGGGCGGGGGTGCCGATGGCGGCCTTGTCCGGCAAGCATGCGGCCGAGGCGATCTTGAAAGACCTCGCTTTGATGTAGCGGTGGCACCGGATGGCTATGCGTGGTGGTATGTCGACGGGGTTTCGGACGACGGATTGCGTGCCGTCTCAGTCATCGGCTTTATCGGTTCGGTGTTCTCGCCGTGGTACGCGTGGTCAGGGCGCGGCGATCCCGCCAACCATTGCTGCATCAACGTGGTCACCTATGGCCCCGGCGGGCGCTTTACCATGACAGACAGGGGCCGGGCGGCGTTGCGACAAAGCCGCGATGCGCTGGTGGTGGGGCCAAGCCGGATGCGCTGGGAGGGCGGCGTTCTGGTGATCGACGTTGACGAGGTTTCTGCCCTGCCACTTGTCTCGCGGGTGTGCGGCCAGATCAGGCTGACGCCAAGCGGCATCTCCAGTGTCGAGGCGTTACTGAAACCCGATGCAAGCCATATCTGGCGCCCCTTCGCGCCATCGGCCCGGATCGAGGTTGATCTGTCGCAGGGGCATTCATGGGCGGGCCATGGCTATTTCGACGCAAATTTCGGCACGGCGGCGCTTGAAGCCGATTTCCGGCGCTGGACATGGGGCAGGTATCCGCGCGCGGGTGGCGGCACCACTTGCTTTTATGACGGCATCCGCCGCGATGGGTCAACCCTGGCACTCGGGATGGATTTTGCCGCCAATGGTGATGCCCGCGCCATTCAGCCGCCACCTTTGGCGAAAATCTCCCGCACCGCCTGGCAGGTTGCGCGCGAAACCCGTTGCGATCCGGGGGCTGCGCCGCGCCAGACCAAGGCGCTGCTGGATGCGCCGTTCTACAGCCGGTCTTTGGTGCGCACGGTGATCGAAGGCGAAGCGGTAACCGGCGTACACGAGGCGCTTGATCTGCGCCGGTTTGCAAATCCGGTGATCAAGGCGATGCTGGCGGTGCGGGTGCCGCGCCGGGCAAACTGGCGCTTTGCCGATCAGGGCTGAAGGCCGGGATTCAACCGCATCACAGAAAAATTGAGGGCGCCTGCAATGCTTACCCACAGAAGATAGGGCAGAAACAACAGCCCCGCCACGGTATCCACCGCAAAAAAGGCCAGCGTCGTGGCCGCAACCGCAAGCCACAGGCAGACCATCACCACCATCGCCGCCCGCAACCGGTGCAGCCCAAAGAACACCGGGGTCCACAGGGTGTTGAGCGCGATCTGCAAGGCCCAGAATGCCAGCGCCTGGCCATTTCCGGGCAGTGATGCCACCCGCGCGGCGGCAATGGCCATGCAGATGTAGAGCGTGGTCCAGGCAATCGGAAACAGCCATCCGGGCGGGGTCCACCAGGGTTTGTTCAGCGCCATATACCACTCGGCCGGCTTGAACATTGCCCCGGTGGCGGCCGCCGCGCCGCAAGCTGCGGTAAATGTCGCCAGAACGGCCCAATCCATGCGTGATCTCTCTGCAGTTGCACCGCTGATCTATGTCAGGCGCGCGCGCGTTCCAAGCGCTGTTCGGCGCGATCTTTCGCTTCCAGTTGCGCAAATACGTCCAGCAAGGCGTCTGACCTGCTGCTTTTGGCCGATTTTCGCGCGGCGGCCTGGACCAGAAACGCCACTTCCTCGGCGGGGGCCGCATAAAGCGTGGCCGGGCGCGGCAGCACCACGCTTAGCCCCGAACGCGCGACAGACAGCACAAGCCAGCCCAGCTTCTGGTTCCGCGTGGTGCGGGCGCGGCGGCTGATGCTGTCATAGCCGCCACGCGCCACATCGGCACCGATGCCGGCATAAACATGCCGGGCGGCGAAAATGCCCGGCCGACACGCCATGGGCAACGCCGGAACGCCGGCCTCGGCACGGTCGTAAAGCCGTGCCGCCTCGGCCAGCAAGCGCTGCGTCAGGTGGCGCAACTGTGGGCAAGCGGTTGGGTTTGCAAGGAAAACCTGCGGATCAATCTCCCGCTCGGCAAGCCAGTCAAGCGGCAGATACAGCCTGCCCGCGCGCGCATCTTCGCCGATATCGCGCGCGATGTTGGTCAGTTGCATCGCCAGCCCCAGATCGCAGGCGCGGGCCAGCGCATCGGCATCGCGCACCCGCATCAGCACGCACATCATCGCACCCACCGCCGCCGCCACCCGGGCGCAATAGGACAGCAGATCGGAAAAGCTTTGATACCGCCGGTCCAGCGCATCCCAAGCCAGCCCTTCCAGCAGGGCCTCGGGCAGGGCGCGCGGCATCTGATATTCCGCCACCACGGCGGCAAACGCCCGGTCGGCCGGGGTGTTGCGCGGCTGACCCTGATAGACAAGATCCAGCCTGTCGCGCAGGCTGAGCACGGCGGGCGCCTTGTCGTCGCTGTCGTCCACCGCATCATCGGCCAGACGGCAAAAGGCATAAAGCGCCAAAGCCGGATTGCGCACATGCGCGGGCAGCAGTTTCGATGCCGCATGAAACGAAAGCGAGCCGGTGCGGATGGCATCGCGGCAGTGCTGCAAATCGGTTGGGTCTATCATTCGGCGGCCATCCACAGCTTTGCCGGGCGTTGGGCGTCGGGCACCAGTTTGCCCAGCACTTCCGCCGATGCGATCACCCCCGGCAACCCCGCGCCGGGATGGGTGCCCGCGCCCACCAGAAACAGGCCCTTCGCCTCTTCCGATACGTTATGCGGCCGGAACCAGGCAGATTGCAGGATACGCGGCTCGATCGAAAAGCCTGATCCATGGGGAGAAAGATAGCGGCTTTGAAACGTCTCGGGGGTAAACACCAGCTGCGCGCTCAGATGGTCAGCAAGCCCCGGCAACAGCCGTTCTTCCAGCATTTTCAGCATCTTCTGCCGATAAGGTTCGGCCTCGGCTGCCCAATCGACGCCGTTCCTGAACCCCAGATGCGGCACCGGTGACAGGACGTAGAACGTGTCATCGCCCTTGGGCGCCACCGAGGGATCGGTGACAGACGGGCGGTGCACATAAAGGCTCATGTCGTCGGCCAAATGGCCCTTGATGAAGATGTCACGGATATGCGCCTTGTAGCGCGGCCCCACCACGATGGTGTGATGCCCCACCCCCGGCCATTTCAGGGCGGTGCCTTTGGTGCCGAAGTACCACACGAACAGCCCCATCGACCACCGCTTGCGCGCAAGTTTCGCGGGCGTCCAGCGTTTGCGCGGATGGTTGCGCATCAGCCGGTCATAGGTGTGGCCCGCATCGGCATTCGACACCACGATGTCGGCGCTCAGCACCCGCCCGTCGGCCAGACGCACGCCGGTTGCCCGCCCGCCCGCCAGCACAATCTCGTCCACCTCGGCATTCAGCAGCAACTGCCCGCCCTGCCCGATGATCACCCGCGCCATGGCCAGCGCAATCGCCGCCACCCCGCCCATCGCATAGTGAACCCCGAACTCCTTCTCCAGATGGCTGACAAGGATGTACATCGAGGTGACGTGAAACGGATCGCCGCCGATGAACAGCGGATGGAACGACAGGGCAAAGCGCAGACGTTCATCGCGCACTCTTGCCGCCGCATGGGCATAAACCGAACGGTCGGCCCGCAGCCACGCGAAGGTTGGCAGCACCTTGATCAGGTCGGCCAGCTTGTGCATCGACCGGCGGCCAAGGTTTTCGAACCCGAACCAATAGCGCGCCTCGCTGTCTTTCAGAAACTTGTCATACCCCGCCAGATCGCCGGGCGACAGCCGCGCCACCTCGTCGCGGGTGTCGGCACCCGATTTGCGGGCGGTAAAGGTGGAACCGTCCTGCCAGCGGATCTCGTAAAACGCATCCAGCGCCCGCAGATCGACATCGGCATCAAAATTCCGGCCGCAATCGGCCCACAACTGCCGCAAGCCCTGCGGCACCGTCACAATCGTTGGTCCCAGATCAAACCTGTGGCCGCCTTCGGTGATCGACGAACCGCGCCCGCCCGGCATATCCAGCCGGTCCACCACCGTCACCCGGTAACCTTTGGCCCCCAGCCGCATCGCGGCGGCAAGGCCACCCAAGCCCGCCCCAATAACGATGGCCTCCGAAGGACCGTTTGGTTCAGGCAAAGGAGACTCGGGTTTTGTAAACATAGTTGAACGATATACTGTCCAGACAGATTTACAATACCGGCTGTTCCATTGAGAAAACTTCGTGCTTTTGCTTTTCAGTGTCGGCAAATGATGCGACACTGCGGTAAACCGAACCCTGAAGGTCAGCCCATTCAGATTGTCAGCTTCAGCCTGTTTCGCTTTCCCAACCTTGCGGCCCAGCTTTGGGTGCTGGGCCAGATGGGGGCTGCGCGCCTGTCTTTCCTGCGGATGCCGGATGTGGGGTTCTGGAAACTGTGCGGTTCCGGCACCGGGCAGGGCTTTACCCCGCACCCGAACCGCGCCGTCTGGGCCATCATCGCCACCTGGCCCGATCTTGAAACCGCCCGGCGCAACCTGGGCGCAGCCCCCGTTTACCGCCGCTGGCAGCGCAAATCGGCCGAAAGCTGGACCATCCTGCTCAGCCCCACATCCTCTCGCGGGCAATGGTCCGGCCAGAACCCCTTCATCCCCGGACCGCCGTTGGATGGCCCCATCGTTGCCCTGACCCGCGCCACCATGCGCCTGTCCACCCTCGCCCGTTTCTGGGCCCGCGTGCCCGATATTTCTGCCGTGATCGGCGAGGATCCGAATGTGATTTTCAAGATCGGCATCGGCGAGGTGCCGCTGTTGCACCAGATCACCTTTTCAATCTGGCCCGACGCCGCCGCAATGGCGCATTTCGCGCGTGGCGATGGTCCGCATGGCCGCGCCATCAAGGCGGTGCGCGACGAGGGCTGGTTCGCGGAAGAGCTTTACGCCCGCTTCTCGATTGTCCAAGACTGGGGCACGTGGGGGGGCATCCGACCTCTCGCCCAGAACCGGGATGCTGCATGACCCAACCTTTCCCTTTTTCGGCCATCGTCGAACAATCGGCGATGAAGCAGGCGATGCTGCTGACCGCCATCGATCCGGGCATCGGCGGCGTTCTGGTGTTCGGGGATCGCGGCACCGGCAAATCCACCGTGGTGCGCGCGCTGGCGGCGCTGCTGCCCGAAATAACCGCCGTTGAAGGCTGCCCGGTGAACTCGGCAACGCTTGCCGATTGCCCGGATTGGGCCGGTCCGCGCAGTGGCAAGATGATCTCCAAACCCACGCCGGTGGTCGATTTGCCGCTGGGTGCGACTGAGGACCGCGTGGTCGGCGCGCTGGATATCGAGCGTGCCCTGACGCGCGGCGAAAAGGCGTTCGAGCCGGGGCTGCTGGCCCGCGCCAACCGCGGCTACCTCTATATCGACGAGGTGAACCTGCTGGAAGATCACATCGTCGATCTGCTGCTGGACGTTGCGCAATCGGGCGAGAATGTGGTGGAGCGCGAGGGCCTGTCGATCCGCCACGCCGCGCGCTTTGTGCTGGTGGGTTCGGGTAACCCGGAAGAAGGCGAGTTGCGCCCGCAACTGCTGGATCGCTTTGGCCTTTCGGTTGAGGTGAAAAGCCCGCGCGATATCGCCACGCGGGTGGAAGTGATGCAGCGGCGCGATGCGTTCGAGAATGACAATGCCGCGTTCATGGCAATCTGGCGGGTGCATGATCTGGCGTTGCGCGCGGCGATACTGGCGGCGCGGGCAAGGCTGCCAAATCTGAAAACCCCCGGCTCGGTGCTGCATGATTGTGCGGCGCTTTGCATCGCCCTTGGGTCGGACGGGTTGCGTGGCGAGTTGACGCTGCTGCGGGCCGCCCGGGCGCAGGCGGCGTTCGAGGCTGAGAAAACCGTCACCCGCAAGCATCTGAAGGCAGTGGCGGCCTCGGCCCTAAGCCACCGCTTGCGGCGCGATCCGTTGGACGAGGCGGGTTCCGGCGCCCGGGTGGCGCGCATGGTGGACGAGGTTTTGCCCTGATGGAACCGCTATCGGCATGGGAGCGTGCGGAGCTTGCGCTGGCAGTGTTGGCGGTTGATCCGGCGGGCATCAAGGGATTGTGGCTGCGGGCACGCGCAGGCCCGGTGCGTGACAGGTTTGCAGCGGGGTTTTCGGCTTTGGCTTTGGCGCGCCGCAACCTGCACCCCGGCATCGACGATGCGGCGCTGTTTGGCAGCATTGATCTTGCGGCAACGCTGGCGCATGGCCGGGTGATCCGCGCGGCCGGGATTTTGGATGCGCCTTGCGCACTGATGCTGGCGATGAGCGAACGCTGTCCGCCGGGGCTTGGCGCGCGGCTGGCCCGGGTGCTGGATGACGCAGGCTTCTGTCTTGTGGCCTGTGACGAAGGCGCTGAACCGGACGAAGCACTGCCAACCGCGCTGGCCGACAGGTTGGGGCTTTTTGTCGATCTGAATGCGGTTGGCTGGTCGGACAGCGCGCCGATGGTGCTTGATCCCACCCGGCTGGGCGTGGCTCGGTTGGCGTTAGCATCGGTTGAAACTCCGCCCGCGGCCTACGAGACGCTAACCCGGGTTACGGCGGCGATGGCGATAGAAAGCCTGCGGGCTCCGCTGCTGACACTGGCCTGCGCGCGCGCCATCGCGGCCCTCGCCGGGCACCGCGTGGTGGACGACAGCGATTTGCAGCGCGCCGTCGAACTGGTTCTGGCGCATCGCGGCGAAGTGCCGGCAAGTGCCGAGGAAAACGCCGCCGAGGAACCTTCGCCGCCTGAACCCGAGGCAAGCCAGCCGCAGGATCAGCAAGACGTTCTGCCAGAGGATATCCTGCTTGCCGCAGTGCGCGCCGCGTTGCCGCCGGATTTGCTGGCGCGGCTTGCCGTAAGCCGCGCCGCGCGGGCGGCAAAGGGGTCTGGCGGCACCGGGGCCGCGCGCAAGGGCAATCACCGGGGGCGGCCTTTGCCATCGCGGCCGGGCAAACCGGGGGCAGGCAAGCGGATTGACCTGGTGGCGACATTGCGCGCCGCAGCCCCGTGGCAGCCGCTGCGCCGGGGGGCGGTGCCTGCCGGTGGCGCTTTGCGGCTGGAAATCCGCCCCGACGATATCCGGTTGAAAAAGTATCAGGAAACCTCGGACCGCCTGCTGATCTTTACCGTGGACGCGTCCGGCTCTTCGGCGCTGGCGCGTCTGGCCGAAGCGAAGGGTGCGGTGGAACTGCTGTTGGCGCAGGCCTATGCGCGGCGTGATCATGTGGCGCTGATCGCGTTTCGCGGGGTGCAGGCGGAACTGGTGCTGCCGCCGACGCGGTCGCTTGTGCAAACCAAAAGACGGCTGGCGGGGTTGCCCGGCGGGGGAGGCACGCCGCTGGCTGCCGGATTGAAAATGGCCTTCGATCTGGCGGTGCAGGCGCGCGCGCGCGGTATGACGCCGACGGTTGCCTTGCTGACCGACGGGCGGGGCAATATCGCGCTGAACGGCACCCCCGGCCGCAGCGAAGCCGAAGCGGATGCCTTGCGGCTGGCCCGGGCCTTGCGGGCAACTGCGGTGCCGGCGCTGGTGATCGACACCGCCAACCGCGCGCAGCCCGGATTGCGGCAACTGGCGGCGGCACTTGATGCGCCCTATCTGGCGTTGCCAAGGGCCGATGCGCGGCGGCTTTCCACTCTGCTGACCACCGCCTTGGGTGCATAAGACCATGCAACCGCTGATAATTCCCCAGAACTGGCCGCACCGCGAAGCATCGCGCCTGATCGCGTGCAAGCCGCATCTCTGGCATGTGCAGATCCTGGGCGCAGGCCCCGAAATCCTGTTGCTGCACGGGGCGGGCGGTGGCACCCACAGTTGGCGAAGCCTGATGCCGCTGCTGGCGGCGCGCTACCGGGTGATCGCGGTGGATTTGCCGGGGCAGGGGTTTTCGCGGCTGGGCGCCCGCAGCCGCTGTGGCCTTGATCCGATGGCCGCCGACATCGCGGCCCTGTGCAAAAGCGAGGGTTGGCAGCCGGTGGCGATCATCGGCCATTCGGCGGGTGCCGCGCTTGCGCTGCGTCTGGCAGAACTGCTGCCGCTGCGCGCGGTGATCGGGATCAACGCGGCCATCGGCGGCTTTCAAGGCGTGGCCGGGTGGCTGTTTCCGGCCATGGCGCGGCTGCTGGCGATGACGCCGCTGGCCGCACAGGTGTTCAGCAAGGTGTCGGGCACGGCGGCGCGCACCCAAAGCCTGCTCGCCTCCACCGGCTCGGTGCTGGACGCCGAAGCGCAGGCGCAATACCGCACGCTGATCTGCACGCCCGGGCATGTCGATGCAACTTTGGCGATGATGGCGCAGTGGCGGCTTGATGGCCTTGTGGGCCGGTTGGGCAGCCTTGCGGCCCCCGTGTTGCTGATAACCGCAAGCGGCGACCTTACGGTTCCGCCTGCGGTTTCCCGGCGCGCGGCGGCGCTGCTGCCAAACGGCGAATGGGTGGATATTCCCGACTATGGCCATCTGGTGCATGAAGAAAATGCGGTGTTGGTGGCGGAGCTGGCCATACCGTTTTTGCAGGCGCATCTTTCGCCCTGATGCGCTTTGATCGTGCGGCGCGGGATGAAATCGGCTAAAGCGGTTTGCCTTCAATCTGAATCAGATTGAAGGCAAACCAAGACAGGCCAAACGCCGGGAATGTTGCGTTTTGCATTTGATCTGCTGATCCAGATCAAATGCAAAACGCTGTAGACCAAACCCCGGCCGTTTTGAAATCAATGTGTTGCGGAGATGAAACGATGCGCCTGCCTTGCCCCTTTGCTTTGAACTTCGCATTCGTGCAGCAATCGCGGGGCAGGCCGGGGCGGCGATCATGAGAGTCGTGTTCATGGGCACGCCGGATTTTTCGCTGCCGGCGCTGGAGGCTTTGCATAAGGCGCATGACATCGTGGCGGTCTATTGCCAGCCGCCACGGCCTGCGGGGCGTGGCCGTGCTGCGCGGCAAAGCCCGGTTCACGCGCGTGCCGAGGCGCTTGGTTTGCAGGTGCAGCATCCGGTTTCGCTGCGCAGCGAAGGTGCAGCATCCGCGATGGCGGCCCTTGCGCCCGATGTGGCGGTGGTGGTGGCTTATGGCCTGATCTTGCCGCAGGCGGTGCTGGATGTGCCCCGGTTCGGCTGCCTGAACATCCATGCCTCGTTGCTGCCACGCTGGCGCGGTGCGGCTCCCATTCACCGCGCCATCATGGCGGGCGATGCCCGGACCGGGATTTGCATCATGCAGATGGAGGCGGGCCTTGATACCGGCCCGGTTCTGGCGCGCGAAGTGATGGGGATCGGGGTTGCGGATACCACTCTGGCGCTGCATGACCGGCTGTCTTTGGCAGGGGCCCGGCTGATCTGCACCGTTCTGCCGGGTTTGCCGATGCAGGCCGAAGCGCAGCCACCCGATGGGATCAGCTATGCCGCCAAGATCGACAAATCCGAAGCGCGCGTTGACTGGTCACGGCCCGCAGTGGAAGTGGACCGCCTGATCCGGGGCCTGTCGCCGTTTCCGGGGGCGTGGTGCGAGGTGGGCGGTGAGCGGGTGAAACTGCTGGCGTCGCGCGTGGTGTCGGATGCGGATGCAGCACAACCGGGAACCGTTTTGGGCGGCATGGTGGTGGCCTGCGGCGCAGGCGCGGTTGAGATCATCCTCGCGCAGCGGGCGGGTGGCAAGGTATTGCAAGGCGCGGAGTTTCAGCGCGGCTTTGCGATGCCCGCGCGGCTTGGCTGAACTGCTGCCGGAAACTGTCAGCAGCCTGCGGTTAAAGCGTGTTGCCTTCGATTGGGTTTGGGCATTCACTCTGCACCCCGAGGCAGCGATTGCTCTGGCAAACGCGTTCGGGGTGCAGAGTGAAGTCGATTGAAGGCAACACGCTCCAGAACCGGCACTCTGGACAGGAGGTCAACACGGTGGATGCAAGATATTGGGTGGTGACCGCTTCGGCCGATCACGCGGCGCGGGGGCGGCAATGGGGCATCGTGCAGGCCGGTCACGGCAAGGCCGCGCCGTTGAAACGGATGCAGGCAGGCGACGGCGTGGTGATCTATTCGCCGCGCGAAACCATGGCTGCGGGGGCACCATTGCAAGCCTTCACCGCAATCGGCCGGATCGCAGCGGGCGAGCCTTACATATTCGACATGGGCGGCGGTTTTGTGCCGTGGCGGCGCGCCGTGGTCTGGCAGCCCGGCACCGGGCATTTGCCGATCCGCCTGGTTCTGGATCAACTGGATCTGACGCGGGGGAAAAAGGCATGGGGCATGGTGTTCCGCTATGGGTTGATGGAAATGACCCGGCACGATTTTGCGGTGTTGGCGCGGGGGATGCTGGCGGAGGGTGACAAAGCGCTGCCGCCTGCCCATATAGACTTGCAGTGAGGGAGGCGTGCCATGACCATTGTTTTTCTGATGATCATCGGGGCTGCGGCAGGATTTTTGGCAACCCGTCTGATGCGGCTCGAAACTGATATTCCAACCACCATTGGCATCGGCGTGATCGGCGCGCTGCTTGGCGGGCTGATCCTGCGGTTCCTGCTGATGGTGACGGGATGGCTTGCGGGCTTTGTGGGCGCGGTTCTGGGGGCATTGCTGTTGGCATGGCTGTGGAAGAAATACGTGGCGAAATAGGCTTCATGCCGTTCAGGCCCTAAACCGGCCAGCCATCAATCACCGCCATCGCCTCGGCGGCGGTTTCCACGAAGGTGAACAGCTTCAGGTCCGATGCGGCAATCACCCCAGAGTCTGCCAGCAGGTTCCAGTTGATCACCCGCTCCCACCAGTCGCGGCCAAAAAGCAGGAAAGGCACGGGTTTCATCCGGCCGGTCTGGATCAGGGTCAGCGATTCGAACATCTCGTCCATCGTGCCGAAACCGCCGGGAAACACGCAGATCGCTTTGGCGCGCATCAGGAAATGCATCTTGCGGATGGCAAAATAGTGGAAGTTGAATGAAAGCTCCGGGGTGACAAAGGCGTTCGGCGCCTGCTCGTGCGGCAAAACGATGTTGAGCCCGATCGACTGCCCCCCCGCATCATCCGCGCCCCGGTTGCCCGCCTCCATCACCCCCGGCCCGCCACCGGTGACAATAACATTCTCGCGCCCGTGGCTTTGCAGGCTGCGCTCGGTCATCGCGCGGGCAAAACGGCGGGCTTCGGTATAATAGCGTGCAAGATCGGCAAGTGCGTGGGTCTTGGCGCGGTCGGGGTGTTCAGGGTCGGGAATGCGGGCGCCGCCAAACAGCACAATCGTCGAGGTGATGCCCCGCTCGTCCATGATCATCTGCGGTTTCAGCAGTTCAAGCTGCAGGCGAACCGGGCGCAATTCCTCGCGGGTCATGAAATCAGGATCGGCAAAGGCAAGACGGTAGGCCGCAGCACGGGTTTGCGGCGTATCGGGGATGCGGTGGGCGGCCGCAACATCCTGAGTGCTGTCACGCAGCGGATGCGGGCGGGAATCATGGCTCATCGGGCTTGCCCTCTTTCTGGAACCGAAGGTCTAATGCGGTTCATGGCTGAGTGGAATCGCAATTCGCGGCCATATGCCGGGCATGGGCAGAATTTCCGACCGTCAGGTTTGGCGGCTGGTTCGGCATTGAATGCCGGGCGGGCGATGCTAGGTTCGGGAATCGGTTGATTTGGGGGGCGGCAGATGGGCGGCAGGTTGCAGGGCAAAGTGGCCATCGTGTCCGGTGGTGCGGGGGGGTGTGGTGCTGCGGCGGTGCGGCTTTTTGCGGCGGAAGGGGCGGCTGTCGGTATCATCGACCGCGATGCGGTGCAGGGCGCGGCACTGGCGGCGGCACTGGTGGCGGCGGGGCATCGGGTGATGTTTGCGGCGGCAGATGTGGCAGTGCGCAAGCAGGTGAATGCGGCGGTGGCGGCGGTGACGGCGGCGCTGGGTGCTGCGAACGTGCTGTTCAATCACGCGGGCACCATCGTGATCAAGCCGTTCCTTGAAACCGAAGAGGCGGACTGGGATTTCCTGTTCGATGTGAACGTAAAGTCGATGTATCTGATGACGCAGGCAGTTTTGCCGGGGATGATCGCGGCGGGGGGCGGGGCGATTGTCTGCACCTCGTCAATCTCGGCGGTTTATGCCACGCCAATGGAGGTGCTTTATGATGCCACCAAAGGCGCATGCCACATGTTTTCGCGCGCCATTGCGGTGGAGTTCCGCGACCGGGGCATTCGCTGTAACGCCATCTGCCCCGGCTTTATCGACACGCCGCATGGCGCGCGCGAGGTAAAGGCGCTGGCGGCTTTGGGGGTAGATGTTTCCGATGCCGCGATCACGGCCGCGCAAGGGCGGATGGGGCGGCCCGAGGATATCGCGCGGGCGGCGCTTTATTTGGCGTCGGATGATGCGGAGTTCGTGACAGGCACGCAATTGTTTGTAGATGGCGGGTTTTCGGCGGTGTGACCGCTGTAGTCTTGCTATCATTGCTTGGCAGGAAAGGGCTGCACAACTTCGGGCTGCATAACTTCAGGCTGGGCAGTATGACGGATGTTTTTCTGGCGGCGGTGCTGGGCTTTGCTCTGGCAGCCGTGATGATGCGGGGGCTGTGGGCTTTGCTGCGGCCCGGATCAGCGGCCCGGTTGCCGGGGCCCAAGGGATGGCCCAGGGGATGGCGCAAGGGATGGCCGCCCTCGCGCCCGAACGCTCGATCCGGCCGATGCCGCGCCCCACCGGGGTGGGATTGTTGACCCACACCATCGAGGTGGCGGCGGTTGGCCCGATACAGACCGCACTGATCACCACCACATGCGCGCCACCATTGGGCCAGTTGCCCACCAGAATGGCCGGGCCGCGCCGCAGATGTTCCAGCACGCCGTTGATATGCACCGGCGC
>JANNAV010000031.1:0-27747 GCA_031384695.1 Paracoccaceae bacterium
CGAAAGAAGATGACGAAAATGAACAACACATCCACCCGCGCCCTTGGGAACAGCAGCAGATACCCCCCCATCACCCCGGCAATCGCCCCCGATGCCCCCACCATCGGCACGCCCGATGCGGGGTTTGCCACCACCTGCAACCCCGCCGCCGCCAACCCCGAAAGCAGATAAAAGCCAAGAAACCGCAGCCGCCCCAGCACATCCTCCAGATTATCGCCGAAAATCCACAAGAACAGCATATTGCCCGCCAGATGCATCCAGCCGCCGTGCAGGAACATCGACGTCACCAGCGCCTGCGGATTTTCCCCCGCCAGCAGCCGCTCGGGCACCAACCCCCAATTGTAGAAAAACCACCCCAGTGCGGCCTCATCGGCAATCGTCAGCCAACAGGCCAGAAACACCGCCACATTCACCGCAATCAACCCATAGGTGACATAGGGCACGGCCTCGGAAGGATTATGATCGCGGATCGGAAACATGCCTCAACCTTTCCGATCCCGCGCCCGGCGTCAAGCCGCCCCCACCTCGGCCAGCAGTTGCGCATTGCCGCCCGAGGCGGTGGTGTCGATGCAGACATGCCGCTCCAACAGCGCGTGTGCCGCATCCGGCATGCCACCAATCAGCGGCAGGATCGGCCCCCGCCGCGCCGCCAGCGCCTGCGCCCGCAGCCGCCCGCCCGCCACATCGCCCCACCAAAGCGCGCCCGAAAACCCCTCCAGCCGCGTCAATGCCTCAGGCAAAAGCCCCGGTGCCTCCACTGCGCGGCCCCCCAGCGCCCGGACAGCCTCCGATTGCGCCAGCGCCGTCGCAGCCCCCGGCCCAAGGCACAACACCGGGTCGCGCGGCAACGAGGTCAGCAGATTGGACTCGCCCGTCGGCCCCGGCAACTCGCGCGCATGCACCGGACGCGCCATGCCGTGATCCATCCGCAGGCTGGCCGCCACGTCCATCTCGCCCGCCGCACGGTCTTCCGCCCCCGCTTCGGGTGCCGCAACCTGCACGAACCGCCCCAGATACTCCGGCCCGCCCGCCTTTGGCCCGGTGCCCGAAAGCCCCTCACCGCCAAAGGGTTGGCTGCCCACCACAGCCCCGATCTGGTTGCGGTTGACATAGGTGTTGCCCACATGCAGCGCCTCGACAATCCGCTGCACCCGGTCATCAATCCGCGTGTGCAACCCAAAGGTCAGCCCGTAGCCCGTGGCATTCACCGCCGCGATCACCGCATCAATCTCGGCCGCCTTGAACGTCGCCACATGCAGCACCGGCCCAAAAATCTCGCGCGGCATGGCGGCAATCCCCGCCACCCTGATCACCACCGGACCAATGAAATGCCCAGCCGAAGGCGCCAGCATCTCCTTGATCACCCGGCCCTCGGCCCGCGCCGCCGCCACATATTCCACAATCCCGGCCTTCGCCTCGGCATCAATCACCGGCCCCACATCAGTGGCCAGAGCCCAGGGATCGCCCAGCGCCAACTCGTCCATCGCCCCCGCCAGCATCTCCAACAGCGGCTCCGCCACATCCTCCTGCACATAAAGACAGCGCAGCGCCGAACACCTCTGCCCTGCCGACTGAAAGCTTGCCGCCAGAATATCGCGCACCGCCTGTTCGGGTAGTGCTGTGCTGTCCACCATCATCGCGTTCAACCCCCCGGTTTCCGCAATCAACGGTGCCGAAGGGTTCAGATGATCGGCCATCGCCTTGCGGATGATCAGCGCCACCTCCGTCGATCCGGTGAAACACACCCCCTTCACCCGCGCGTCGCAGGTCAGCCCCGCCCCCACCGCCCCGTCGCCCGGCAACAGTTGCAGCGCCGATGCAGGCACCCCCGCCCGGTGCAGCAAATCCACCGCCAAAGTGGCGATCAAAGGCGTCTGCTCGGCAGGCTTCGCCAGCACCGCGTTGCCCGCCGCCAGCGCCGCCGCAACCTGCCCGGTGAAAATCGCCAAAGGGAAGTTCCACGGGCTGATGCAGGCAAAAACCCCGCGCGCGGGCGCGGTCAATGCCTCGGCCCCACTGGCGTAATAGCGCAGGAAATCCACCGCCTCGCGCAATTCCCCCACCGCATCGGCCAGCGATTTCCCAGCCTCGCGGGCCAAAACCGCGAAAATCTGGCCAAATTCCGCCTCATACAAATCCGCCGCCCGCCGCAACACCTCGGCCCGCTCTGGCGCCGCCGCAGCCCATGGCTCGGCCAGCCGCAGCGCGGTATCAATATCCGCGCCCGATGCCGTCAGCACATAGCCCGCAATCTCACCCGTCGCGGGGTTCATCACCGCCAGCCGGGCCCCCCCCACGGCCCGCCCGGCAAGCCGTGGCCCCGCCTCGAACACCGTGGCCTGCCAGGGCCCGCGCGCAGCCTCGATCACCGCCAGATCGCCACTGTCCGTCAGATCAAAACCCCGCGAATTCACCCGCGCGCCAAACAACGCAGGCCCCGTGGGGATCGCCGCATTCGCCACCGGCACCATCCTGTCCATCGCGTCCAGCGGGCAAGCCGCCACCCGCAAAGGCGGCACCTCCACATCGACAATCTGGTTCACGAAACTGGAATTCGCGCCGTTCTCCAGCAGCCGCCGCACGAGGTAAGCCAGCAGATCGCGGTGCGCGCCCACTGGCGCATAAATCCGGCAGCGGGTGCCGCGCGCCTCCAGCACGATATCATGCAAACGCTCGCCCATGCCGTGCAGCCTCTGAAACTCGAAGGCGCGCAGATCGGTCGCAATATCCAGAATGGCCGCCACCGTATGCGCGTTATGCGTCGCAAACTGCGGATAAATCCGGTCCGTCATCCCCAGCAATTTGCGGGCATTGGCAATGTAGGACACATCGGTCGCCTGCTTGCGGGTGAACACCGGGAACGACGCAAGGCCCAGAACCTGCGCCCGCTTCACCTCGGCGTCCCAATAGGCCCCCTTTACCAGCCGCACCATGATCTGCCGGTCAAGCCGCACCGACAGCGCATAAAGCCAGTCGATCACCGCCCCCGCCCGCCGCCCGTAGGCCTGCACCACCACGCCAAACCCGGCCCAATCCTTCAACGCCGGGTCCGACAGCACCGCCTCGATCACCTCCAGCGACAGCGCCAGCCGGTCCGCCTCTTCGGCATCAATGTTGAACCCCAACCCCGCAGCCTTGGCCAGCCCCGCCAGCGCCCGCACCCGCGGCACCAACTCCTCCATCACCCGCGCCCGCTTGGCCACCTCATAGCGCGGATGCAGCGCCGACAGCTTCACCGATATCCCCGGATTGGCCCGGATATCATCGCCCTTCGCCGCCGCCGCAATCGCCGTGATCGCCCGCGAATAGGAAAGATGATAACGCCGCGCGTCGGCCTCGGTGCGCGCGGCCTCGCCCAGCATGTCATAGCTGTAGGTAAAGCCCTTCGCCTCCAGCTCCGCCGCCCGCTTCATCGCAAGGGTGATCGTCTCGCCCAGCACAAAATTGCGGCCCATCTCCTTCATCGCCCGCGTCACCGCCGTGCGGATCACCGGCTCACCCAGCCGCTTTACCGCCGCCTTCAGATGCCCGACAAGCCCTCCCTCGCGGTCCTCCAGCACCTTGCCCGTCAACATCAGCGCCCAGGTCGAGGCGTTCACCAGCGACGACGCCGACTTGCCCAGATGCTTGCCCCAGTCCGAAGGGGCGATCTTGTCCTCGATCAGCGCATCCATGGTTTCCGCGTCTGGCACCCGCAACAGCGCCTCGGCCAGACACATCAGGGCTATCCCCTCATCGGTGGAAAGCCCGTACTCGGCAAGGAAAACCTCCATCAGCCCCGGTTTGGCCGAAGCGCGGATCTGGCTGACCAGATCCGCCCCCGCCGCCGTGATCCGCGCCCGCGCAGCACCGTCAAGCCCCGCCTCCGCGATCAGCGCCGCCACCAGAGCCGCCTCGTCGGCCAGACTTTCACGGTCAATGATGGTCCAGCTTTCGGTGTTATCGCGGCGCATGGTGTTCTCCTGTGATTTGGCCTATGATACACCGGGTAAGGCAGTCTGTTGTCCCGATCTTTCGCAAGTTTGCAGCCATATCGCCCGATAAACCGGAATCTCACCATGCAAACCGCCCGCCCAGACCTTGACCGATTTGATCACGCCATCCTGCGTGTGCTGGCCTGCGAAGGCCGCATCACCGCCACCGAACTGTCCCGCCGCATCGGCCTGTCAAAATCCCCCACCCAAGCCCGGATGAAACGGCTGGAAGAGGATGGCGTGATCACCGGCTACGCCGCCCGCATCAACCCAGCCAGCCTCGGCCTCGCCCATGTGGCCTTCGTCGAGGTGCGCCTGTCCGATACGCGTGAGGCCGCCCTGCAGGCCTTCAACAAAGCCGCCCTGCTGATCCCCGAGGTGGAGCAATGCCACATGATCGCCTCGCGCTTTGATTATCTGCTGAAAGTGCGCACCGCTGATATTCAGGATTACCGCCGCGTGCTGGCCGAGCGGATTTCCGCCCTGCCCCATGTCGCCAACACCTCCACCTACGTGGCTATGGAAACGGTGAAAGACGGCGCGCAACCGGCAATGAAACTTTGAACGCCCGGCGGGCGTAGCGTCGCTCATGGACCGCTTCACTGATCTTGTCGGCCGCCTACTGATCGCCGCCCTCTTCGTGGCGGGGGCGGCGCAAAAATTGCTGGACCCTTTGCCAGTGCAAACCCTGCTCGCCTCCGCTGGCCTGCCCCCGGCGCTGGTCTGGCCCGCCGCCGCCTTCAACGCCGCCGGGGCGCTGGCGCTGATTTTCGGCTGGCACCTGCGCGCATGGGGGCTGGCCCTTGCCGCCTATTGCATCGCCACCAGCTATTTCCACCTGATCCCCGCCGATCCGTGGCAAATGTCGATCTTCGTGAAAAACTGGGCCATCGCGGGCGGCCTTCTGGTGCTGTCTTCGGCACCCGGCAAGCCCTGACAGCGGCAAAAGCCAAGGCCGGATCACCGACCCGGCCCTGCCATTCGAAAATTGGTGCGGACGGCGGGACTCGAACCCGCACTCCCGAAAGGGAAGCAGATTTTCTTACCACTTCGGCTTTCGCCGCCGCCCTTTGGGGGCGTTCGTGGTCTGGACTGTCCCTTCACCATGGCCTTCTCAGGCATTAGGTGCCACCCGTCCAGTCTCTACACCTTCCCCCTTGCGGGGGCTTGGCTCGGGATTGGCTTAAGGCCCGAAAGCCCGTTAGCGTTCCCCGACTTTGAGCGGTTCTACGCCACGGATTTCCCCGTGGGCACTCCAATTAAAGTCTGCAGCGTCTACCATTTCGCCACGTCCGCACTCAAGCAATCACCTGCCATATCAAGCCGCATAGCGCCAGACCAGATTGCGGATAACCCTCTGGCCAACAACGCCCCGCCTCATAGCCGACGACCCGCACTGATTCACCCGCCGCGCCGCAGCAATTGACTTCAACTCAGCCTTTCGCCACAAGTTTAAGCATCCATTTCGCCCGAGGCCGCCCATGAACAAAGTCTATCCCTCCGCCGCCGCCGCCCTCGACGGCGTGCTTGCCGACGGCATGCTGATCGCCTCGGGCGGCTTTGGCCTTTGCGGCATCCCCGAACTGCTGATCACCGCCATCCGCGACGCGGGCACCAAAAACCTCACCGTCGCCTCGAACAACGCAGGTGTCGACGGCTTTGGTCTGGGCCAGTTGCTGGCCACCCGGCAGGTGCGCAAGATGATCTCCTCCTACGTCGGCGAAAACGCCGAATTCATGCGCCAGTACCTGTCGGGTGAGCTGGAGCTGGAATTCACGCCGCAAGGTACCCTCGCCGAACGCCTGCGCGCGGGCGGCGCGGGCATCCCCGGCTTCTATACCAAAACCGGCGTTGGCACGGTGATTGCCGATGGTAAAGAGCATAAGGATTTCAACGGCGTAACCTATATTTTGGAACAGGCCATCGTGGCCGACCTCGCCATCGTCAAAGCGTGGAAAGCCGATCCTTCGGGCAATCTGGTGTTTCGCAAAACCGCCCGCAACTTCAATCCGCCCGCCGCCACTTCGGGCCGCATCTGCGTGGCTGAGGTCGAGGAAATCGTGCCCTTGGGCGCGCTTGATCCCGATATGATCCACCTGCCCGGCATTTATGTGCACCGGATCGTGCAGGGCACGCATGAAAAACGCATAGAAAACCGCACCACGCGCAAGCGCGAAGCCGCGCAGGCAGAAGTGGCCCCCGGTACTGCCGCCCGCGCGGCGAACACTCAAAGAGAGGTTTGATCCATGTGGGACCGCAATCAAATGGCCGAACGCGCCGGACGCGAGTTGCAGGACGGCTGGTATGTGAACCTTGGTATCGGCATACCAACTCTGGTGGCCAATCACATCCCCCAGGGGGTGAATGTGACGCTGCAATCGGAAAACGGCATGCTGGGCATGGGCCCTTTCCCGTTTGAAGGCGAGGAAGACCCCGATCTGATCAACGCCGGCAAACAAACCATCACCGAACTGCCCCAGACCGCCTATTTCGATTCCGCCCAGTCTTTTGCGATGATTCGCGGCGGCAAGATCGCCATGGCGATTCTGGGCGCGATGGAGGTGGCCGAGAACGGCGATCTGGCCAACTGGATGATCCCCGGCAAGCTGGTCAAAGGCATGGGTGGTGCTATGGATCTGGTGGCGGGCGTCGGGCGGGTGGTGGTGGTGATGGATCACACTTCCAAACACGGCGAGTCCAAGGTGTTGAAAGCCTGCACGCTACCGCTGACTGGCAAGGGCGTGGTCAACCGCATCATCTCCAACCTCGGGGTGCTGGATGTGGTGCCCGGTGGTCTGCGTATCGTTGAATGTGCGGCGGGCGTGACCGAAGCCGAACTGCGCGCGGCCACCGAGGCCACCATTATCGGCTGACCAACACTCCGGCCTCAGCCGCCCGCCGACAGCACCTTGAACACACAAGGGTCGGTCACCAGTTCCGGCGGGCTCAGGCACAACCCCTGCGCCACCGCCCAGGCCGCCAGCACCTTTGGCACATAATCGCGCGTCTCGGCATAGGGCGGCACCCCGCCGTTTGCCTTCACCGCCCCCTCTCCCGCATTATACGCTGCCAGCACCATCAGCGGATCGCGGTTGAACTCTTTCATCAGCCAATCCAGATAGGCCACACCGCCCTTGATGTTCTGCCCCGCATCCTTGCTGTCGGCCACCCCGAATCGCGCCGCCGTCGCCGGGATCAACTGCATCAGCCCCTGCGCCCCGGCTGAACTCACCGCATCCGCCCGCCCCGCGCTCTCGATGCCGATCACCGCCAGCACCAGTGCCGGCGAAACCTCGGTGCCAATGGTGGCCAGCAGGATCTCTTTGCCATAGCTGGTCGCGATTTCTTGCAGCCGCTGCAACCGGGGTGCCGCCACCGCCGATCCCCCCGGCCCCTGAGACAGCGTCGCCAAGGCCAGCGGAAAGCGCCCCTGCACCTCGTTTTGCCCCACCGGCACCTTATCCCAGAACCAGCCATAGGCCGCCCCCTTGGGGGCTGCAGGCAAAGGCCCCGCTTCGGAAGGGTTGGCCGCAACAGGCGCCGACGCTTTGGGATTGGGGTCAACCTTGGGCAGCAACGCCAGCACGCGTGCCTGCTCAACAGGGTCGATCTGCACCGTAATCCGCTTGCCCGGCAGGTTGTCGCCAACCTTCACCCGCTTGAAACTAAAGCCGCTTTGCGCCGCAGCCGTTTCTGAAGCAGCCGTTTCACCCGCAGCCGCAAGCGGCACGATCAGACAAAGGGCTGCGCCCAGAATAGTTACCAAAATACGCATCTCGTTGGATGCCTGCCTGCTGCGTTGTTGTTGCACTAAGCTTCGCAGGTCACTGCGCCAAATGCCACCAATTCGATGCGCCAATGATGGCTTTTTCGCCAGAATCGGCCTGCTTGCAACGGTTTTCCAACAGCGGTTAATCATGTCTGAACGGATTCTGATATTCCTTTCATGTAGTTACAGAATTTTTGCCGCTATTTTGCGATCCCTTAAAACACCTTGCTTCTGCCCAAATCGGGCCATGATCGGCTGGCTATATCTGCTCATACCAAGACGGAGATCGAACCGGAACAGAGGCCGGAACGAGTTGACCCGAAACGGTTGGAAAACCTGAGCAACTCCTGGAAAGGGACCGATACCATGAAACTCCTGAACATTTTCAAATCCTTCAAGAACGACGAATCCGGCGCCGTGACCGTTGACTGGGTCGTGCTGACCGCAGCCATCGTGGGCCTCGGCCTGGTTGTGATGCAGTCGGTCGGCGGCGGCATCACCACGATGAGCGCAACCATCGCGTCGGACCTGTCGGACAACACCACCGGCTACTGAGCCTGATCGCCTTCTGGCGTAAAACACAAAGGCCGCGTCCGGGATGGGACGCGGCCTTTTGCTTTGGCCCGCACCCCCCCGTACCCCCTTGATGCCACAAAACTGCCGCGCCAATCGCCTGATTTCAGCCTTATTTTTCAAGGAAAGTGAGATCTGACAGGGTCTGGCACGCAGGTGCGCGAATGACCGCCTCAGAAGGGAAGACCACAATGAACGCCATGCTGCACAATTTCAAGACCGAGGAAAGCGGTGCGGTAACCGTTGATTGGGTGGTGCTGACCGCAGCGGTCACAGCCCTCGCCATGCTGGTGTTGTTGCCGATCGCTTACGGCACCAACAACGCATCAAGCGATGTTGGCAGTTACATTGCCAACCAGGAAGTCGGTTACCAAAATCTGGGCGATTGAGCGGGCGCACCATGGTGGTTCGCCTGCAGGCCGGCGGGGGCCGGAACGGGTAAAGGGGATATGCTATGCGGATGATATTTGGATTGGTGCTTGTGGTTGGCGTCGCCCTCGCGGGCTTTGCCGTCTGGATGGCACAGGGCTACATCAACAAAACCGAGGTGGCGCTCCAGCAGGAGCTGCAGATCAAAGCCAAGACCGGCGGCCTGATCGAGGTTTATGTGGTCAATAAGCCGATGAACTACGGTGACGCACTGACCGAAAAAGATGTCGAGATGATCTACTGGCCCAAGAACGCCCTGCCCGAAACGGCGTTCCTGAAAAAAGACGATCTTTTCCCGGATGAGGGCAAAAAACCGCGCTATATCCTGCGGCAGATGGAGAAATACGAACCGGTTCTGGCGATGAAGGTCACAGAACCCGGCGAGCCCGCCGGTCTGACCGGCCAGTTGGCCAAGGGCATGCGCGCCTTCGCGATCAAGGTGGATGTCTCGTCGGGCGTGTCGGGCTTTGTGCAACCGGGCGATCACGTCGATATCTACTGGACCGGCAATGTGGCAGGCACCGATGGCGATCTGACCCGGCTGATCGAAAGCGGCGTCAAGATCATCGCCATCGACCAGACGGCGGATGGCGGCGCAGGCGGTGCCACCGTTGCGCGCACCGTCACCGTGGCCTCAACACCCGAAGACGTCGCACGTCTGGCGCAGGCGCAGGCTACCGGCCATCTGGCGTTGTCTTTGGTGGGCGTGGGCGATATCACCGAAAACGCCTTCGTCGAGGTGGACAGCAACGCCCTTCTGGGCATCAACCCCGAGCAGGTTGCCAAAGTCGAAGCCGAGAAAGTCTGCTCGATCAAAACCCGCAAGGGGGCCGATATTCAGGAAACTGCCATCCCCTGCACCAACTAGGCCCAAAAAACAAAGCGCGCGATCACTCTATATGGGGGTCGCGCCTTTGTTTTGCGCAGACTGTAGGGGGCTGTTGCAGGTTATCCACATAAAGAACAGCCTTCAAGCTTTTGATTCTTGCTTAAAATTCGAATATCCTGCATTTTCAGGTGAAGAACGGGCGACAAAGACCCGGGCAGAGGCGCGATCGAAAAGGGCAGCTCACATGAGATTGCATAGTTTTCTGAAGGCAGGTTTGCTGGGCACCGCCCTTGCAACATCCGCCATGACACCACTCAATGCCGAAACCCTGCGCGTCATGTCGGGCTCTGCAACCACCCCCCTCAACGTGCCGATGAACCGCGCGGTGGTGGTGGAAAGCGATGTGCCCTTCGCCGAGTTGTCGATAGCCAATCCTGGCATCGCCGATATCTCGACGCTGTCGGATCGCTCGATCTATGTGTTGGGCAAAACGCCGGGGCGCACCACGCTGACCCTGCTTGCCCCCGACGGCAAACTGATTGCCAACGTCGAAGTGCAGGTATCCCCCGACATCGCCGAATTCAAGGAACGCCTGCAACAGATCCTGCCCGGTGAAACCATCGAGGTGCGCACCGCCAATGATGGCATCGTGCTGTCGGGCACGGTATCATCCACCGCGAAACTTGACCGCGCGCTGGATCTCGCCAACCGCTATGCGCCCGAGCGGGTGTCCAACCTGATGAGCGTTGGCGGCACCCAGCAGGTTATGCTCAAGGTCCGCTTCGCTGAAATGCAGCGTTCGGTTTCCAAAAGCCTGTCGGCGTCGATTGGCGTCTCGGGCGGCACCAATGCGGGCATCCATGCGGGCTCCGGTGTGCTCTCCACCGGCTCGACGCTGACATCGGTTCTGGCCGGCAACAACATCGCCAGCCCCAATCCGGCCGAAGGCCGCGCCACGCTTGGGTTCTCCGCGGGATCGCTTGAATTCGCGGTGCTGCTCGAAGCGCTCGAATCAAAGGGTGTCGTGCGCACCCTGGCCGAGCCGAACCTGACCGCCCTTTCCGGCCAAGAGGCAAAGTTCCTTGCGGGCGGCGAATATCCGATCCCGGTTTCAAGCGACAACGGTTCCATCTCGGTCGAATACAAACCCTTCGGCGTCGAGATGAGCTTTACCCCCACCGTGGTGGACGGCGACATCATCAACCTGCAGATCAACGCCGCGGTTTCCTCGATCGACACCACCACCACGCTGCAAAACAACGGCTTTACCATCAACGCCTTCCGGCGCCGCGAAACCTCAACCACGGTCGAGATGCGCGATGGTGAAAGCTTTGCCATCGCGGGCCTGTTGCAGGACGACTTCCGCGATCTGAACGGTCAGGTGCCGTGGCTTGGCGATATCCCGATCCTGGGCGCGCTCTTCCGCAGCGCCGAGTATCAGCGCGCGCAAAGCGAGCTGGTGATCATCGTGACGCCGCACCTCGTCTCGCCCACCCGTGGCGATGCGCTGGCCCTGCCGACCGACCGCGTGCGCATTCCAACCGAGAAAGACCTGTTCCTGTTCGGCAACGTCGCCCGCAGGCAAAAAGGTGCTGCGGGCGAGGTTTCCCGGCAGGACTTCAACGGGTCTTATGGCTATGTGATGGAGTAGGATGATGCGCATTCAGGCACGAATTCTGCCACTGCTCGCCGCCACCGCCTTCTTTGGCCTTTCCGCCTGTGAAGTTGGCGGCTTCTACCGCGAGGCCGGTGCCGAAGTGGACGAGGGCAGCTTTGGCAACCCCACGATGAACAACGCCCTGCTTATGCGCGGCGAGATTGACGCGACGGTGGCGCTGGGCAACCGCTTCGCCACCGAAGTTCCTACCACCATCACTTTCGCCTTCAACTCGTCGCAGTTGACAAACGAGGCCCGCGCAACCCTGCGCCAGCAGGCCGACTGGATCCGCCAATTCCCCGAAGTGCGCTTCAAGGTCTTTGGCCACACCGATCTTGTGGGTTCCGACAGTTACAACAAGGCGCTTGGCATGCGCCGCGCGCGTGCGGCTGTCGGCTATCTGACCGGCCTTGGCATCGGCTCGGCCCGGCTTGAGGCGGTGGTTTCCTTCGGCAAAACCCAACCGGTGATCCAGACCCCCGGCCCCGAACAACGCAACCGCCGTACCGTCACCGAGGTTTCCGGCTTTGTGAACCGCCGCTCCATGCTGTTGAACGGCAAATACGCCGAGGTGGTGTTCCGCGAATACATCAAATACGCCAAACGGCCGATTGTCGACAGCACCCAAACCTCGAACGAAGTCACACCTGGCGGCTGATACACCCCGGGGCACCCCAAACCAAAGGCCCGCAGCGATGCGGGCCTTCGCCGTTTCCCCCGCCTTCGTTTCCACTTTCCGCGCCAGAATCATTAAAAATCTAAGATTGACGATTTTTTAGCCCCAATGTCGCCAACATCTGCCTGCACCTTCGTTGCAATGGGAACAATCGCATTCGGCCTTCGGGCGGGTGCAGCGCTCCCGGTTTGGCAGGGGTGCCCATTGGGGCAACAGCGTCAGGCCGCCGGGCGGTTTTGGAAGGGCAAGAGAAGATGACGAGCGTCGCAACCCTGCAACCGGATCAAGCACCCATTGTGGCGTGCACGATTTCGCGTGACGTGCAGAACTTCGATCTTCTGATCGACGATATGGAACTGGAACTGGGCGAAAGCTGGGGCGATCTGTCGTTCGAGGATGCGATCATATTCCTCGGCCAACCCGATGCCTCCACGCTGCAATTCGTGGCCATCGCCGTGAATGGCGATGACGAGGCTGATCTCAGCCGGGTGATAGATGTCATTCGTCTGGCCAAGGATCGTGGCATCCGCGTGGTGCTGATTGCCGATCAGGTCAGCCCGATCGCCCTGCATCAGTTGTTGCGCCTTGGGGCCGATGATTTCGTCCCCTATCCACTTCCCGAAGGTGCGCTGCACGAGGCCATCGAACGCACCCGCACCCCCGTGCCAGCCCCGGTCGCACCCGCTGCCGCCGTCGCCGCGGCCCCTGCCGCCAGCCTTGAAACCCATGACGGCGCATCGCCCGCCTTCAAGGCAAAGGGCGACAGGAACGGCGTCGTGTTGCCGGTGCATGGCCTTGCGGGCGGCTGCGGCGCGTCAACCTTTGCCACCAACCTGGCGTGGGAACTGGCAAATATCTCCAAAGACGGCCCGCGCGTGTGCCTGATCGACTTTGATTTCCAGTTCGGCTCGGCCGCAACCTATCTTGATCTGCCCCGCAAAGAAGCGGTGTTCGAGCTGTTGTCGGATACCGCCAACTCCGACAGCGATCAGTTGCTGCACGCCATGCTCACCTTCAATGACAAGCTGCATGTGCTCACCGCCCCCGCAGATATGCTGCCGCTGGATATCGTCGGCCCCGATGACATCGCGCGCATTGTCGACATGGCGCGCGCGAATTTCGATTTCGTGGTGATCGACATGCCGCGCACCATCGTCTCGTGGACGGAAACCGTCCTTGCCCGCAGCCATCTTTACTTTGCACTGCTGGAACTTGATCTGCGCTCGGCGCAAAACGTGCTGCGGCTGGTGCGGGCGCTCAAGGCCGAAGGCCTGCCGCATGAAAGACTGCGCTACGTGCTGAACCGCGCCCCCAAATTCACCGATCTTTCGGCGAAAAGCCGGGTCAAGCGGATGGCAGAAAGCCTTGATATCGTTCTGGAAGTGCAACTGCCTGATGGCGGGTTGCAGGTGACGCAGGCCAATGACCACGGCCTGCCGCTTTCGGAAAATGCCGCCAAGAATCCGCTGCGCCGCGAGATTCAGAAACTGGCAAAGTCACTGTTTGATCTGAACAAAGCCGCCGAAACCGGCAAAGGCTGAACGGCCTGATTGGGGTAGATTATGTTTTCACGTTTCAAGAAACCAGAAGGCGGCCCGGCAAAACCCGCCATCGCCGCAGTAAACCAAGCCACCCCGGCCGCGCGCCCGGCGGTGGGCGTCAAGCCCATCATCGCCAACCGCCCGATGCCGACCGGCCCCGTCGCGCGCGCGCCCGCCGAGGTTGCCGCGATGGACAAAGAGAAAAAGCGCAAAGACCGTCTGGCCGAGTTGAAGGGCGCTCTGCACAAACGCCTGCTCGATGATCTGAACCTGGCAGCCCTGGAAACCGCCTCCGAGGCCAATCTGAAATCCGAAATATCCGCGATTGTCACCGAAGCCCTGGACGAGATGCAGGTGTCCCTGAACAAGGAAGACCGCGCCATACTCAACCAGGATCTTTATGACGAGGTGATGGGCCTCGGCCCGCTGGAGCCGCTGCTGAAGGATGAGACCGTCAACGACATTCTGGTGAACGGCCCCAACCGCATCTTTGTCGAGCGCGGCGGCAAGCTGGAACTGACCGACATCACCTTCAAGGACGAACGCCACCTCTTGCGGATCATCGACAAGATCGTGTCCGCCGTGGGCCGCCGGGTTGACGAATCGAACCCCTACGTTGACGCCCGCTTGCAGGACGGCTCGCGTTTCAACGCCATGGTGCCGCCGGTTGCAGTCGACGGCAGCCTTGTTTCCATTCGGAAATTCAAGAAAGAAAAGCTGGGCGTGCCAGACCTTGTGCGCTTTGGCGCCTTCACCGAGGAAATCGCGGCCTACCTGCAAGCCGCAGTCTCGTGCCGCCTGAACATCATCGTCTCGGGCGGTACGGGTTCGGGCAAAACCACCACGCTCAACGCGCTGTCCTCGTTCATCGACAACACCGAACGCGTGCTGACCATCGAAGACACCGCCGAATTGCAACTGCAACAGGTGCATGTGGGCCGGATGGAAAGCCGCCCGCCGAACGTCGAAGGCAAGGGCGCTGTCACCCAGCGCGACTGTTTGCGCAACGCTTTGCGGATGCGCCCCGACCGGATCATCGTGGGGGAAACCCGCGGTGAAGAGGTGATCGACATGTTGCAGGCGATGAACACCGGCCACGACGGCTCGATGACCACGATCCACGCCAACTCTGCCCGCGACGGCATCTCGCGCCTCGAAAACATGGTCGCAATGGCCGGTATCGAGATGCCGCTGAAAGCCGTGCGCAGCCAGATCGCCTCGGCTGTGAACCTGATCGTGCAGGCCTCGCGCTTGCAGGACGGTTCGCGCCGCATGGTGTCGGTGA
Organism: Paracoccaceae bacterium; assembly: GCA_031384695.1. Classification (GTDB taxonomy): domain Bacteria; phylum Pseudomonadota; class Alphaproteobacteria; order Rhodobacterales; family Rhodobacteraceae; genus JANNAV01. The sequence continues at coordinate 14,734 of JANNAV010000031.1, forward strand.
CGGAAATCACCGGCATGGAAGGCGAAGTGATCTCGATGCAGGAAATCTTCCGCTACGAGCGTCTGGGGGTGGAGCCGAACGGCAAGATCATCGGCCGCTTCAACGCCACCGGCGTGCGCTCGCACTACTCCGAACGCTTCAAGCAATGGGGCTACGATCTGCCCGCCTCCATCTATGAACCCATCGTCTGAGGCCCATCATGCAAATCAGCGCAGCACCCCTCATCTATATCCTGATCTTCGTGGCCGTCATCTTTCTGGTCGAGGGCCTCTATCTCACGGTATTCGGCAAATCCATCAGCCTCAACAGCCGCACCAGCCGCCGTCTGGCGCTGCTCGACAAGAACAAGAACCGCGAAGAGGTGTTGGAACAACTCCGCAAAGAGATGGGCCAGCACCTCAATTCGCGCGGCATCCCGCTTTACTCGATGCTGGCGGTGAAGGCGCAAAAGGCCAATATCGCCTTCTCGCCCAAACAGTTGATCGCCATCATGGCCGGTCTTTGCGTGTTCTCTTACCTCGGCCTGACCATCGGCACCGAAGCCGCAGCCCCGGTGCGCGCGGTCATTGCGGTGGGCATGGGCATCGGCGGCGTCTATGTCTGGGTGAACAACAAGGCCAAGAAACGCATGGCGTTGATGGATGAACAACTGCCCGACGCGGTGGAACTGATGGTGCGCTCGTTGCGGGTGGGCCATCCGTTTTCATCGGCCATCGCCATCGTCGCCAAAGAGGTGGCCGATCCCTTGGGCACCGAGTTTGGCTTCATCTCGGACGAGGCCGCCTATGGCCGCGATGTCGCCGACAGTCTGAAAAACTTCGCCGAACGGATGGACAGCCAGGATCTGCGCTTTCTGGCCGTCGCCGTTTCGATCCAGAAGCAATCGGGCGGCAACCTTGCCGAGATCCTCGAAGGCCTGTCCAAAGTGATCCGCGCCCGCTTCAAATTGTTCCGCCGCGTCAAGGCGATCACTGCCGAGGCGAAATGGTCGGGCATGTTCCTCTCCGCCTTTCCCATCGGTGCGCTGATCATGATCAACGTGGTCAAGCCCGACTATTTCGACAAGGTCAAGGAAACGCCCGAGTTTATTCCCGCCTGCCTCGTCGTGGCGGTGTTTCTCGTCATCAACGTGATCTTCATGAAGATCATGGTCAACATCAAGGTTTAGGCGCATCATGGAAATGATCAGCAATATCAACGCGATGATTGTGGAAAAGCTGGGTCCGCTAGGCCCGGTTCTGCTGCTGGGCGGGCTTGGCCTTCTGATGATGATCCTCGTGCTGCCCAGCATGCTGAAAAAAACCGCCGAGCCGTTCAGCAAGATCAAGGCACAGCGCGTGGCGGGCGCTTCGTCCAACCGTCAAGGCCCCGATCTGCGGCGCGGCGAAAAGGTCGACAAGCTCGAGAAATACGCAGGCTTCCTCGAGCCGCAGGACGAAGAAACCATGACGGCCGCGCGCCTGATGATGCTGCGCGCCGGTTACAAAGCCAAAAACGCAGTGCGCATGTTCCACTTTGCGCAGTTGGTTCTGGGCATCGGGCTGCTGCTTTTGGGCGTGATCTACACCATGATCGCCAATGCGCAGGCCGAGGTGACCACCCAGTTCATGATGATGTCCACCATCGGGCCCGGTGCTGCGGGCTATTACCTGCCGAAATACTGGGTCGAACGCCGGTTGCAAAAACGCAAGGAAGAAATTATCTCGGGCTTCCCCGATGCACTCGATCTGATGCTGGTCTGCATCGAGGCGGGCCAGTCGCTCGATCAGTCGATCAACCGAATCGCCGTGGAAAGCCGCGCGGGCTATCCCGCTTTGGCCGAAGAATTTGACATGGTGGCCCAACAGGTCAAGGCCGGCAAGGAACGCGTGCAGGTGATGAAAGACATGTCCGAGCGTGTGGGCGTGGCCGATGTCGCCTCCTTCGTGACCACGCTGGTGCAATCGGCCAGCTTCGGCACCTCGATTGCCGATGCTTTGCGGGTGTATTCGATCGAAATGCGTGACAAACGGGTGATGCGCGCCGAAGAGAAAGCAAACACCTTGCCGACAAAGCTGACGCTGGGCACTATGCTGTTCACATTGCCGCCGTTGCTGATCATCCTGATCGGGCCGTCGGTGCAGGGTATCGCGCAAAACCTCGGAGGGATGAGCAAGTAAGTGAACCGGTGGCCGACCGCACTCTTGGTACTTCTGGCCGCCTGTGGCAACACCGGCGGCCTTGGCGTTGGCGGCACCACGGGGTTTTTGGGCGGCACCGCCGTCAGCCGTAACACGCCGCCCGGCGCCAACCGCTATGCCGAAGGCGTCGACGGTCTGCTGGTCGGCCACCGGCTGATGGAGGCGGGGGAGTTCGAACTGGCGCTGAAGGCTTACCTTCGCGCCGCCGCCGAACAGGGCATCAACGTCGATGTGCTTTCCGCCCTCGGGTCTGCCAACCTGCGCCTTGGCCGGCTTGGCCAATCCGAACAATTGCTGCGCCGCGCGCTTGAAGCCGATCCCACCTTCGTGCCCGCCCTCAACAATCTGGGCGTCGTACTGATGGAGCAGGGCAAATCCGGCGAGGCGCGCGTGATATTTCAGCAGGCTTTCGCTCTTGACAGTGGCCAATCGGACTCGATCCGCGAAAATCTGCAATTGGCTATCGCCCGAAGCGAATCTTCGCTGTATCCTGATGAGGAAGTTGAGAAACCGGCCTATGCGTTGGTCAGACGCGGGCAAGGCCAATACGAGCTTTTGTCGCAACTCTAAGCGCCGGACGGAATTGAGCAGTTAAAAAGGACGCAAAATGCGCCACCCTGTCAAACTTGCGCTGTGCCTTTCGGGCATGGCACTTCTTGTCGCCTGTCAGCATCAATCCGATGCTGAAGTGCAGCGCGCAATCAAAAGCGTCAACGTCATCGACGAATCCAACCTCAACGATGTGATGCTCACCGCGTCCGATCCGAACGAGGGCGTCACCTATTTCAAGAACGCATCCGAGCAGAACCCGGACCGCATTGATCTGAAACGTGGTCTTGCCAAATCGCTGATCCGCGCCAACCGCGCGACCGAGGCCATAGCCATCCTGACCCAGATCACTGCCACCCCCGAAGGCACCATGGACGACCGCGTCGATCTGGCCGAAGCCCTGATCCGGTCCAACGAATGGCCGCGCGCCGAGGCCGAACTGAACAAGATCCCCCCCACCCACGAAACCTTTCAACGCTACCGGCTCGAGGCGATGGTGGCCGACAGCAAGAAGAACTGGAAGAAAGCCGACAGCTTTTACGAGATCGCCGCGGGCCTCACCACCAAACCCGCAAGTGTGCTGAACAACTGGGGTTTTTCCAAACTGACGCGCGGCGACGCGGCAGGCGCGGAAAAGCTGTTTGTCGAGGCGATCACCTATGACAGCAGCCTTTTCACCGCCAAGAACAACCTCGTGCTCGCCCGCTCGTCACAGCGCAAGTACGATCTGCCCGTGGTGCCGATGACCCAGACCGAGCGCGCCGAACTGCTCTACACAATGGCCCTCGCCGCGATCAAGCAAGGCGACATCGTGGTGGGCAAGGGCCTGCTGCAAGACGCCATCGACACCCACCCCCAACATTTCGAGGCTGCCGCCCGCAGCCTGGCCGCGCTGGAGGCTTAGGATGTCGCCGCTGTCGCAGATCGCAGCTTTCGCCTTTCTGCTTGTCGCCGTGCCTATCGGCATCTGGGTCGCGTGGAGCGACATGAAAACCATGAAAATCCCCAACAAGTCGGTGATGGCGCTGCTCGCAGGCTATCTGCTGATCGGCCCCTTCGTGCTATCGCTCCCCGATTTCGGCTGGGGTCTGGCCTACGGCCTGATCGTGCTGGTCGCAGGCTTTATCGCCAACGCCCTCAGCCTGCTTGGCGCGGGCGACGCCAAATTCGCCGCCGCCATGGCGCCCTTTTTCGTCGGCTGCGATGTCCGCCTCGTCATGGCGCTGTTTGCCGCCTGCCTCCTCGGCGCCTTCACCAGCCACCGCCTGATGCGGCTGATCCCGCCCTTCCGAGCCGCTACCGCCGATTGGGCCAGTTGGACCCACAAAGACTTTCCCATGGGCCTCGCCCTCTCCGGCACCCTTATTTTCTATCTTCTGGCGGCAATCCGCTTTGCCGCCTGACCGCCTTCACCGTTTCTTGACTGAAAGCCGCCACGCTGCACCCGACGCAAACCCGCAGGTAACCCGATGAACATGCAGACCGCCCCCAACGTGATCGCCCCGCCCGCCCCCAAAACCATGGCCGAAACCGGCCTATCGCCGGTGATGATGCGCGATATCCTGCTGAAAACCATGTTCCGCATGAACCTTGATCTGGTGTCGGAACTGGCGCGGGTGCTTTGCCTGCAAGTACAGGCCACGCAGGAACTGGTCGATCTCGCGCGCACACAGCGCCTGCTGGAGGCGACCGGCACCCTGCACGCAACCTCGGGCAACGAGATGGGGTATCAGCTTACCGACGCCGGCAAAGCCCGCGCCCTCGATGCCCTGTCGCAGTCCGAATATTACGGCGCGATGCCAATTCCGCTGGCCAGCTATTCCGAGCAGATGAAACGCCAGTCGGTGCGCAACATCCGCCTGACCCGGCCCGAACTGATGGTCGGCATGGGCCACCTGATCCTGCCCGATGATCTGATCGACAACCTCGGCCCCGCCGTCACCTCGGGCCGCTCGATCCTGATGTACGGCCCGCCGGGTAACGGAAAATCCAGTATTTCCAACGGTATCCGCGCGGCCTTGGGCGACAAGATCTATATCCCCCGCGCCATCGAATACTCCGGTCAGGTGATCACCGTGTTCGATCCCATCGTGCATTCCAAAGCCGAAGAGCAGGTGGAAGACCCCAATTCCATCCGCCGCGCCGGCAACCGCTATGACAGCCGCTATGTGCTGTGCGAGCGTCCTTCGGTGATCACCGGCGGCGAATTGACGCTGGATATGTTGGATTTGAAATACAATCCCACCGCCCGCACCTATCAGGCACCACTGCAGTTGAAATCTTCGGGCGGCATCTTCATCGTCGACGACCTTGGCCGCCAGTCTGAGCCGCCGCAGAAACTGGTCAACCGCTGGATCGTACCTTTGGAGGAAAGCCGCGATATCCTGTCGCTGCAATCGGGTGAAAAATTCACCGTGCCGTTTGATACGCTGGTCATCTTCTCAACCAACTTCCACCCGAACGAGATTTTCGATGGTGCTGCCCTGCGGCGGATCTTCTTCAAGATCAAGATCGACGGGCCAAGCCAGGAAAACTTTCTGAAAATCTTCGCCATGGTCGCACGCAAAAAGAAAATGCCGCTGGACGAGCGTGCCCTGCTCCATCTTCTGAAGGTCAAGTATCCGACAATCAACAACAATTTCGCCAACTACCAGCCGGTTTTCCTGATCGACCAGATGATCACCGTCTGCGAGTTCGAGGGCATCCCCTATCAGATGACCCCCGAACTGATCGACCGCGCCTGGGCCAACATGTTCGTGCGCGACGAGAAAATCGCCAAATAGGCCCTCGGTTCAAAACAACCGCAGGCCCTGTTCGGTGACAATCGCATCAAGCCGCTGATCGGTGGCGTCAATCGGCACCTCCGCCACTTCCTGCGCGGCAAAGGCAAAGCCAACCGCCAGCGTCGGCCGCTTTGCCCGCAACTCTTCCAGCGTCCGGTCATAAAACCCGCCGCCATAGCCAAGCCGATAGCCCCGGGCGTCAAACGCCAGCAGCGGCACGATCAACACCTCCGGCTCCACCCAGCCGCCCTCCTCGGGAATTTCAGCCCCAAACGTGCCCATAATCATCCGGCAACCGGGGCTCCATTCCCGAAACCGAAGTGGCTGTGCCGCCCCCATGATTACCGGCACCGCCACCGGCCCCTGATGCGCCGCCATTGCCGCGCGCGGATCAATTTCGGTCCGCATCGCCATGTAGCCTGCCAGCGGCAAACCCCGCTGCGCCGCCAGATAATCGGCCAGCAACTCGCTCGCCTGCCCCTGCCCGGCGGCATAGGCGCTTTTGCGGTTGGCAAATGCCACTTTGCGCGCCAAGGCTTTGATATCATTCATATCAGCACCAGAGAGGCAAGGCCAAGAAACACGAAAAACCCTGTCACGTCGGTCAGCGTCGTCACAAACGTTCCCGATGAAAGCGCCGGATCAAACCCCGCCCGCTCCAGAAACAGCGGCACCAAAGTGCCCGCAAGGGCGGCCACAAACAGATTGACAATCATCGCCGCCCCGATCACCACCCCCAAAAGCGGCACGCCGTACCCCAGCCACCCCACCAGCCCCATCACGCTGGCAAAGCCCAAACCGTTGATCAGCCCCACCGCCGCTTCGCGCCGCACCACCCGGAACGCGTTCGCCTGCGTCAGATCGCGCGTCGCCAGCGCCCGCACCGCCACGGTCAGCGATTGCGTCCCCGCATTGCCCCCCATCGAGGCCACAATCGGCATCAGCGCCGCCAGCGCCACCAGCGCCGTGATGGTCCCGGCAAACTGGGCAATCACCAAAGCCGAAAGATTGGCCGCGATCAGATTGACAAAAAGCCACGGAAACCGGCTCCGCACCGTATCAAGCACCCCGTCCGCGATCGAGCTTTCCTCGTCCACCCCGGCAAGGCGCAACATGTCCTCCTCGTGCTCCTCATCCAGCACGCCCATCGCGTCATCAATAGTGATCACCCCCACCAACTTCCCGTCGGCGTCCACCACCGGGCAGGAAATCAGGTGATACTGGTGGAACATATAGGCCACATCGGCCTCGGCACCGGTGGCAGTCACCGTGCGGAAACTGTCCTCCAGAATATCGCGCAGCGCCACCGCGCGCCGCGATGACAATATGCGCCCCAGCGTCACGTAACCTGTTGGTTTTGAATTAATATCTATCAGGATGACATGATAGAACTGATCCGGCAGATGCTCCGCCCCGCGCAGGAAATCAATCGCCTCGCCCACCGTCCAGTGTTCCGGCGCCACCACCACTTCGCGCTGCATCAGGCGGCCGGCGGAGTCGTCGGGATAGGCCAGCGCCTGCTCCACCGCAAGCCGGTCCACCGCGTCCAGCGCCTCAAGGATGCGGCCCTGTTGCGGCGGGTCAAGATCTTCGAGGATGTCGACCATATCGTCGGTGTCAAGTTCGCGCATCGCCTCGGCCACCACATCGCGTGGCAGCGCCTCGATCACCTCTTCGCGAATCGAATCGTCAATTTCCGACAGAATCTCGCCGTCGATCTCACCCGACCACAGCGTCAACAGCGCACGCCGCTCCGACGTGCCGATCTGCTCCAGCAAATCGGCAATATCGGCTGCGTGCAGCGGCTGCAAAAGCGTGCTCAGCCGCGCCGTATCGCTTGCCTGCACCGCCTCCAGAATGGCCGACATAAGCCGCGCATCCAGCACGTCCTCGCCATCGTTGCTCAGGTCTTCCGCCATGAAACCCCCACCGGATTACCGCGACCTTATGACAAGCTGTTTCAATGAAACAGAGGGCAGGCGGAAATTTACCGAATTGTCAAAAACATATAGTCTACACTGGCTTGACAGAGGGAGGCACAAATGGCGGATCTTTTGCTCGGGCAGGTGCTGTCCTTCTCCGGCGATCCCTTCGCAGAAGGGATCAACGCCGCAACGCTCGACCGCGACGGCGGCGTGCTGCTTGCCGAGGGCAAAATCGCCGCAGTCGGCCCCGCCGCCGCCCTGCGCGCCGCCCACCCTCAGGCGCGGGTCACCGACTATGGCCGCGCTCTCATTTCTGCCGGATTTGTCGATGCCCACGCCCATTACCCGCAAACCGCAATCATCGCCTCCTGGGGCAAACGCCTGATCGACTGGCTGAACACCTACACCTTCCCCGAAGAGATGCGCTTTGCCGACCCGGCCTATGCCAAAGACGTGGCCGACCGCTATTTCGATCTGACCCTCGCCCATGGCACCACTTCGGTATGCTCGTTCTGCACCATCCATCCGGCCTCGGTGGATGCCTTTTTCACCGCCGCCCACCGCCACGGCGCCCGCGTCTGGGCCGGCAAAACCTGCATGGACCGCAACGCCCCCGACGGCCTGCGCGATACGGCACAATCCGCCTATGATCAGTCCGCCCGCCTGCTGGCGAAATGGCACGGTCAGGGCAGGCTCTCCTACGTCATCACGCCGCGCTTTGCCCCTACTTCCACCCCTGATCAACTGGCGGCGATGGGCGCGCTTTGGGCCGAAAACCCCGGCTGCCTGATGCAAACCCACCTCTCCGAGCAAACCGACGAGATTGCCTGGGCAAAATCCCTGTTTCCAAACGCCCGCGATTATCTTGATACTTACGAACAACACGGCCTTCTCGGCAAAGGCGGGCTTTACGGCCATGCCATCTGGCTGGAACCGCGCGAGAAAGACCGACTGCGCGAGGTGGGCGCGGCCCTCGTGCATTGCCCGACCTCGAACGCCTTCATCGGCTCGGGGCTGTTCGATATGGCCGGCCTCAAAGCCGCTGGCCACCGCATTGGCCTTGCCACCGATACCGGAGGCGGATCTTCCTTTTCCATGCTGCGCACCATGGCCTCGGCCTACGAGATCGGCCAGTTGCGCGGCCGCCCCCTGCACCCGTCCGAGCTGTGGTGGCTGGCAACCGCAGGCTCGGCACAGGCGCTGCAAGCCGGTCACCAGATCGGCAACATCGCCGTCGGGATGGAGGCCGATCTGGTGGTCGTGAACCTCGCCTCCACCGCCGCCATCGAACAGGCAACACGCCGCGCCGAAGACATCTGGCAGGCGATTTTCCCCACCATCATGATGGGCGACGACCGCGCAATCACCGCCACATGGGTGGGCGGCAAACGGCGACAAGCGGGCTGAGTTCCGCTTGAATCACCAACCGTCAGCCTGGGTTATGCCCCCCCACCCTAAACCGGTTGATCGTCCAGCTCCCAGCCATCGGGGAAAAACTCGAACGGCAGCACCACTTCGGTCGCCAGCCGCTCCCAGTGCCAGATCTCATCGGCGCCAATCGCAATCGGGCCGATCCGCGCCTCCAGCACATCGCCGTCGTTCGATGTGCGAAACCCCTTGGCGCGCAGGGCTTTTTCCACCGCCGCCCATTTGGTATCCACCTCTTCGGCGATGAACTGAAATACCACCACCGCCGTTTTCGGTATTTTCACCCCCTTGCTGGCACTGGCAAAGGTTTCGAACGTGTCAGCGCGCTGTTCGCGGTAATCATGGGTCATTCCGGCCTCCCTGCGCCCCGGGGTGGCGGCAAATACCCGGGCCTCACCGCGTCCCTAAGGAAAAGTGCCCCCCGCAGGCAAGCCCTATTCGCTGCAACGCTTGAACTTGTTGTCGCCAGCTTGTATCCCGTGCCATCCCGAATAGAATAGCGGGCCAGAATGCCCTCTGTTCGCCCTGCCCCCTGAATTTGCCCACCCAGAAACCGGAGTTCGCCATGTCCTGGACCGATGAGCGCGTCGAGACGCTCAAGAAAATGTGGGCCGAAGGTCAGTCTGCCAGTCAGATTGCCAAAGAGCTTGGCGGCGTCACCCGCAACGCCGTGATCGGCAAGGTGCACCGGCTTGGCCTGTCGAACCGCGTCGGTGGCGTGCCCGGCCGTGACGAACCCGAAGAGGCCGAGGCCCCCGTCACCGCCGCCCGCCCCGAACCGCAGCCCCGCTCGCCCGAGCCGCCGCGTGTCGAACCCACACCGATCCGCCCTGCGGCCGAGCGTCCTGCCGTGGCCCCCGCCCCAGGCCCGATCCCCGGGCCCGGCGCAACTGTAACCCCGATCCCCCTGCGCAAGGCGATCATCCCCGCAGGCCAACCCCTGCCGCCGCAGCCCTCCGCCAACGAGATATCGCCCGAAGCGCTCGCCTCGGTGCGTGAGGTTGAAAAACGCGCCAAACGGCTGACCTTGATGGAATTGACCGAACGCACCTGCAAATGGCCGATCGGCGATCCCGCCACCCCGGATTTCTGGTTTTGCGGCCTGCCCTCGGTGCCCGGCAAACCCTATTGCGAGGCCCATGTCGGCGTGGCGTTTCAGCCAATGTCAGCCCGGCGCGACCGCCGCCGCTGAGGCAGGTCCCGCCGCGCGCCGATCAAGCCACGCGCGCGGCCCCCCTGTGTCAGTTGCCGCCCAACAGCCCCTCCAACGCGCGCTGTGCCTCTTCCTGCAACGCCTCTTCGGCGCGCCGTCTGGCTGCGTCCTCAAGGCTTTGGCCATCCTGCAACTCGATGCCCAGCTTTTCCACCAGCCTGGCCTTGGCCTCGGCTTCCAGCTCTTTCGCCCGCAATCTGGCCTTCGCTTCCAGCTTGTCTTTCTCGGCATCCAGCTTTTCTTGCGCAAGACTTTCCAGATCAAGCGAGAATTTCGGGTTGGCCCAGGTGCCACTGATCAACAACGGCGCGGTAATGCCGTCCTCACCCGCCGTGCCCGCCAAAGCCGTGGCCTTCAGACGATACTCGATGGTGCGCGCGCCGATGCCCACCTCCCCCGCCCCTTTCGCGGTCAGATACGGCGCTTGCAGCAGCAGATCATCGTTGCGCAGCACCCCGTCCGCGATGGCAAAACTTGCCGTCACCGCGTCGAATATCGTCTTTTGCCCTTCGCCGACATAGCCGGTATCCAGTGTACGCAGCATGCCCGCAACATCCAGCCCCCGGATCTCGCCCTTGGTGAACGCCAACTGCCCCGAACCTTCAAGGCTTTGCATGATCGCGGCCATATTGCCGCCCGAGCCGAGAAACCTGATCGCCAGATCACCGGTTCCCACCAGCCGCTCATAACCGCCAAACTCGCGCAACAGCGGCTCCAGCGCCAGCCCGGCAAAGTTCAGATCGCCCCCCACCGAAAGCCCCTTGCGCCCGTTCACCACGAACTGCCCCGAAATCGCCCCCTGATAGGCCGCGATCTTGCGGATATCAAACACCGCCCGGCCCCGGTCTATCGTCACCTCAAGCTGGCTTGGCCCCAGCTTGGCCACCCCCAGATCAAGCGCCTGAACCGACAGGCCCACCGCCGCATCCATCGCCCGAAGGCCGCTCACATCAATCGCCGCTGTCGACCAGCCGCCAGCCACCGCACCACCAGCATCACCACCCGCACCACCACCCGCCGCCGCAACCGAAGCCAGCGCCACTTCCCCCGCCCGCAACTGCGCCACAAGTTTTGGCCGCTCACCCGCAGTCAACAGATCAATGTCACCTTCGAACTGATTGCCATCCAGCCCGATTTTGCCGCCCCGCAAATGCAGCGACGCCGCCTCCGTCACCGTCAGCGCACCGGAAACCGCAACCTCGCGCGCGCCCAAACCCTCGGGCAATTGCGGCGGTGCGATGCCCGCAAGCGCCGCCACCGCCGCAAGATCGCCCAATCCCGCCTCCAGCGCCCCCTCCGCCACCATCGGCGCAAACCCCGCCCGGCCGGCAAAGCTGATGGTGGCAGCCCCCGCTTGCAGCACCAGATCAACCGGCACCACCTCGCCATCCAGAAACGGCTGAAACGCGCCCACCTTGGCCTGCACCGCCACGGCCTGCCCCCGCAGCATCGCCTGCAGATCAATCGCCGCCTCACCCCGGTAATCCGGGATCGTCACATCCGCCCTGATGTCCGACAACTCGATCCGGCTGCCCGCACCATGATCGATGAACAGCAGCGTGCCGCCATCGATCAAACCGCGCCCCAGCGTGAACGGCTGCCCCACGCCCGGCGTGTCCGTGCTGACAGTCCCACCGCTCGACCCGCCAAAAACCCAGTTCTCTTCACCCGTGGCCGAGCGTTCAAGAATGATCCGGGGCCGCAGCGCCTCAACCGCCGTGATCTTCACCTCGCCACTGACAAGTGCCTGAAGATCAAGTGAAATCGCCAACCCTTCGGCCTGCAGCATCGGCCCAGCATCCGACCAGTCCGCGTTCGAGATGCTGACAGCCCCGATCTTCACCCCCAGTTGCGGCCAGATCGAAGGCCGCACCGCGCCCTCGATCACCAGCACCCGCCCCGTCAGCGCGTTAAACCGCGCCACCGCAACCCCGGCGATCTTTTCCGCCGGGATCATGAAAACCACCCCCGCCGCCAGCACCACCATCAGAAGATTTGCGAAAACCGACCGTATGATCCAGCGCATCACAAACCCTCTCCAATGCCACGCCACAGCCTAGTCGCTCGCCCCGTCCCTGAACATGGCACATCGCCCGTCTGGGCGCGAATTGGCCGAAATCCTATGCCCGGCGCCGGCCTGATGCAGCTTGACATGCCGCGAAGGTGACCAAGGCGACGAGGACAACGACAGCGACGCGACCTACGAGAATGATGAAGGCAAAGAAAGCTGATCCGCCCCACTGGTTCTGACTGGCCGCGCGCCCGCGCAGCCAGTCATTCCCCGTCCGGCATCATGGTTTCGCGCCGATTTACCCCGCCTGAACCGCGCCCCGCTGCAGCCGCCAAAACGCGGCCCGCCAAAGCTTTCCCTCTTGCTCCCACACAATCGCACGGCTAAACGGAACCTACGGAGGTGTGGCTGAGAGGCCGAAAGCACTCGGTTGCTAACTGAGCGTGGGGGGAACTCCACCGTGGGTTCGAATCCCACCGCCTCCGCCACTTGCCCCCGCGAAAGCGTTCTCCCGATCCGGCCGCGGCTGGATTTTTCCGTTGTTTTCGGGGGTTATGCGGGTGAGGCTGTTAACCGGCACATTCCCCATGGGGCCGGAAAGCGCTCTCTCCGGGCCGATATTCTCCAGACCTGTTAACCGCCGCTGTTTCGGTGAACTGCTACAAACCTCAGTAAATAAACAGTTATGTGCGTGCATCTCCTCGTGTCAGTTCGACCTGCCAGCCGCCATTCGCGCAGGACCGGGGTCGAACCTTCGGTGGTCTATGGCCATGATTATGCCGCTCTAGCTGTGATCTTTCATCAGGTTGTCCATTCGGGGCGGATCGGGGAGACTGGAGTTACCACAGTTCAAGCCTTCAGGAGCGCCGCGAATGAACATCCATAAGAATGCCCGTCTGACGCCCATTCGTCGAGAGGAGATGGC
>JANNAV010000262.1:0-4694 GCA_031384695.1 Paracoccaceae bacterium
GCGGGTCGTGAATCTGGCCGTGAGGCGGGCAGCCGTGACGGTGCCCGGCGCCGCAGCAGCGCACCGCGTGAAGACGCCGCCATGGTCGAGATTGCCGCCGGACCAGCAACCGAACCCGCCGCCGAACCCGCAGTCGTCGCAGCCGCGCCGCAACCGCGCCGTGAAGAAACCCGCCGGGACGACAGCCGCCGGGACGAACCACGCCGGGACGACAGCCGCCGGGATGACACCCGCCGGGATGAGCCGCGTCGCGAGAATTATCGTGACCGCCGGGAAGACCGTCGCGATGACCGCCGCGATTCCGGTGTCACCGGCATGGGCGATCACGTGCCCGATTTCATCCTGCGCAGTTTCCGCATCGCCACCTCCACCCCCGACGATGCCGAGGCCGAAGCCCCCGCCAACGGCACCGACGGCTGAACCAAACACGCCACAAAACAAAAGGGCCCCGCATCCCGCGAGGCCCTTTTTCATTGCCATAACAACAGGTTATTCCATCGCCAACCGGCTGACCACCACGGTCACCTCGGGTTTCTTGCCGATCTCTTCCATCGTCACCTGCCGCACGATCCGCCGCAACGCCTCGTTCAGTTTGTCATCATCCGCGAGCAGCCTGGCATTGGCGCGGTCGACAAATTCCGTCAATTCCGCCTCCAGCACCTCCGCCAGCGACCGCCCGCCCTTGCCGGTCTCACTCACCCCCATCAACTCCACCCAGGCCTCGCCCAATGGCTTGTCGGCCTCGTCGAGCAGCACCGTCACCATCACCCGCCCGTTCAGCGCCATGCGGATCCGGTCGCGCACCACCCCGTCCAGCGCCCCCACCAATACCGAGCCGTCCAGATACACCCGGCCCGCCTCGATATGCTCCGCCAGCACCGGAACATCGCCCGAGATGTCCATCATCATGCCGTTGGTCGCCACTTTCGACGCAATCCCCGCCTCATGCGCCAGCCGCACATGCTCGCGCAGATGCCGGTGTTCGCCGTGCATCGGCAGCAACATGTCGGGCAGGAACAGCCGGTGCACATGCTCCAGATCGGGCCGGTTGGCATGGCCGGAAACATGGTACTTGCCGCCGGTATCATCAACGATATCAACGCCCATCTCGGAAAACGCGTTCACCACCTGCAACACGCCGCGCTCGTTTCCCGGAATGGTTTTCGATGAAAACAGGAACATGTCGCCCTCTTTCATCTCCAGCCCCAGGTACTTGCCGCGCGAAAGCTGCGCCGAAGCCGCCCGCCGCTCGCCCTGCGAGCCGGTCACGATCAGCATCAGATTGCGCCGCGGCACATCCAGCGCCTCTTCCGGGGTAATCGTGCGCGGGAAATTCGGCAACACACCCGATATTTCTGCCGCCGACACCATCTTCTTCATCGCCCGCCCCAACAGGCAAACCGAACGCCCCGCCGCAATCCCCGCCGCCGCCAGCGTCATCAGCCGCGCCACGTTCGACGCGAACGTCGTCGCCACCACCATGCCACCCGCACTTGCAATCAACGCAGAAATCGGCTCCAGCAGCGTGCTTTCCGAACGCCCTTCATGCGGCGAAAACACATTCGTCGAATCGCACATCAACGCCTTCACCGGGCGTTCCGCCGCGATTTCCTCCATCAGAGTATCGCTCCACCCCTCGCCGACAATCGGCGTCGCGTCGCGCTTGAAATCGCCGGTATGCACGATGCGTCCGCCCGGCGTGTCGATGATCAACGCCGCACTTTCCGGGATCGAATGGCTCACGGGGACGAACTGCACTTGAAACGGCCCCGCCGTCACCACATGCGGCCGCGCATCCACCGTGGTGATCGCGTCCTTCGGCAGCCCCGCCTCCTCGAACTTCATCCGCCCGATGGTGGCGGTGAACCGCCGCGCATAAACCGGCACCTTCAACTGCGGATAAAGATGCGCCAAAGCCCCGATGTGATCTTCATGCGCATGGGTGATGAAAATCGCTTCCAGCCGGTCCAGCCGCGCCAACAGCCAGCTGATATCCGGCAGGATCAGGTCCACCCCCGGCGAGCCGTCCATATCCGGAAACGCCACCCCCAGATCGACCAGAATAAGCCGCTCGCGCCCCTTCGGTCCATAGCCGTAAACATAGGCATTCATGCCGATCTCGCCGGCCCCGCCCAATGGCAGATATATCAGTCGTTCACCGCTCATGCCGCATTCTCTTTGTTGTAGCCGCTGATCAGAACCAGACCGTGCATCGTCAGGTCATCCTCAACGGAATGAAATACTTCGGTTCCTTGAGCAAAAAGTGATGCAAGGCCCCCGGTGGCGATCACCCGCATCGGGTTTTCGCGTTCACGGCGCACCTCGCGCACGATGCCCTCAATCAGGCCGACATAGCCCCAGTAAACGCCCGATTGCATGCAGGCAACCGTATTCGTGCCAATCGCCCGCGACGGTTTGGTGATATCGACGTTCGGCAGGGCGGCCGCCGCCATATGCAGCGCCTCAAGGCTCAGGTTCACCCCCGGTGCAATCGCGCCGCCCACATAAGCCCCGTCGAAATCCACCACGTCAAAGGTGGTCGCGGTGCCGAAATCAACGATGATCAGATTGCCGCCATGCCGCGAATACCCCGCCACCGTGTTCACCAGCCGGTCCGGCCCCACCGTGGTGCCCTGATCCACGCGCGGTGCCACCGGCAACCGGCACTCCGGCTTGCCCACCACCAGCGGGCGACAGTCGAAATAGCGGCTGCACAGCACCCGCAAGTTGAACACCACGCGCGGCACGGTGGACGAAATGATCGCCTCGGTGATATGCGCCTCGGTTTTGGTCATCATCATCAATGACGACAGCCAGACGAAATACTCATCCGCCGTGCGTTTGTGGTCGGTGGCAATGCGCCATGTCGCGGCAAACCGCGTGCCATCCCAGATCGAAAACACCGTGTTGGTGTTGCCGCAATCAATTGCCAAAAGCATCGCCGCCCCCCTGGAAAAACACCTCCGCCGCAGGAATCGCAACCACGCCTTGTGCCGTGCGCAAGATCAGATTGCCGCCCGCATCAATCGTCTCAAACACCCCCTCGCGGGTGATGCTGCCAGTGCGCGCCACGATCGTCTCGCCCAGTTTTGCGGCTTGCAGCAGCCACTCGGCCCTGAGCGGCGCAAAGCCCTCGGCCACAAACCGCACCTCCCACGCCGCATAGCGGGGTGCCAGCACATCCAGAAACGCCTCCGCCCCGATCCGCACCCCGGTTTGCGCCAGCACTGAAACCGCGGGCAGCGCCTCGGGCGGCAGATCAGCTTGATCGGGGTGTGCGATCAGATTAACCCCGATGCCAATCGCCAGTTGCGCCACGCCCACACCGGCTCCGATGCTTTCCAGCAAAATCCCCGCCACCTTGCCACCGTTCAGCAACACATCATTCGGCCATTTCAACTGGAACGCAGCCTCAAGCCCCGTCACCGTCCCCAAAGCCTCGCGCAGCGCCAGCGCCGCCGCAAAAGACCTCAGCGCCACCACCCCGGCAGGCTCCACAGGCTGCATCACCAGCGAGCCATGAAAATTGCCGCGCGGGCTGGCCCAGGCCCGCGCCCGCCGCCCCCGCCCCGCCGTCTGCTCCAAGCCCAAAACCCAGGCCGGCCCGCCGAACCCCGCCGCCAGCCCGTAACTGTTGGTGCTGTCCACCGTGGCCAGAACGTGGCGCGCCACCCCTTCTGGCCATGGCGCTTTAGTTGACAAGCGACGCCGCCGCCGCCGCCGCCGCCGGATCAATACCGCCAAGGTTCACAATTCCCAGCACCATCACCACCGCCACCGCCATCAGCATCAGCCATTGCACCGGCGCCATCCGGCTTTCCGCGCCCTCAACCTCTTGGCCGAAATACATGAAGAACACGATGCGCAAATAGTAAAACGCGCCGATCACCGAGGCCACCGCCCCCGCCACCGCCAGCCATGTCATCCCCGCATCCACCGCCGCTTTCAGCACATAAAACTTGCCGAAAAAACCCAGCATCGGCGGCACCCCGGCCAGACTGAACAGCAACACCAGCATCGCCAGCGCCTTCAGCGGCTCGCGTTTGGAGAACATGTTCAGACTGTGGATATCCGTCACCGGCCGCCCGTCTTTCTCCAGACTGAGGATAAACGCGAAGGTGCCAAGGTTCATCGTCACATAAATCGCCATGTACACCAGCATCGCCTGCACGCCCATCGCGGTGCCCGACGCCAGCCCCACCAGCGCATAACCCATATGGGCAATCGACGAATAGGCCATCAGCCGCTTGATATCGCGCTGGCCGATCGCCGCAATCGCCCCCAGAAACATCGAAATCACCGCAAACGCCGCCAAAACCTGGCTCCAGTCGGCCACGATGCCACCGAACGCCGAATGCACCACCCGCGCGATCAACGCCATCGCCGCCACCTTGGGGGCCGTCGCCAGAAACGCCGTCACGGGTGTTGGCGCACCCTCATAGACATCCGGCGTCCACATGTGGAACGGCGCCGCCGACACCTTGAACGCCAGCCCCGCCAGCACGAACACCAACCCGAACAACAGCCCCAGCGGCACCTCGCCGTTCAGCGTCGAGAGTATCCCCGCAAACGCCGTGGTCCCGGCAAAGCCGTAAACCAGCGATGCCCCATACAGCAGCAACCCCGAAGACAGCGCCCCCAGCACGAAATACTTCAGCCCCGCCTCGGTCGATTTCGCTGAATCGCGCCGGAAC
>JANNAV010000047.1:0-2763 GCA_031384695.1 Paracoccaceae bacterium
GGGTTGGTGCGGCGCGAGGTGGATGCCAGCGACAGCCGGGCGGCGCGGATGTTTATCACCGAGGCGGGCCGGGCGGCGTTTGAAGCACTTTGGCCGCAGATGGCGGCAAGTTATGCGCGGATGTTCCGGGGGATACCGGAGGCGGAGCGCGGGGCCTTCGTCGGCACCTTGCAAAAGATGCTGGCGAATATTCGAAAGCACGAGATCTGACATGGCAGAACGGTCATTTGAAGCGGAAATACAGGATTTGCGTCTGGGGGCGGGCGAGGTGTTCACCGGCGAGGGGATTTTGGCCATCACCAAGGCGCTGCTTGAAAACGGCGTCGGGTACGTGGGGGGGTATCAGGGCGCGCCGATCAGCCATTTGATGGATGTGCTGGCGGATGCGCAGGGGTTGTTGGGCGAGTTGGGCGTGCGGTTCGAGGCCAATGCCAACGAGGCGGCGGCGGCGGCAATGCTGGCGGCGTCGGTGCATTATCCCATTCGCGGGGCGGTGACGTTCAAGGGGCCGGTGGGGGTGAACGTGGCCTCGGACGCGCTGGCGAATCTGTCGTCTTCAGGCGTGACGGGGGGCGCGCTGGTGATTTTGGGCGAGGATTACGGCGAGGGATCTTCGATCATGCAAGAACGGAGCCATGCCTTTGCGATGAAATCGCAGTTCTGGCTGTTGGACCCGCGCCCGAACCTGCCCAGCATCGTCAAGGCGGTGGGGGACGGATTTGCGCTTTCGGAGGCGAGCAACACGCCGGTGATGCTGACGATGCGGATCAGGTCTTGCCATGTGACGGGGAGTTTTGCCACGCGGGATAATGTGCGGCCAAAGCTGTCGGTCAGGGACGCGTTGTCCAACCCGCGCAGCGATTTTGCCCGCGTGGTGCTGCCGCCGATGTCTTATGTGCATGAGCAGGACAAGGTGAAGAACCGCTGGCCTGCCGCGGAGAAGTTTATCGTGCAAGAGGCGCTGAACGAGCGGTTCGGGGCGGAGGCTGCGGTGGGAATCGTGGTGCAGGGGGGGATGTACAACGGGCTGATCCGGGCGTTGCAGCGGTTGGGGCTGGCGGATATCTACGGCGAAAGTCAGGTGCCGATTTATGTGCTGAACGTGACCTATCCGTTGATTTCATCCGAGTTCTTGCAGTTTTGCGAAGGCCGCGAGGCGGTTTTGGTGGTGGAAGAAGGGCAGCCCGAGTTTATCGAAAGCCAGTTGGGCTCGTATCTGTACCGGGCGGGGTCTTCGGTAAAGCTGTACGGCAAGGGTGTGTTGCCGATGGCGGGGGAATATACCGGGGCGGTGATGCTGGAGGGGGTGACGGCGTTCCTGAAGGCGGCGGCACCGGAAATGCTGGCGGGGCGGGTGCGCAGCCCCAATATTGAGCGGCCCGCGATCCCGGACCTGACCCGCGCGGTACCGATCCGGCCGCCGGGGTTTTGTACGGGCTGCCCGGAGCGGCCGATTTTCGCCGCGATGAAGCTGGTGGAAAAGGAGTTGGGCAAGCATCAGATCGCCGCCGACATCGGGTGCCATCTGTTTGGCAGCCTGCCGCCATTTGAAATTGGTGGGGCGACGATGGGCTTTGGCCTTGGGCCAGCCGCCAACGGCGCATTTGATGGCGGCGGTGAGCGGCGGCCGATTGCGATCATTGGCGACGGCGGGTTCTGGCATAACGGGTTGAGTTCGTCCTTCACCAATATGGTGTTCAACAAATCGGACGGCGTGGCGCTGGTGGTGGATAACTTTTATTCGGCGGCGACGGGCGGGCAGGATGTGATGTCTTCGCGGGCTGACAATGCGACCAAGGCCACGAAAAACCCGATTTCCAAGGCCTTGAGGGGGATCGGGGTTGAGTGGGTGCGGCAGGTGGACCGCACCTATGATGTGGGCCACATGCGCGATGTGATCCGTGAGGCGCTGACCACCAAAGCGCCGGGGCCGAAGGTGATTGTCGCCTCAAGCGAGTGCATGCTGAACAAGGAGCGGCGGGAAAAGCCGCTGCGGATGCAGGCAATCAAGGCGGGGCGGCGGGTGGATATTCCGCGATTCGGGGTGGATGCGGATGTCTGTACCGGGGATCATGCCTGTATCCGGCTGTCGGGGTGCCCGTCTTTATCGTTGAAAAGGCTGGATGATCCGCTGCGCGATGATCCGGTGGCGTCGATTGACCAGTCTTGTGTGGGCTGCGGCAATTGCGGCGAGGTGGCGGATGCGGCGATCTTGTGCCCGAGTTTTTACCGCGCGGATGTGGTGCACAATCCGGGCGGGGTTGAACGGTGGCTTGCGGGTTGGCGCGGTGCGGTGACGGGCTGGTTGCAGCGCAGGCGGGCGGCGCGGCGGATCGGGTTCGGGGATCTGGCATGACGGTGCTGGAGCCATTGGTGCCCGATCCGGCTTTGGGCGGCATCATCAAGCTGGCGGTTTTGGCGGTGGGTGGGCAGGGTGGCGGGGTACTGACGGGGTGGATCGAGGCGCTGGCGCGGGCTGAAGGGTATGAATGTCAGGCAACCTCGGTTGCCGGGGTGGCGCAGCGGACCGGAGCCACGGTTTACTATGTGGAGATGTGCCCGAAAGGCCTGCGCTTGCCGGTGTTCAGCCTGATGCCGGCGGCGGGGGATGTGGATATCATGATCTCGGCCGAGATGATGGAGGCGGGGCGGGCGATCATTCGCGGCTTTGTGACGCCGGACCGGACCACGTTGATTGCGTCCACCCACCGGGCGCTGGCGGTGAGCGAAAAGATGGTGCCGGGGGATGGGATTGCGTCATCC
>JANNAV010000117.1:0-11094 GCA_031384695.1 Paracoccaceae bacterium
GTCTGGCACGGCATCATCCGCCGCAACCATGGTGTCACGCACTTCATCGTCGGCCGCGATCACGCGGGCCCCGGCAAAAACTCGGCCGGGCAGGATTTCTACGGCCCCTATGACGCGCAAACCCTGTTCAAAACCCACGAGGCCGAAATCGGCGTTACCATGGTTGATTTCAAGCACATGGTCTATGTGCAGGAAAAGGCGCAATATTATCCTGCCAACGAAGTGCCCGAAGGCACCACCGTGCTGGATATCTCGGGCACCGAACTGCGCCGCCGCCTGCGCGAGGGCATCGACATTCCGGCATGGTTCTCTTTCCCCGAAGTGGTGCAGCAACTGCGCAGAACCTCGCCCGCGCGCGACAAGCAGGGCTTTACCGTCTTCTTCACCGGCCTGTCCGGCTCGGGCAAATCCACCATCGCCAACGCGCTGATGGTGAAACTGATGGAGATGGGCGGCCGCCCCGTCACCCTGCTCGACGGCGATCTGGTGCGCAAACACCTCTCCTCGGAACTGGGTTTCTCCAAAGAGCACCGCGATATCAACATCAAGCGGATCGGTTATGTCGCGTCCGAGATCACCAAGAACGGCGGCATCGCCATCTGTGCGCCTATCGCCCCCTACACCGCCACCCGCCGCGCCGTGCGCGAAATGGTGGAAAGCTACGGTGCCTTCCTCGAAGTACACGTCGCAACCTCGGTGGAAGAATGCGAGCGCCGAGACCGCAAGGGCCTCTACAAGCTGGCACGCGAAGGCAAGATCAAGGAATTTACCGGCATATCAGACCCTTACGAAATGCCCGAAAAGCCCGAACTGCGCCTTGAAACCGAGAATACCGAAGTGGATCATTGCGCCCATCAGGTGATCCTCAAGCTGGAGCAGATGGGCCTGATCAAGGGCTGATCTAATCCGGCTTGCAAGACAAGCTGCGCGCACCCATGGTGTCGCGCGGCTTTTCGTTTGGGCATCATGGATACCCGACAAGGACACCCTCGATGATCACCCGCCAGCACCTCAAAGGCGATGCCGCCAGCACCGCGATCTACTCGCCCTGCGAGGCCTATCGCTACAGCCTCAAGCGCATCTGGAACTCTGCCGCTCCGCGCGCGCTGTTCGTGATGCTCAACCCCTCCACCGCCACCGAACTGCAAAACGATCCAACGGTGGAACGGTGCGAACGCCGCGCCCGCGCGCTTGGCTTCGGCGCCTTTACGGTCACCAACATCTTCGCCTACCGCGCCACCGATCCACAGATCATGCGCCAGCAGCCCGATCCCATCGGCCCCGCCAACGACAGCGCTATCCTGAACGCCGCCGCTACCGCCGATCAGATCATCTGCGGCTGGGGCAGCCACGGCGCGCATCTGGGCCGCGCCGCGCAGGTTGCTTTCCTGCTCCGCACCGCTGATCGCCCGCTGTTCCATCTTGGTCTCACCCGGTCAGGCCAGCCCAAACACCCACTTTACATCAGCTATTCCGTCCGGCCAACGCTTTGGCCCTGATCGCCCCTACGCCGCGCGCAGCGCGATAGCCCTCAGATCCACATCGGCGCCATTGGCAAAACTCGCAACCGGCACGCCGTCGATCATCAGCGTCGCCGCCCCCGTGCCGTCGGGCTGGTCCAGCGTCAACACCGGGTCAGGGTGCAGCGCGGCATCATAAAGCACCACCAACTGATCCTCTGCCGGATCAAAATCGGTGATCTGCGCCGGATCGCCGCCCGTGCCAAAGTCGCGCAGCGCGAACTGGTCCGCCCCTTCGCCGCCACTGCCATAATCGCCCGCCCCCACCATCAATGCATCGTCACCCGCGCCGCCATTCAGAAAATCCACCTCCTCATCGTCGCCATCCGCTGATTGGCCCCAGATGGTGTCGCGGCCTTCACCGCCATCCAATGCGTCTGCACCAGCACCCCCGACCACCAGATCATCGCCGATGCCGCCGCTTACCGCATCATCGCCAGCACCACCCGCAAGACTGTCCTGCCCCTCGCCGCCCGTCAGGGTATCGGCACCGGCTTCGCCCAGCAGTTTGTCGTCGCCCGAATGGCCATAAAGCCTATCCGCGCCCGCGCCGCCCGTCGCCAGATCGTCGCCATCCTCGCCATGCATCACATCATCGCCAAGCCCGCCCGAAAGGCTGTCATCGCCATTGCCGCCGTGCAGATAGTCCTCGCCCGCCCCGCCATCTATGGCGTCATCGCCGTCGCGCCCGCCCAAAAGATCACCGCCCGCACCGCCCGTCACCTGATCATCGCCGCCATGACCCGTCAGGATGTCATCCGCCCCGCCGCCACTCAGAGTTTCATCCGCATCAACCGGGTCTGCCAGATCATCCGATACCGGCATCCCGTCATCCTCCGTCGCCGGTGGGACAGCGTCCGTCACCGGCACATCAGGCTCGTCCAGCAGGTCATGATAGGCGGGCGATGCGTCCTCGGCCTCATCAGCCTCGGGATCGTCCCTCTCCGGGGCAGGGGTGCTGCCAATCATCGTCTCGGCCATGATGCCCGCAACCAATGCGCCAAACAAACCCAGGATACCCAGCACGGCAACTTCCCCCGAACGCTTTGCAGCCCCCCGAACCCGGCGCCGCGTTAACCATGATTTCCGCCAACCCACTGCCATTGCAGAAGATTTCATGTATTACCCTAGCACAAATTCCGCCCCGCTGCCAGCAGACAGCCGCCCGCTTGGGGGGCATTGTGCAACTCTGGTAAACACTTTCCACCCGGCGTTCCCCGCGTATTTCCGCTTCCCTTCCGCGCCGATTTCTCCTATACGCCCGCATCCGCTGGTGACAGTGGTTGCAATGGCTTTGCTGGACGACATCCCGGCTTGTGCCCCAACCCTCTTAACAGGAGATCCCGATGTCGATCACCGTCGAAGAAAAAACCCGCCTGATCACTGAATTTGCCACCAAGGAACACGACACCGGCTCGCCGGAAGTGCAGGTGGCGATCCTGTCGTCACGCATCGCCACCCTGACCGAGCATTTCAAGTCGCACAAGAATGACAACCATTCGCGTCGCGGCCTGCTGATGCAGGTGGCCCAGCGCCGCAAGCTGCTGGACTATCTGAAAAGCAAGGATGTCGCCCGCTACCAGACCCTGATCACCCGTCTGGGCCTGCGCCGCTAAGCAAGACCAAAGGCTCACCAAAACGCCCGTGCCGCAAGGCGCGGGCGTTGTGCATTTGCACCAACGGCCCGTCACGATAGCGTTGACAGCAAAGGCAGGCTAGCGTGCCCACCATGGAACCTGCCCGCCAGATTCGCCGCCTGTCCGCTATCCTTTTCGCGGATATCGTCGGCTATTCGCGGCTGATGGCTGCGGATGAGGCGGGCGCGCTCGCCGCCCTGAACCGCCACCGCGCGGCCGAGTTCAACCCGGCGGTCGCGGCCCATAACGGCCGCATCGTCAAACTGATGGGCGACGGCGCGCTGGTGGAGTTTGCCAGCGTGGTGGACGCGGTGGATTGTGCGCTGGCGATCCAGTTGGCGGCGGCGGCGGGCGCCGGGCTGACCCTCAGGATCGGCGTCAACCTGGGCGACATCATCCTGCAGGGCGACGATATCTATGGCGACGGGGTGAATATCGCCGCAAGGCTTGAACCGCTGGCGGCACCTGGGGGCATCTGCGTGTCGTCGGTGGTGCATGAAAGCATCCGGGGCCGTGTGGACGCGGGTTTTGTCGATGGGGGCGAGGTCGAGGTCAAGAACATCGACCGGCCCGTGAAGATCTGGCGCTGGCATCCGGGGGCCGCGGCCGTGGTGGCAGTGCCAGCGCCTGCGCGCAAACCCGAGGGGCCTTCGGTCGCGGTGCTGGCGTTCGCCAACATGTCAGGCGACCCGGAACAGGAGTATTTCGCCGACGGCATCGCCGAGGATATCATCACCGACCTGTCCAAGGTGTCGGGCCTGACGGTGATCGCGCGCAATTCCAGCTTTGCCTATCGGGGCAGGTCCGTGGACCTGCGGGCTGTGGGGCGCGAATTGGGCGTGGCCTTCGTGCTGGAAGGCTCGGTGCGGCGCGCAGGCCAGCGGGTGCGGGTGACGGCGCAGTTGATCGACGCGGCCACCGGCATCCATCTGTGGGCCGACCGCTATGACGGCGATCTGGCGGATGTGTTTGCCGTGCAGGACGCGGTCACGCTGAAGATCGTGGAGGCGCTGAGGGTGCGGCTGACCCCGCGCGAAAGAGAAGCCATCACCAGCACCGGCACCACCAACCCGGAGGCGCATGACGCCTTGATGCGGATGCGCGGTCTCGTTCGGTCGATCGGCCTGAACCAGCAATCCTGGACCCGGGGGGTGGAACATGGCATCCACGCCATCACCCTCGACCCGGCCTATGTGCAGGCCCTGGGGCTGCTGTCGACGGCCCAGTGGCTCGATTTTCTCAACGGATGGTCGGGCGACGCGCCCGAGGTCGTTTCGGCGCGGGCGAATGCGCTGGCCGATCGGGCCATTGCCCTCGCCCCGGAGGACTCGGTTGCCAACGTCGCCGTGGCCATCGCCGCGCGCTTTCGCGGCGACTACGCCCTGGCCGAGCAGGCGGGCCGCAAGGCTGTATCGCTCAGCCCGGATTCCGCGCAGGCCCTTCTCACCCTTGGCGAAATCGCCTGCACCTCAGGCCATCCGCAGGATGCCATCCCGCTCTTTGAACGCGCGATCCGACTGGAGCCCGGCTGGTCGCACCAGCACCTGCAGTTCCTTGGTCAGGCGCATTTCCTGATGCGCAACTTCGAAACTGCCGCCCTGGTGTTTCGCGAGCGGTTGTTTCTGTACAAGGAAACCGACATCGGCCGCGCCTGGCTTGCTGCGGCCCTTGGCCACCTGGGCGAGGTCGACGACGCCCGCACGGTCTGGGCCGACCTCATGGCGCTGAAACCCGATTTTCGCCTGGCGCCGCGCCTGGCACGATTCCACTACGTGCGCGCCGAAGACCCAGCTCTGGTGCTCGAAGGGCTGGTCAAGGCGGGGTTGCCTGCGGGGGCGTGACGCCTTACACCACCCCCGTCACGCAAAACACCTCTACCGGTTCGCGGATGCCCTTGAAGCTGATCTCGCCGCGCGATTCCACCGTGAAATCATCCTCGACGGCCAGCCGCACGCGGGGGCTGATCAAAATTTCACCGTCCTGCGCCTCGTCGCACAGGCGCGAGGCAAGGTTGATGGCGGTGCCGGACGCGGTATAGTCGAACCGCCCGCCCGACCCCACCATCCCCACCGTCGCATAGCCAAGCGACACCCCCAGCCCGAACCCCAGCCGGTGGCCCATCTTCTTCCACTTGCCGCACAACTCGGCCATCCGCGCCCGCATCGCCATGGCAAGGCGCACCGCATCGCCCGCCGGGTCGTCGCAGGGCAGGGGATCGTTGAACAGCACCATGATGCCGTCGCCTACTCGGTGATCGACGCCCGCGCCGTGGCTGTTGATCAGGCGGCCCATTTCCTCGTGATAGGTCTGCAACACCTCGATGGTCTCCTCGGGCTCTGCGGTTTCGCAAAACGCGGTAAACCCCCGGATATCGCAAAACAGCACCCCCAGCAGCGCCCGGTGGCTCGACAGCATCTTTTCCGACCCCGAAGACACCACCGCATCCGCCACCGCCGCCGGGAGGAACCGCTTCAACCGCCCCATCCGCTCGATCTCGCCCACCTGTTCCTGAACCCGGTCGCCCAGTTCTGCATTCAACGCCTCCAGCGCCTTGAACTGCCGCACGTTCTCGATGGCGATGACGGCATGCGAGGCAAAGATCTCCATCAGCGCCATCTGATCGGCGGTGAAGGGTGCGACCTCCTTCTTCCAAAGGATCAAGCAGCCGATACCGCCTTCGGGGCCAAGAAGCGGCACGAAGAGGTTGGTACGCAGGCCCTGACCGTCGACCACCAGCCGGAACCGCACGTGCCCGGCGCGATACTGGTCGGTATCGGCCATGTCCGGCACATGGATGGTAATTCCTGCGAGGATGGCGCGGGCGCCGATGGAATCCTCGGGGTCCATCGGTACCTTGCCTTCGCGATAAAAGGCCAGGGTCTCGGCCATGGCCGCGCGATGCGCGACCATTCTTTGCGACGCATCCCCTCTGCGCCCCAGAACAAGCGAAGCATACTGCGTGCCGCACAGACGCGTGGCGCTGTCGAGGATCGCCTCGAAGGTCGGCTGTTCGTCGTCGGGGGATTCCGAGATGACGCGAAGGATATTCTTGGTCGCGGCCTCGCGCTCCAGCCGCGCCTGCAACTCGCGGAACTGGCGGACGTTCTCGATGGCGATGACGGCCTGGGCGGCAAAGGTTTCCACGAGGGCGATCTCATCCTCGCTGAACGCCCGCACCTCGCGCCTATGCACATGCACCACTCCCAGCGCACCCCGCGCGTCGATCAGTGGGATAAACAGGACAGTTCGCACTCCAAGGGTATCGGCCATGATCACATAAGATGGCTCGCCAGACAGGTATCCTTCGGATTGCAAAATGTCGTGCACCTGCATCTTGCGCTCATCGCAGATCACTTGAGCCGAAATGTGCACGGTGGGGTCCATAACCAGGCCGGTGGCATTGAACTTGGCGATCATCGCATCATCATGGACGGCCGAGGACGACGCCTTGTCGCGCCAGGCCGCCAGTGTCATGCGCGGGTCGTCCCGCCGCCCAAGCAGCAAAGCCGAGGTATCGGCCCCGCACAGCCAGATCGCATTGCCGAGGATGGCATCGAACACCGGGCGGTCGTCGTCGGGGTTGCGGCTGATAACCTCCAATATCTCCCGCGTCGCCGCCTCCCGCGCCAACCGGTCTTGCAACTCGCGGAACTGGCGAACGTTTTCGATGGCGATGACGGCTTGGGCGGCGAAGGTTTCGACAAGGGCGATGTCGGCGTCGTCGAACGGATCGACTTCGCGGCGGCTGAGGGTAATGGCACCGAAGCCCACACCATCGCGCACCAGCGGCACCGAAAGGTCGGTGTGCAGGCCGTCTTCGTCCACCAGCCGAACATAGGTCGGGTGGCCGCTGCGATATTCGTCGGTCAGTGCCAGATCAGGCATGTGCAGGGTGCGCGCCGCGCGGATGGACCGGGCGACGGGCCCGGGCGGCGGGTCCATCGGCCAGCTATCTCCGGTCAAATGCGTTTGCAGAGTTTCGCCGTACGCCGCCGCCATGACAAGATGTGTCCCGGCGGCGTTGACCAGCATGAGACCGGCAATCGGCGCCTTGCACAGGCGTGCCGCGTTGCGCAGGATGACATCGAACACCGGGCCATCGTTTTCGCGGCTTTGGCTGATGACTTCCAGGATAGCCGCCAAGGCCTTCTCCCGCTCCAGCCGGGTCTGCAACTCGCGGAACTGCCGCACGTTCTCGATGGCGATGACGGCCTGGGCCGCAAAGGTTTCAACCAGAGCGATCTGATCGGCTGTGAAGGGGGCCACCTCGCGGCGGGTAAGCACAATTGCCCCGATGCCCACACCGCCGCTGATCAGCGGAACCGACACGCGCGAGCGGATGCCCTCGACGTCCACCAGCATGCGCATGTCCCCGATGCCGTTCAGGTAATGCGTCGTCTGCGCAAGGTCGTCTTCCGGAACGGTCTGCGCCCGATAGATCGCGCGGCCAACCCCGGTGATGCTTTCGGGTTCGGCAAAGATTTCAAAGACGTTGCCCAGTTCGATCTGTCGCAGGCTCAGGCCGTGATAGCCCGCCAGCACGAATGAGCGTTGCGCCTTTGCGGCCAGCAGCAACCATGCCATTTGGGCGTTGCACAACCTTGCCGCATTGCGCACGATCACATCGAACACTGGCGCGTCGTCATCACGGCTCCGGCTGATAACCTCAAGGATATCCCGCGTCGCCGCCTCGCGCTCCAGCCGCACCTGCAACTCGCGGAACTGGCGGACATTCTCGATGGCGATCACGGCCTGGGCGGCAAAGGTTTCAACAAGGGCGATCTCGTCGGGGGTAAAGGGCTGCACTTCGCGCCGGTAGATCGTAATGCAACTGACTGTCCTGCCATTACTGAACAGGGGCACTGCCAGAAACGTCCGGATTTTTTCCATATCGACCGCCGTTACCCGGATCGGGTCGCCGGATCGGTAGAGATCGGTGTCGCCAAGGTCGTGCACATGCACGATCCGGCCCTCGCGCATGCACTTTGACGGTGCATGGTCCGATTCCATCGGCCAGATCGTTATGCCAACAGGAAGCTGGCCGGTAACATGATCGCCCCATTCCGCGACACACACCGCGTGGCTGCGATCCTCGCTGATGATGTTCAGCCCGGCCATCGACGCGTGGCACAACTCCGCTGCCTTGCGCAAAACCACATCAAAGACCGGCGCGTCATCATCCCGGCTCTGGCTGATGACTTCAAGGATCTCGCGCGTTGCCGCCTCGCGCTCCAGCCGCACCTGCAACTCACGGAACTGACGGACGTTCTCGATGGCGATCACGGCTTGTGCGGCAAAGGTTTCAACAAGGGCGATCTCGTCGGCGGTGAAGGGCCGCACTTCGCGCCGGTAAACCGAAATGCAGGCAATTGTCCGGTCGCCGCTGAACAGGGGCACCGCGAGGAATGTTCCGATGCCCTCCTGATCCACCGCCATTGTCCTGATCGGATCGCCGGATCGGTAGAGGTCGGTGTCGGCAAGGTCATGCACATGCACGATCCGCCCTTCGCGCATGCAGATCGTATTCGCATGGTCCGAATCCATCTGCCAGACAATCCCGCCGACCGGAAGCACGCCGCTTACGTAATCGCCCCAATCCGCCATCATGACAGCGTGGCTGCGGTCTTCGCTGATCATACTCAGATTGGCCATCGATGCGTGGCAAAGCTCGGCCGCCTTGCGAAGAACCACAACAAACACCGGCGCTTCGTCGTCCCGGCTCTGACTGATAACCTCCAGTATCTCGCGCGTCGCGGCCTCGCGCGCCAGCCTTGTCTGCAACTCGCGGAACTGGCGGACGTTCTCGATGGCGATGACGGCTTGTGCGGCAAAGGTTTCGACAAGGGCGACCTCGTCGGCGGTGAAGGGTTTGAGTTCCTTGCGGTATAGGGCGATACAGCCGATCGCCTCACGGTGGGTCGTGATCAAAGGCACCGTAAGGTAGGAACGCACCCCTTCAATGTCCACCAGCCGGACCCGGGTCGGGTCGCCCTGACGGTAGAGGTCATCCTCGATCAGATCAGGGGTGTTGATCACCCGGCCCTCTCTGACCGACCGCGCCACCTGCAACGGGCCGTCCAGGGGCCAGCGGTCGGTGCCCAGATCGAAGGTCTTCAGGGTCATGCCCCAATGCGCGACGTATTCAACATGGGTTCCCGGCCCGTTGACCCGCACAAAGGTGGCAAGGCTGGTGTCGCACAACCGGGCGACGTTCTGCAGGATGACATCGAACACCGGGCCGTCGTCATCCCGGCTCTGGCTGATCACCTCCAGGATCTCGCGCGTCGCCGCCTCGCGCGCAAGGCGCGTCTGCAACTCGCGGAACTGGCGGACGTTTTCGATGGCGATGACGGCTTGTGCAGCGAAAGTCTCGACAAGGGCGATTTCGTCGGGGGTGAAGGGCCGAACCACCCTGCGGCTGAGCGCAATGCACCCGATGGCGATGCCGTTCTGCAAAAGCGGCACGATCAGCCGGGTCCGGTGCCCTTCGGTTTCAACCAGATTGACCGCAATCGGGTCGCGGTCCATGTAGGCATCGGACCGGGAATAATCCTCGATGTGAACCACCTTCGCCGTGCGTATCGTCGGCACGATGGAAAGTGGCAGGTCGAGCGAGTATTCAAGGCCCGGAAGGTATGCCGTGCGGTCATGTCCCCAATCGGCCATATGACGAACATGCGTGCGGGCCTCGTTGACGATCATGAGGCTGCCCTGATCAGCATTGCACAGGACGGCCGCCTTCTCGAGAATAAGGTCAAAAACCTGTGCATCGTCTTCGCGGCTTTGGCTGATGACCCTCAGGATGTCGGACGTTGCTTTCTGCTGTTCCAGCGAGTCCCGCAACTCGCGGAACTGGCGGACGTTCTCGATGGCGATGACGGCTTGGGCGGCGAAGGTTTCGACAAGCGCGATCTCGTCGGGGGTAAAGCGCCTGACCTCGGGTCGGTAGACTGCAATACAGCCGGCCGTCTGGCCGTCGCTGAACAGGGGCACCGCCAGAAATGTCCTCAGACCCTCCTGATCGACCAATGCCGTCATGCCCGGGTTGCCAGACCGGTAGAGGTCACTGTCGGCGAGGTCTTCCAGATGCACGATCCGGCCCTCGCGCAGGCAGGGCGCGTGCGGATAGTCCGAGTCGAGCTGCCCGAAGCTCTCGCCGACAAAAAAGGCGCGCGAGATGTCATGATGGCCCCAGTCCGCCGCCAGGACCGCGTAACTGCGGTCTTCGCTGATCATGATGAGACTGGCCATCGGTGCGTGGCACAGTTCTGCGGCCTTGCGCAGGACCACGTCGAAGACCGGCTTGTCGTCGTCGCGGCTCTGGCTGATGACCGACAGGATTTCCCGCGTCGCGGCCTCGCGCGCCAGCCGCGTCTGCAACTCGCGGAACTGGCGGACATTCTCGATGGCGATGCTGGCCTGATCGGCAAAGCTTTCGACCAGTTGGATATCCGCGTCCCCCGCCGCCCGATCCGCTGGCCACATGAGGTTGATGCTGCCCCAGACCGCATCGCCAATGAAGATCGGCACACCGATCAATTGCCGCAACCCCTGCCTGCGGGCCCATTCGTGATCAAGATAGCTTTCCGCTGTGGCATCTTCGATCCGCACGACCGCCCGCGTCCTGACCACCTGACCCGTCAGAGTGCTGTCCAAAAGCGGAATGCTCGGGGTCGAACGGGTCTCCGCGAAAGACGCGACGTCGAGGCCATGACTTGCGCAATAGTGGATCAAACCATCCTTGACGCGCCAGAACGTGCAGATAGCGGCACCGCAAAGGCCAGCCGCACTTTGCGCGATCAGGTCAAACACCGGCGCGTCGTCGTCCCGACTCTGGCTGATGACCGACAGAATGTCCCGGATCGCCGCCTCGCGCTCCAGCCGGGTCTGCAACTCGCGGAACTGGTGGGCGTTCTCGATGGCGATGACGGCCTGCG
>JANNAV010000146.1:0-33901 GCA_031384695.1 Paracoccaceae bacterium
ATCGAGGTGTTCGTGCCGGAGCCGAAGCGGGTTTACGGGTACTATGTTTTCCCGGTGCTGGAGGGCGATCAGATCATCGGGCGGCTGGATGCCAAGGCGTTCCGGGACGAGGCGGTGTTGCGGGTGAAGGCGTTCTGGCCCGAGGCGGGTGTGGCGCCGGGGCCGCAGCGGTTGCGGCGGCTGGATGGCGCGCTGACGCGGCTGGCGGATTTCGCGGGTTGCGCACGGGTGGAGTATCTGGACGGCTGGCTGCGCGATCCGGTGCGGCGGTAGTTACCCGCCGATCTGGCCGCGAACACCGCCGGTCTGGCCGCGATCCAGCAAGAAGTGATCCAGCAGCACGCAGGCCATCATCGCCTCGCCCACCGGCACCGCGCGGATGCCGACGCAGGGGTCGTGGCGGCCTTTGGTGATCAGATCAATCTCGGTCCCGGCCGTGGTGATGGTGGCGCGCGGGGTGAGGATCGACGAGGTGGGCTTGACGGCAAAGCGCACCACTACCGGTTGCCCGGAGGAGATGCCGCCAAGGATGCCGCCCGCGTGGTTGGACAGAAACTGCGGGCCACCCGGGCCCATGCGGATCTCGTCGGCATTTTCCACACCGGTGAGGGCGGCGGCACCCATACCGGTGCCGATCTCCACCCCTTTGACCGCGTTGATCGACATCATCGCCGCGGCAAGATCGGCATCCAGCTTGCCATAAAGCGGCGCGCCAAGGCCGGGGGGCACGCCTTGGGCCACCACTTCGATCACAGCCCCCACCGAGTTATGCGCTAGGCGCAGGCCATCGAGGTATTCGGCCCATTCCAGCGCCGCCACCGGATCAGGGCACCAGAACGGGTTGGCCGCGATCTGGGCCGGATCAAACCGCGCGCGGTCTATCTGTTTCACCCCCATCTGCACCATATAGCCGGTGATCCGCAGGCCCGGCAGCAGCACCGCCAAAGCCGCCCGCGCCACCCCGCCCGCCGCTACGCGCGATGCGGTTTCGCGCGCCGAAGACCGCCCGCCGCCGCGCGGATCGCGCAACCCGTACTTCTGGTGATAGGTGATATCGGCATGGCCGGGCCGGAACGCCTGCGCGATATCGCCGTAGTCTTTCGAGCGTTGGTCGGTATTTTCGATCATCAACTGGATCGGCGCGCCGGTGCTACGCCTTTCATAAGTGCCGGAAAGAATGCGCACTGCATCCGCCTCTTTGCGCTGGGTGGTGTATTTCGAGGTGCCGGGTTTGCGCGCATCCATCCATGGCTGCAGGCCCGCTTCGGACAGCGCCACCCCCGGCGGACAGCCATCGACGGTGCAGCCAATCGCTGGCCCATGGCTTTCGCCCCAGGTGGTAACGCGGAAAAGGTGACCAAAGGTATTCAGGCTCATCTGCAACAGGCTCCTGCGGGGTGGGTGTGGCATAGCCCCAGGCCGCCTGCCTACTCAAGCGTTTTCACAATCCGTCGAATTTTCTGTTGTCTGTGGGGTTGAAATCGCCCATCGGAAGCACGAATTTGTGACTGCGGGCCGGGCCCCTCTGACATTCCCCTTTTCAGGGATTGTGATGTCGGACCGCATCAAGAGAAATTTTGATGTTCGCCCGGCAAATCTGACGCTTCATCGGCGTGTTGCTCGCGGTCATCGCAGGATAAGGCCGCAACGCGATGGATTTTCTGTTCTACGAATTCTTGTCAAAGCCAACCTGGATGTGGCTCAGCTTTCTTGCGATCGTGGTCACACTCATGGTGTTCGACCTTGGCGTGCTGCACAAGGAAGACCATGAAATTGGCGTCGCCGAAAGCCTGAAGCTTTCGGCATTCTACATCATGATCGCAATCGGGTTTGGCGGCTACATCTGGTGGGCTTGGTCCAACGGCAGCCTGGTTACCACCGACGGCACCAATCCCGTCGCTTCGTATTTCCAGGGCTATCTGATCGAGAAAGTGCTCTCGATCGACAACGTCTTCGTGATCTCACTGATATTCGGCTACTTCGCTATCCCGCCGAAGTATCAGTACCGCGCCCTCGTCTGGGGCATCATCGGCGTCATCGTTCTGCGTGGCATCATGATCGCGGTCGGTGCCGAACTGGTGGCGAACTACAAGTGGATGACGCTGATATTTGCGGCGTTTCTGGTGTTTACCGGCATCAAGATGCTGCTGGTGAAAGGCGGCGATACCGATGTTTCGAAAAATCCGATGATCGGCCTTGTGGCAAGAATAATAAATGTAACCAAAGAGTTGCACGGGCAGAAGTTCTTCGTCCGCCAGCCGCATCCGGTGACCAACAAGATGGTACTGTTTGCCACGCCGCTGTTTGTGGCACTGATCGTGATCAACTTCGCCGACGTGATTTTTGCGGTCGATTCGGTGCCCGCGATCTTTCTGATCACCACCGACACCTTCATCGTCTACACCGCGAACATCATGGCAATCCTCGGCCTGCGCGCGCTTTACTTCGCGCTGGCAGCACTGGTGCACCGCTTCGAATATCTGCACTACGCGCTGGCCATCGTGCTGGTGTTCATCGGGGCGAAGGGCTTTTACAGCTACTTCTTCGGCAAGTTCGACCCGTACCTGTCGCTGGCAATCACCATCGGCATCATCGCGTCGGGCATCTTTTACTCGCTTTGGAAAACCCGCGCCGACGGGGGGCAAAAGGCCGCTGAATAGGCCCTGCGCGGGAAAACCTTGCCGCCGCGCCACCCGAAAGGGGACGCGGCGGTTTGCATTTCTGCGCCGAAATTCCCGCTTGCGCCTGCATAAGACCACGCTATGTTTCTCCTCACCTCGGGGTGTGCGCGGCTGCCAAGCCAAGCACTGAGATGCGCAAGCGAACCCGTCGAACCTGAACCGGATCATGCCGGCGGAGGGAAGGTGCATGGAATTCTCCATCCCCGACCTGTTTCGTCGCAACTTGGAGAAGAACATGAAAGCGTTTTCCCTTGCTGCGGGTTTGCTGACCATTGCCACCGGGGCTTTGGCCGATACACCCAACCTGACTGTGATGACCTATGAAAGTTTCGCCTCGGAATGGGGGCCCGGCCCGCAGATCAAGGCGGGGTTTGAGGCAAGCTGTGCCTGCACCGTTACCTATGTAACCGCCGGGGACGGTGCGGCGCTGTTGGCCCGCGTGCAACTGGAAGGCGCCGCGTCCGAGGCGGATGTGGTGCTGGGGCTGGATACCAACCTGACGGCGGCGGCGACCGCGACCGGCCTGTTTGCACCTTTGGCGGCAGCTCTGCCCAACGATCTGCCGGTGCCGTTTGCCGATCCGCTGTTTCAGCCGTTCGACTGGGGCTGGTTTGCCTTTGTCTATGACAAGACCAAGTTAACGTTGGTGCCCGGCAGTCTTGAGGCGCTGGCGGCATCAGATGTGAAGATCATCATTCAGGATCCGCGCTCTTCGACCCCCGGTCTTGGCCTGCTGCTCTGGGTGAAGGCGGCCTATGGCCCGCGCGCGGCAGAGATCTGGACGGCGCTGGCCGACAATATCGTCACGGTGACGCCCGGCTGGTCCGAGGCTTATGGCATGTTTCTGGAGGGCGAGGCGGATATGGTGCTGAGCTATACCACCTCGCCCGCCTATCATCTGATCGCGGAACAGGACGATACCAAGGCGGCGGCGGCGTTCAGCGAAGGGCATTATCTGCAGATCGAGGTGGCGGGCAAGCTGACAGCGTCAGATCAGGGCGTGCTGGCGGATGCCTTTCTGGCCTATCTGGGCGGCGATGCGGCGCAGGCGATCCTGCCCACCACCAACTGGATGTACCCGGCCAAAACGGCGACGGCCGGCCTGCCCGAGGGGTTTGGCGGGCTGGTGAAGCCTGCGGTTTCGTTGCTGATGCCCGCGGCAGAAGCCGAAGCGGTGCGGGCCGAAGCGATTGCCGAATGGCAAACAGCCCTTTCCCGCTAGCGGCGGCTGTCACGGCGGCGGGGCTGGCGCTGCTGACGCTGGGCACCGCCGCTGTGGTGGCATCGCGGGCGCAAGTCTGGGCGCTGGCCCCGGCGGACTGGGCGGCGCTGCGGTTCACGCTTTGGCAGGCGGCGTGGTCGGCGGTGGTATCGGTGGGCCTTGCCATCCCGGTGGCGCGGGCGCTGGCGCGGCGGCGGTTCCGGGGGCGGGCTGCGATGATCCGCCTGATGGGCGCGCCGTTCCTCATGCCGGTGGTGGTGGCGGTGCTGGGGATACTCGCGGTGTTTGGCCGGGCAGGGCCGGTGAATGCGGCATTGGCGGCGCTGGGCCTGCCCGCGCTTTCGATCTTCGGGCTGCACGGCGTGGTGCTGGCGCATGTGTTCCTGAACATGCCGCTGGCGGTGCGGATGATCCTGATGGGCTGGCAGGCGATCCCGGCCGAGCGGTTTCGGCTGGCCCGCGCGCTGGGGCTTTCGGAGCCTGCGATGTTTCGCCATCTGGAGTGGCCGATGCTGCGCGCCGTGGTGCCGGGGGTACTGGTGGTGATCTTTCTGGTATGCCTGACCAGTTTTGCGGTGGTGCTGACGCTGGGCGGCGGGCCGCGTGCCAGCACCATCGAGTTGTCGATCTATCAGGCATTGCGGTTTGATTTCGATCTGGGGCGGGCGGCGCTGCTGGCGGCAGTGCAGTTTGCCATCGGCGCGGTGGTGGCGCTGGCCAGTGGCTGGCTGGCCTTGCCTTCGGGGTTCGGGGCGGGGTTGGGGCGGGCGTCGGTGATACCGGCACCGGGCGGCATCCGGCGTTGGGCGGATAGGGCGGTGCTGATGCTGGCGGCGGGGTTGCTGATGGCGCCGCTGGTGGCGGTGGGGCTGCGCGGGATTGCGGGGTTGGCCGATCTGCCGGCGGCGGTCTGGCCTGCGATGGGGCGGTCGGTTGGCATCGCGCTGGCCTCGGCTTTGCTGGCGACATTGGCGGCTTTGGTGCTGGCGTTAAGCCGGGCGGCCTGGGCGGGGATGGCCGCGACCTTGCCGCTGGCCACCTCGGGGTTGGTGCTGGGGACGGGGCTGTTTTTGCTGGTGCATCCGTGGTTGCCGCCCGAACGGCTGGCAGTGCCGGTGACGATGCTGGTGAACGCGACGTTGGCGCTGCCCTATCTTTACCGGCTGCTGCGCCCCGAAGCGGTGCAGTTGCACGCCGATTATGACCGGCTGAGCCGGTCGCTGGGGCTGGCGGGGGTGGCACGGCTGCGCTGGGTTACCCTGCCCCGGCTGGCCCGGCCTTTGGGGTTTGGCGCCGGGCTGGCGGCGGCGCTGTCGATGGGCGATCTTGGGGTGATTGCGTTGTTCGCCGGGGATCAGGGGGCGACATTGCCGTTTTTGGTGCAGCAACTGATGGGGGCGTACCGGATGGAGGCGGCGGCGGGGGTGGCTTTGGTGCTGGTGACGCTGAGTTTCGCGCTGTTCTGGGCGTTTGACTGGATCGGGGGGCGCTATGCTGGTGCTTGAGGGGTTGCGGCTGGCCGAGGGTGAGTTCACCTTGAGTGCCGATTGGTCGGTGGCTAAGGGCGAGAAGGTGGCGGTGATCGGGCCATCGGGGGCGGGGAAATCCAGCCTGCTGATGGCGATTGCGGGGTTTTTCGCGCCGGTTGCGGGGCGGATATTGTGGCAGGGGGCCGATCTGGCGGCCCTTGCCCCGGCGAAACGCCCGATCAGCCTGCTGTTTCAGGACCAGAACCTGTTTCCGCATCTGACGTTATTTGAGAACCTCGGGCTTGGGCTGACGTCGGGCGCGCGGTTGGCGCCGGGCGATGCCGCCCTGATCGATGCCGCCCTGGAGCGCACCGGGCTTGGCGGCATGGGCGCGCGGCGGCCCGCGGAACTGTCGGGCGGCCAGCAGGGGCGGGCGGCACTGGCGCGGGCCTTGCTCAGGGCGCGGCCGTTGCTGCTGCTGGACGAGCCGTTTGCCGCGCTGGGGCCGGCGCTGAAAGCGGAAATGCTGGCGCTGGTCTGCGAGGTGGCTGACGCGCAGGGGGCGGCGGTGTTGATGGTGACGCATGACCCGGCGGATGCGCACCGCCTGGGTGGCAAAACCGTGCTGGTGGCAGATGGGGTGGCGGCGGCACCTGTGCCCACGGCGGCGCTGTTTGCCGATCCGCCACAGGCGCTGCGCGATTATCTGGGCTGATGGTCGCATGAAAAAACCCGCCCTGCGGCGGGTTTCATATGTGGCAGGGCCGGGTCAGGCGAGTTTCTTCCTGCCCTTGACGCCCGACCAAAGCCGCTTGTTGGTCAGATACAGCAGCGACGACAGCACCAGCAGGATCAGCACCGCCTTGAAGCCGGTTTCCTTGCGCGCCATCATTTTCGGCTCGGCTGTCCACATCAGAAAGGCCGACACATCTTCGGACATCTGGTGCAGGCTGGCCTCGGTGCCGTCCTGATATTCGATGGTGCCATCGTCAAGCGGCGGCGGCATCGCGATCCAGCTGCCCACAACCGTGGAATGGCCTTCCTCGTCCTTGCAGGCATCGGGCACGCCGCCTTTCTCAAAGGCGACGTTGTAGTATCCCTCGGTGTCTTCGGGCGCGCAGGCGGGCGGCTCCTTATAGCCGTTCAGGATCGAATAAATATGCTCCGGCCCGCCGATGCCATACAACAGCTGGTTGATCCCCGAACCGTAAGGCCCGTGAAACGCCGCCCGCGCCTTGGCCATCAGCGACAGGTCGGGCGCGGTTTCCATGCTTGATTTCGGGAAGAAATCGGTGGGCACGCCGTCGCGGTCCTCGCCTGTATCTGCATCGGCGATGGTGAAGGTCTTGGCATAGGCGCGGACCTGATCTTCGGGAATTTGCGGCCCGCCCGCGTCGCCGATCGAGCGGATAGGCACGAATTTCAGGCCGTGGCAGGCCGAGCACACCTCGGTGTAAACCTGCAGGCCGCGCTGCAACTGATGCTCGTCAAAGCTGCCAAACGGGCCTTCAAAGCTGAAGGCGATGTCGTCGACATGGGGTTCAGCCCCCTCGGCCCAGGCCGCAACGGGCATCAGCAACACGGCAGATACGGCGCTGATTGCGATTTTGCGAAACATCTCAGTCAGTTCCTTTCTGTCACTCAGC
The DNA here is from genome assembly GCA_031384695.1 of Paracoccaceae bacterium. GTDB lineage: Bacteria > Pseudomonadota > Alphaproteobacteria > Rhodobacterales > Rhodobacteraceae > JANNAV01. The sequence goes on from JANNAV010000146.1 coordinate 7,019, forward strand.
CGGGTTGGCATAGTGAGAGTTGAAGTCTTCTTCGATCGTGGCCGGTTGCGGCGCGGGCTTTTCCAACACACCCAGCAGCGGCAGGATGATCAGGAAATAGCCGAACCAATAGGTGGCCGCGATCAGCGAGATATAGGGGTAGATGCCGGTGGTGGGCATCGCACCCACCCATGTCAGCACCACGAAGTCGATGCACAAGAGGGCGAACCACCATTTAAACATCGGCCGGTATTTGCCTGAACGCACCGAGGAGGTATCCAGCCACGGCACCATCGCCATCACCGCAATCGAGCCGAACATCGCCAGCACCCCGAAGAACTTGGCGTCGATGATGCCAAAACTCAGAACCTGCACCAGTTGCACCGCCCAGACATCGGCAGTGAAGGCGCGCAGGATGGCGTAGAACGGCAGGAAGTACCATTCCGGCACGATATGGGCCGGTGTGGAAAGCGGGTTCGCCTCAAGATAGTTGTCCGGGTGGCCAAGGTAGTTGGGCATGAACCCCACCACCGCAAAGAACACCAGCAGGATCACCGCCAGCGCGAACAGATCCTTGATCACGAAGTAAGGCCAGAACGGCAGGGTATCCTTCTCGGCCTCTTCTTTCGATCCACGCCGCACCTCAACCCCGGTGGGATTGTTGTTGCCGGTGGTGTGAAAGGCCCAGATATGCACGCCGACAAGGCCCGCAATCACGAAAGGCAGCAGATAGTGCAGGCTGAAAAACCGGTTCAGCGTGGCATTGTCCACCGCAGGCCCGCCCAGCAGCCATTCCTGAATCGTCGGCCCGATGCCGGGGATGGCGCCGAACAGCCCGGTGATCACCGTGGCCCCCCAGAACGACATCTGGCCCCAGGGCAGCACATAGCCCATGAAGGCGGTGGCCATCATCGCAAGGTAGATCAGCATGCCAATGATCCATGTCACCTCGCGCGGAGCCTTGTAGCTGCCATAATAGAGGCCGCGGAAGATGTGCAGATACACCGCCACAAAGAACAGCGACGCACCGTTGGCGTGCAGATAACGCAGCATGTAGCCGCCGTTCACATCGCGCATGATGTATTCCACCGAACGGAACGCCCTGTCGATATGCGGGGTGTAATGCATGGCAAGCACGATGCCGGTGATGATCTGCATCACCAGACAGAAGGTCAGCACGATGCCCCAGATCCACATCCAGTTGAGGTTTTTCGGCGTCGGCAGCATCAGCGTATCATACAGCAGCCCGACAATCGGCAGGCGCCGGTACAGCCACTTTGCGCCACCGGTGGTCGGTTCGTAATGGTCGTGCGGAATTCCGGCCATGATATCTGTCCCTTATCCGAGCTTGATGGTGGTTTCGTCGATAAAGCCTGCAACCGGAATGGGCAGGTTCTGTGGCGCCGGGCCTTTGCGGATGCGCCCGGCGGCATCGTAATGCGAGCCGTGGCACGGGCAGAACCAGCCGCCGAAATCGCCGGCACCATCACCGATCGGCACACAGCCCAGATGCGTGCACACGCCCATCATCACCAGCCATTCGCCCGCCTCGTCCAGCGTGCGGTGCGCGTCGGATGCATCCGTCGTCGGATCGTCATTGGCGTTGCGGGCCAGCGCGTCGGGCAGATCGGCAAGCGGTACGGCGCGGGCCTTTTCGATATCCTCGGCATTGCGGCGGCGGATGAACACCGGCTTGCCGCGCCATTTCACCGTAAGCTGGGTGCCCACCTCAACCCCGGCCACATCGACCGCAATCGACGCCATCGCCCGGGTATCCGCAGCGGGGTTCATCTGATTGATCAGCGGCCAGACGGCGGCCCCTGTGGCAACCACCCCGGCACCGGCAGTGGCAAAATACAGAAAGTCGCGGCGGCTGCCTGCGGCATCGGCGGTGTGGGACACGAGGTATTCTCCCTTCAGGGGCTACGCGCATGCAGCCCGTCAACTTTTATGGCAGCAGTTTCCTGCATCCAAGTTAAAGTGGGTATTAGCCAACCATTTCCGGCGCGTCCAGCGGACAAAGCGGCGCAGGGGCGGCTGGAAACGGCTTTCCGGGCATTTTGGCCGTGGCAATCTGCATAAATCACCGTCAGCATTGCAAAACGCCGGTTTCTCCGCGCCAACTCACCCAGTCAGGACCGCCCGCTCATGACGGAAAACCTCGCACCGTTGTTCCTGCTCGATCCTGCGGTGGTATTTTTGAACCACGGCTCGTACGGGGCTTGCCCGCGCCCGGTGTTTGCGGCGTATCAGGCCTGGCAACTGCGCCTGGAACGCCAGCCGGTGGCGTTTCTGGACCCGAACCGCGGGTTGAGCGGCTGGCTGCGCGACGCGCGGGTGGCAATGGCGGCCGCAGTTGGTGCCGATCCCGATGATCTGGTGGGGGTGGTGAATGCCACCACCGGGCTGAACATCGTGGCGCAATCGCTGCGCCTGCGGGCGGGCGACGAGATTTTGACCACCGACCACGAATATGCCGCACTGGAGAAAACCTGGGGTCATGTGGCGCGGCGGACGGGGGCGAAAATCGTGGTGGTTGACCTGCCGCTGCCGCTGGTTTCAGACGCCGCCTTTACCGCCGCGTTGCTGGCCGGGATGACGCGGCGCACGCGGGTGCTGTTTCTCAGCCATATCACCTCGGCCACCGCACTTTGCCTGCCGATCCGGGCGGTGGTAGCCGAGGCGCGGGCGCGGGGGATCTGGACGGTGATTGATGGCGCGCATACGCCTGGGCATATCCCGCTGAATCTGCGCGGCTTGGAGGCGGATTTTTATGCGGGCAACGCGCATAAATGGCTGATGGCCCCCAAGGGCGCGGCCTTTCTGCATGTGCGCCCCGAAATGCAGCCGCTGATCACCCCGCTGGTGATCAGCCACGGCTGGACCGAGGCGCGCGCGACGCCCGGCCCTTTTGGCGGCACGGCGTTCATCGACAGCCTCGAGGTGCAGGGCACCCGTGATCCCGCCGCATGGCTGACATTGCCTGCGGCGGTTGAATTTCAACATCAGCACGGTTGGCAGGCGGTGGCGCGCCGCTGTTCCGAGATGGCACAGAACACGGCCCGGCGGGTGGCCCGGATGACCGGCCTGCCGCCGTTTTCAAGCCCGGAGTTCTGCGCCCCGCAGATGGTGGCGATGCCAATACCGGAGTGCGATACTATGGCATTGCAGCGGGCGCTCTGGCAGGAATACCGGATCGAAATCCCCTGCTACCGGTGGAAGGACCATTTTGTCGTGCGGCTTTCGGTGCAGGGCTATAATGGCCAAAGCCAGCTGGATTTGCTGGCAGAGGCGTTGCAGGCGCTGGTGCCGGGGCTTGGTGGCGCGGGTGGTGACGGTTAGCGCGTAACGCAGGCACTACTGGCCAGCGCCCGGCCCGATCAGGCGTTCGGCGGGAAAAAGGTCCACCGGACCTTTTTCTTGTCCGCCTGCTCCGGCCCGATCAGGTGTGATCGGGCGTTCGGCGGGAAAAAGGTCCACCGGACCTTTTTCTTGTCCGCCTCACCCATTCGCGTGCATGCGTTCGATGTAGGCGCGCATTTCCTCGGCCTCGTGCCTCGCATCGCGCAACCCCTCCATCGCGGCGCGCAACTCGGCGTCGGTCTGGGCGATCTGGTTCAGCAATTCGCTTTCGCGCTGCTCCATGTAGACAATCGCCTGATCGCGCAGTTCCTCCGCCTCGTGCAGCGATTGCGCCAGATGGTCCAATTCGCCCATGTCGCCGCCCGCCACGCGGGTAAAGCGGTGCATCAGCCAATAGGTGAACCAACCCAGCGCAAAGGCCAGCAGCAGGATGATCGCGGTGGCGATGATGAAGTCTGTGCGGTTCATAGGCGCATCCTGCTTGGGATCGGCGGTAAGGACAGGTCAGCCATCGGAGGCGGGCTGCGTGGTTAGGGGCCGGGGTTTGGGGCGCCGGGTTGGTTCGGCGGGGGCGACCGATGGGCTGGTATCGCCCGAGAAATCAGGTGCCGCTGGTCCGGCAGCGATATCAGGTTTGGCAAGGGCTGCCTGCCCGGTGGCGTTTGCATCCACCGCAGATTTTCCGGCCCCCCCCACCAGCGAAAACTCGATCCGCCGGTTCGCCTCGCGCCCGGCCTCGCTGCCGTTATCGGCGATCGGCACGGTTTCGCCGTAGCCTCTGGCCACCATCCCCGAGACATCCACCTGCCGCCCCTGCAAGGCCAGCCACACCGCCTCGGCCCGCGCCTGACTGAGCGCGCGGTTGCCCTCTTCGGAACCTTGCGCATCGGTATGACCGGCGATTTCCATCTGCACCGCCGTGCAATCCGTCAGTGCTATGGCCAACGCGTTCATCACCGAACCGGCAGAGGCATCAATTTCGGCGGAACCGGGGGTAAAGGTGATCTTTTTCAGGCTGAGCACCGCCGTCACCGCCACTTCGCATTCCTCGGGCGTGGGCAGCGCCGCCAAGGGATCAAGCCGCTCGTCATAGGTGACATCGACCTTGAAGGTTTTGCCCTGACCCAGCTTGCCCGACAATATCTGCGAGATGCGGGCCTTGGCGTTCTGCGAGCCGGTGATACCCGCGATCTGCACCGTATCGGCGCGCACCAAAAGGGTGCCGTGGTCCAGTTCGGCCAGGGACTCAAGGCCTGCCAGCACCCGGACCGACCAGCCATCGGGCAGTTCCGCATCGAACCGCGTCGCCACATACACCTCGGCGGTGCCGAACTGCGCGCGGGCATAGCTGTCGATCACGGCGCGCTGCACCTCGTCGGCCAGACGGCCGCGCAACTCGATCCGACCGGTTTCGGCGGCGAGGGTGGCGGTAAATTCGGCCGGCCCCTGTGCCGGGGCGCTGGATTTGCGCGGCAGGGTGGCGTTGAGCGAAAACACCGGCGGCAGGGCGGTTTGCAACTCGCCCACCACGCGGTCAAAACTGGCTTGCGAGACGTCTTCATCGGCCAGCAACGTCACATCGGCGTCGGAAAACGTGATGGTGCCCGCGCCCAGCGTGTTCAGCGCCGCGATGCCGATCTCGGCTGCCTCGGCCCAACTGGGCGAGGGCACGCCCAGCCCGATGGTACACATGGCGCGCGGATCGGCCCCCGCCGCCACGCCCGCTGCGATGATCCGGCTGCGGGCACGGTCGGTATCGGCGGAACAGGCATCAAACCGGGCCTGCCCCTGATCCTTCACAAAGCGCAGGATGAACGGGGTCAGCACCGGGCGCGGCGCGGAAATGTCGATATTGACCGCCAGCCCCTTGGGGCGCAGCCGCTCCAGCTCGGTCTCGAAGCTGCGTTTCTCGGCGGCGCTGCTGGCGATAGCGGTGATCTCGACCCGGTCGGCGGCCACCGATATCTTGGAGCGCGGCAGCAGTTTAAGCGCGGCAACACCGTAACCGAAGGCCGCACTCCACCCCTCGGGCGCGCTGTAGGCCGCAACTTCCAGCATATCGGCCAGCGCGATACCGGGGCTGAGCGCCTGCGCATCTTGCGACAGGGTGGCGCGTTCGGGGCCATCGGGCAGCAGGCCGATCAACTGGATGCCATCATCATTGCGCAGCATTTCCACCGAAAAGCGCGGCGCTTCAACCTTGCGCACGGCGGCCACCTGCAGATCGTCACGGATGCGCGAGGCTTCAACCTCGGCCCCGGCCAGATTGACGGCGCGGTAACGGGCGGCCTCGTTCGGGGCTGTGCCCGACAGATGCACCTGCAAGCCGTCCGCCGCCACGCTGGCCCAGGTGATGCCATCGCCCAGCAGCCGCGTTGTCACCACCTTGGCCGACCGGTTTTCGATCACCAAAGCCGCCGCATAGGCGATCAGACCAGACAGCACCGCCGCCAGTGCAAAAGCAACGGCGGCCAGCAGGGCCTGGGTCGGGTGAAAGTTGCGCAGGTTTACCACGGGCTCACATCACATTGATCCGGCACCGCAGCCGGGCCTTTCGTTGCATAAGGCGCTTGGCCCGCCCGCGCAATCAAAGCAAAGCGCTGGCGGCAAGAAATAGCGCGGGGATCAGACCGGCGTTGCGGTTCGAGCGGAAGATCGCGAGACACATCGCCGGATCTTCGGTGTCAAGGCCGCGGATCTGCCACGTCATGTGCCAGCCGAACCCCCAGACCCCCACCAGCGCCAGCGCCAGTTTCAGCGGGCCTGCCGTGGGCAGCAGCGTCAGCACCACCGCCAGCGCCATCAGCGCCACCGCCGCCGCCATGAAGCCGCGCAACCAGACCTTGCTGCGCGCACCCAACAGCCGGGCCGTGGATTTCACCCCGATCAGCGCATCGTCATCCTTGTCCTGATGCGCATAGATGGTGTCATAAAACAGCGTCCAGGCGATGCCCGCCGCATAGAGCAGCCCCGCCGCCACCGTCAGCCGCCCGCTGTGGGCGGCATAGGCCAGCAATGCGCCCCAGTTGAACGCCAGCCCCAGAAACGCCTGCGGCCACCAGGTGAACCGCTTGGCAAACGGATAGATCGCAACCAATGCCAGCGAGCCGATCCCCAGCCCGATGGCCAGCCAGTTATAGCTGAACAGGATCAGGGCAGCGGCCATCGCCTGTGCCACCATCCACACCAGCGCCGCCCGCACAGAGACCTGCCCCGAAGGCAGAGGCCTGCTGCGGGTGCGCGCCACCTGCGCGTCAATATGCCGGTCGGTGATATCGTTCCAGGTGCATCCTGCGCCTCGCATGAGGAAGGCCCCGAGGGCACAGGATACCACCAGCCACAGATCATGCACCCGGAAGCCGCCTGAAAGCGCCGCCAGCGCCACCCCCCACAGGCAGGGGATCAGCAACAGCCAGGTGCCGATCGGCCGGTCGGCGCGCGACAGCCGCAGATAGGGGCGTGTCGGCCCCGGCGCGTAACGGTCCACCCAGTTGCCCGCCGGGGCATCGGCCACGGTATCTCGCGGCGGCTCTGGATATTGCCGGGTGTCTTGCATAGGGTCCGCATCATGGCTGAGGCAAAGGTTCGATTGTTTGTAGATCAGGTGCTGGCGGCGGGGCAACCCGTGGCTTTGAACGCCGATCAGGCGCATTACCTGTTTTCGGTGATGCGGCTGGGCTTGGCGGCGCAGGTGCTGCTGTTCAACGGCTGCGACGGCGAATGGCGCGCCGATGTGACCGAGGCCGGGCGGCGTGGCGGTGTGCTGATCCCCACCCTGCAAACCGCGCCCTTGCGCCTGCCGCCCGATCTTTGGCTGCTGTTCGCACCGATCAGGAAGGCCCGCACCGATTTCATCGTCGAAAAGGCGGTGGAACTGGGGGCCGCGCGCATCATGCCGGTGCAAACCCGCCACACCAACGCCGACCGCATCCGGCAAGACCGCCTGCAGGCCCACGCGCGAGAGGCCGCCGAACAATGCGGCGCAACCTACGTGCCCGAGGTTGCGGCCCTCGCGCCGCTGGACAAGGTTCTGGCCACCTGGCCTGCGGGGCGGAAAATCCTGTGGTGCGATGAAACCCTCACCGTCGCACCCTCGGGTCTTGCCGGGGCGCGTGGCGCGGCATGGGCGATACTGATCGGGCCGGAAGGTGGCTTTGCCGAGGATGAACAGCAACGCCTGCGCGCCATGCCTTCGGTGCAGCCGGTCAGCCTTGGCCCCCGCATCCTGCGCGCCGATACCGCAGCCGTGGCAGCGCTTGCGCTTTGGCAGGCAGGCTTGGGGGATTGGCGATGATCCGCCCCGAAGTCTTACAGGTGATCTTCCGCGGGCGCGAAGTGCTTTGGGCCGTGGCGGTGATCGGCGCGGGGCTGTGGCTGATCTGGCTTGGCGGCTATGTTCTGGTCCCTTTGGGGGCTGCCACCGGCCTGCTGGGGGCGGGCATGGCGCTGCTGGCGTGGCGGCGGTTGCGGTTTCATCAGGCGGTGGATGCGCCCGGGATTGTTGAAGTGGACGAGGCGCAGGTGGGCTACCTTGGCCCGGCCTCGGGCGGTTTTGTCAGCCTTGCCGAACTGGTGGAACTGCGGCTGATTACGGTGCAGAACCGCAGGCTTTGGCGGCTGAAACAGGCCGACGGGCAGGCACTTCTGATCCCGGTCGAGGCCGAGGGCGCGGACGCGTTGTTTGATGCCTTCGCCAGCCTGCCGGGCATGGATACAGCGGCCCTGGTCGCCGCGCTCGACCCCAACCTGCCGAACGCGCCCAACCCGACTGCGCCCAACCCGCCAGCGCCGCAAACCAACGCGCTGCGGGTGATCTGGCGGCGCAAGGGCGCGGGAGTGGCGGTGCGTTAGATCGGGTTGCCCCCCTCATCACACTTGTGCGCACACAAACAATTCCACACCCGCCTTGCGCCGCGGCCTTGACACTACCCCGCGCGGGCATCAGGTCTTGGCGTCTTGAAGGCAACTGAGGGGGCAAAGCCCGATGTCGATTCCCCAGTCCGGCGGTGGCCAGATCGAAGATTTCGCCGAGTTGGCGGCAATGATGGCCTACGGCTGCAAGCCGAAGGCCGACTGGCGTATCGGCACCGAACACGAGAAATTCGGCTGGCTGACCGCCAACCATCAGCCGCTGCCCTATGCCGGTGATGCCTCGGTTTCGGCGATCTTTGCGGGCCTGCAATCGCGCTATGGCTGGACGCCGGTGCGCGAGGCGGGCAACATCATTGGCCTGACCCGCAACGGCGCCAACGTAAGCCTGGAACCCGGCGGCCAGTTCGAGCTTTCGGGGGCGGCCCTCACCACGATGCACGAAGTGGCGGCGGAACTGCAAACCCATCTCGACGAGGTGCGCTCCATCGCCGAACCGCTGGGCATCCGCTTCATGGGCATCGGTGCGGCGCCCGAATGGTCGGGCGCTCAGATGCCGGTGATGCCAAAAGGCCGCTACCGGCTGATGACCGATTACATGGGCCGCGTCGGCACCCATGGCACCCAGATGATGTACCGCACCTGCACGGTGCAGGTGAACCTCGATTACGCGTCCGAGGCCGATATGGTGCGCAAACTGCGGGTGGCCATCGCGCTGCAACCCGTCGCCACGGCGCTTTTCGCCTCGTCGCCGTTCTTTGATGGCGCCAAGAACGGCCACAAAAGCTGGCGCTCGCGGATCTGGCGGGGGTTGGACAATTCGCGCACCGGCATGCTGCCCTTCGCTTTCGACGATGGCTTTGGCTTTCAGGCCTATGTTGATTGGGTGCTGGATGTGCCGATGTATTTCGTCTACCGCGATGGCAAATATATCAATGCCCTGGGCCAATCCTTCCGCGCTTTCCTGAGGGGCGAACTGCCCGCGCTGCCCGGCGAGAAGCCCACGCTTTCCGATTGGGCTGATCACATGACCACGGTTTTCCCCGAGGCGCGGGTTAAGAAATACATCGAAATGCGCGGCGCCGATTGCGGCGATCAGGCCCATATCAACGCCCTGCCCGCCTTCTGGGTTGGGCTGATGTATGACCAGACCACATTGGATGCCGCCTGGGATCTGGTGAAAGGCTTTGATACCGAAACCCGCGAAGGCCTGCGCGTCGCGGCATCGGTTGACGGGTTGCAAGCCGAGGCCCGCAGCGTGAAACTGCTGGATCTCGCCCGCGCCGCCGTAGCCCTGTCCCACGCGGGCCTTGCCGCGCGCGGGCTGGACGAGGAACGCTATCTGGCACCTCTGGTGCAAAACCTTGCCACGGCAGAAAATCAGGCTGACACATGGCTGGGCCTTTATGACGGCGCATGGCAGGGCGATCTGCGCCGGATCTATCTGGCTTCAAGCCTGTAGATTTCCCCCGGCGCGCCGCACAGCCAAAGCCCCTGTCCGAACTTCTGCGCCTGCTTCTTTGCCCAAATATCCCGCCGGGAGCCCGGCCTTCCCATGTGTCATGCCACCGGCAAAACTTGACCGTTTCGCATTTCCAAGCCAGTTTGCTGCAGCGGGCCAGCGCTGTCTTGTAAAATCTCTGGGCAACGCGCTCTAAGCAAACAAAGGGAACAGAAAAATGCGTGATTTCTTCATCAACAGTTTCGAAATTCTGGTGGGCGTGATTGTCGTTCTGTTGTCCATCGGCGTGGTGGGTGCCGCTGTTGCGGTGGCGTTTGGTGCCGGCGGCCCTCAGATGCAAGGCGGGCCGCTCGCCGGATTGGCCATTCTGATCGGCGGCGCGATCTATGTGATCTTTCTTGGCGGATTGTTGTATATGGGGCTTGGGATTTACCAGAACACCAAACGCACTGCCGCCGCTGTGGAAAAACTCGCAGGGCGCTGAAGCGAGCGCTGAGCCGGGGTCAGCCCTTTTTAGCGCCGATCTTCGGCTCGATTCCCGCTTTCAGCCGCTTCAGGTTTTCGGCGTGGCGCGCGTAGACCAGAATGGTCAGCACCATCACCAAAAGCAGCATGTCGCCACGGTTGAACAGGAACACCCAGAACGCCGACATTGCCGCCGTGAACAGCGCCGCCAGCGACGATATCCGCGTCACTGCTGCAATCACCGCCCATGTGGCGCAGCAGGCAAGCCCCACCGGCCAGGCCAGCGCCAGCAAGATGCCCAGAAACGTCGCCACCCCCTTGCCACCGCGAAAGCGCAGCCACACCGGAAACAGATGGCCCAGAAACGCCGCCAGTCCTGCCAGTTGCGCGGCATCCTGGCCCAGCAGGGCCCGCGCTATCAGCACCGCCACCCCGCCCTTGGCCGCATCCAGGATCAGCGTCGCCGCCGCCGCCGCCTTGTTGCCGGTGCGCAGCACATTGGTGGCCCCGATATTGCCCGACCCGATGTTGCGCAAATCCCCCAGCCCCATGGCGCGGGTGACAACAATGCCAAATGGCACCGACCCCAAAAGATAGGCCAGCACGGCCACCAGCCCAAGCACATACGGGGTTTGGATAAGTTCGGGCATGCTTATTCCGCCTTGAAAACCTGCGTGCCGGCCACGAAGGTTGCCAGCACCTTACCCTCCATCCGCTGTCCGTCAAACGGCGTGTTCTTGGATTTTGACCGCAAGCGCGCCCGGTCCAGCAAAAACGGCGCATCGGGGTCAAACAGCACCAGATCGGCGGGCGCGCCAACCGCCAGCCGCCCTTGCGGCAACCCCAGACGGCGCGCCGGGTTCAGCGACAGCGCCCGGAACAGCGTCGGCAAATCCATATGCCCCGCATGCACCAGCCGCAGCGCCGCCGGCAGCAGCGTCTCCAGCCCCACCGCCCCCGATGCCGCCTCTTCAAACGGCAGCCGCTTAGATTCTTCGTCGGCCGGGGTGTGAAAGCTGCAGATCACGTCGATCAGCCCATCGGCCACCGCCTGCACCATCGCCATCCTGTCATCTTCCGATCGCAGCGGCGGGGTGAATTTGAAGAAGGTGCGGTAATCGCCCACGTCGATCTCGTTCAGGGTCAGATGGTGAATGCTGATGCCTGCCGTCACGTCCAGCCCGTTGGCCTTGGCGCGTTCCAAAGCAGGCAGGCTGCGCGCTGTGGTGATCTGATCAGCATGATAACGTGCGCCGGTCATCTCGACCAAGCCCAGATCGCGGTCCAGCCCGATGCGTTCGGCCATCGCGGAAACCCCCGGCAACCCGCGCAAGGACGCAAATTTGCCGCTGGTTGCCGCCGCCCCCGCCGACAGCCCCGGCTCTTGCGGATGGCCGATCACCAGTGCCCCCAGACTGCGGGCATAGGTGAAGGCCCGGCTCAGCGCTTTGGTATCGGTCGAGACGTTGAACACATCGCTGAACGCCACGGCACCCGCATCCAGCAAGAACCCGATCTCGGTCATCTCGTGCCCTGCGCGGCCCTTGGTCAGCGCCGCCATGTGCAGAATGCGCACCCGCGCCTCGGCCGCGCGGCGGGTGACAAACTCCAGCACCTCGGGCGTGTCGATCGACGGCGTGGTATCGGGCCGCACCACCATGGTGGTGATCCCCCCTGCCGAGGCCGCAAGCCCCGCCGAGCGGAAAGACTCCTTGTGCCGCTCGCCCGGCTCGCCGATCTTGACGCCGATATCAACGATGCCGGGCGCCAGGCAGTGGCCGCCGCAATCGACCACCTGTGCCGCCGGAAAATCCTGTGCCCGCGCATCGCGCGCATGGATCATCCCGCCCCGCAGCAGCAGCGTGCCGGGGCCATCGCTGCCCGCCTCGGGATCAATCAGGCGGGCGTTGGCAAGCAGGGTTTCGGTCATCACGCTGTCTTCCATGCCTCACCCCGCCGTCCATACCAGAACGGCGGTAAATACGAACAGCAGCACCAGCACCACCGTGGCCACCATGCCGCCGATGCGGGCGTCGGACATTTTCCGTTTGGGTTTTTCGTCGGTCATGCCATCACCCCCACCGCCGCGCGGCCGCGTTCGGCGCGCAGGTTGCGGGCCAGCAGGTCCATGCAGGCCATCCGCACCGCGACGCCCATCTCCACCTGTTCCTGAATGACCGAGCGGTTGATATCATCGGCCAGATCGCCGTCAATCTCGACGCCGCGGTTCATCGGGCCGGGGTGCATGACGATGGCATCGGGTTTGGCGTGGCTCAGCTTTTCGGCATCAAGGCCGTAGCGGTGGTAGTACTCGCGCTCGGACGGAATGAAGCCGCCGTCCATCCGTTCGCGTTGCAGGCGCAGCATCATCACCACATCGGCGCCCTCCAGACCTGCGCGCATGTCGTCGAACAACTCGCAGCCGAAATCCTGCACGCCGGCGGGCATCAGGGTGGGTGGTGCTATAAGGCGCAGGCGGTTTTCCATCTTGCCCAGCAGGATCAGGTTCGACCGCGCCACCCGGCTGTGCGCGATATCGCCGCAAATCGCCACCGTCAGGCGCTGAATGCGGCCCTTGGCGCGGCGGATGGTCAGCGCATCCAGCAACGCCTGCGTCGGGTGTTCGTGCCGCCCGTCACCGGCGTTCAGCACGGCACAATTCACCTTGGAGGCCAGCAGGTTGACCGCCCCCGACGACGGATGCCGCACCACCAGCAGATCGGGGCGCATCGCGTTCAGCGTCATCGCGGTGTCGATCAGGGTTTCGCCCTTTTTCACCGAAGAATGGCCCACCTGCATGTTCATGACATCCGCCCCCAGCCGCTTCCCTGCCAACTCGAAACTGGCCTGAGTGCGGGTGGAGGCCTCAAAGAACATGTTGATCTGGGTCAGGCCTGCCAGCACATCGGATTGCTTCACCGTGCGGCGGTTCAGATCGACATAGCGGTCGGCCAGATCAAGGATGGTGGTGATCTCGGCGGGCGCGAGATGCTCGATGCCAAGCAGGTGGCGGGCGCGGAAGGTCATCGGCTGCTCCGTTGGCGGCGGGATCGGATGCGGCGGTTATAGAAAGGGACGGCGGGCGGGACAAGGCGCTTGTCCGTGGTGCGGTGCGGGCATAGTTTTGCCGCCATGGGAATCGTCGATGATATCAGCGAAGACTGGCACGCGGCCTGTGCGGCCTTGGCGTGGCAGGTTGATCTGGGGATCAGCGACGGCGTTGGCGATCTGGCGGTGAACCGCTATGAGATGGCGGCAGCGCTGCGGCCTGCGGCCACTGTGGCGGCGGCGGAAGCGGTGCCGGGGCCGGTTCCGGTTTCGGTGTCCGGGCAGACGGCGGGCGACGGTGCGGCCCTGATGATGGCCATGGCTGCGGCAACGGCTGCGGCCGGGGCTGCGGCCGGAGCTGCGGGCGATCTGGCGGCGTTGCGGGCGGCACTGGACGGGTACACCCATTGCACCTTGCGGCAGGGCGCGCGCAATCTGGTGTTCGCCGAAGGCGCGCCGGGGGCGGCGGTGCTGGTACTGGGCCCGGCACCGGGGCGCGAGGAAGATCTGGAAGGCCGGGTTTTTGCCGGGCTTGCCGGGATTTTGTTCGACAGGATGTTTGCGGCGATAGGCCTTGGGCGCGGCAATGAAGCGGCGGGAGGCGGCGCAGCGGCGGGTGGGGTTTACCTTTGCCCGGTGATGCCATGGCGGCCGCCGTCCGACCGCGCGCCGGATGCCGGCGAGATTGCCATGATGCGCCCGTTTGTGGCGCGCCATATCGCCCTCGCCCGGCCCAGGCTGGTGGTGGCAATGGGCAATGCGGCGGCGGCGATGCTGCTGGGCCCGGCGGGTGCGGCCGGGATTGGCATCGGCCGGTTGCGGGGCAGGTGGCATGCGGCTTCGGACGTGCCGGTTCTGCCGATGTTCGATCCGGCGCATCTGCTGCGCAACCCGGCCGCCAAGCGCGACGCCTGGGCGGATTTGCTGGAATTGCAGGCCAGATTGCGCGGCTTGCCATGAGGCGCGGGCGATGATCGTGGATTATCCGGTGTTGCTGGGCTTTGTGCCGGCGGCTTTGGCGCTGAACCTGACGCCAGGGGCGGATATGCTGTTCTGTATCGGCCAGGGGCTGAAAGGTGGCCCGCGTGCGGCTTTGGCGGCGGATGCGGGGATTGCACTGGGCGGCATGGTGCATGTGGCGCTGGCGGGGTTGGGGCTTGGGGCGGCGGTAGCAGCAGCGCCGTGGCTGTTCGAGGTGATCCGCTGGCTCGGCGTCGGTTATCTTTTGTGGCTCGCGGTGGCCACCTTGCGCGCGGGGGCGGGTGCGCGGCCGCGGGCGGGCACTGTGCAGGCGGGAGATACGGCGCCGATCCGCCCGGCGCGGGCGTTTCTGGATGGCTTGCTGGTGAACCTGGCCAATCCGAAGGTGATCCTGTTCGTGCTGGCCTTTGTGCCGCAGTTCGTGGTGCCGGACCGGGCGGTTTTGCCGCAGTTCCTGATCTTCGGGGTGATCCTGTCGGCGGGCGGGCTGGTGGTGAACGGCCTGTTGGGGGTGTTTGCGGGCAGCCTTGGCCAGCGGCTGACCGGCTCGCCGAGCGCCGCCCTTTGGTTGGGCCGGGTTTCAGCGGCAGTGTTCCTGGGGCTGGCGGCAAGGCTGGCGATGATTTCGCGCGCCTGAGGTCTGCCGCAAAGGCCCTCAAACCGGCCGCGTCCTCAAACCGGCCGCGTCCTCAAACCAGCCGCGACCTCGGGGGGCATCGAGCCCCCTCTCGGCCGCGCTGACGCGGATTACGGTGAGGGGGGGGTCAGTCTTGCGCCGGGCAGCCGTGAATTTCGACAGCCCCGGTTTTGCCAAGCACCGTGACGATGACCGCCGATCTGTCCAGCGCGAAGGGCGCCCCCGAGGCGGGCACCATTTCGGTGCTTGAGATCAGCGTGGCCCCTTCGCGGCGGGCATCGGCGGGGGCCACCCAGACCGAGGCATCGCCGGACTCGAACACCACGGTTTCCGGGCCGCCCTGATCGGGCAGCCGGATGCGGGCGGCGATGGCAAGGCCATCCCTGATCGGGGCCACATCGCAGGTGATGCTGACCAGCCCTGCGGTGCTGCCCGTTGCGGGCTGTGCCTGCAGGGCGGCACGGATGGCGCTGTCGGGCGCGCCGTCACCCTCCAGCGCGCTGACAAGCCGCAATTCGGCAGGCACGCAGATATCCTTGCAAACGCCGAGCGTGACGCGGGCCTTCAGCACCATCGGCAAGGCCGGATCGGTGGGCGTCACCTCCAGCGGCAGCACCAGCCGGTCATGATAGCCGATCTGTTGCAGGCCATTGACGGTGAACACCTCGGGGCGCGGCCAGTGCAGGCGCACCGCCGCCACATTTACCGAGCCGGACCAGTCGAACTGCGGTGGAATGCCACTGTCACCCGGCGCGCGCCAATAGGTTTTCCAGCCCGGATCCAGCGTCAGCGCGAAGGCGGCCATCCGGGTGCCACCCGGCGTGCGCCACCCGGCAAGGATAGCGGCCTCGCGGATCGCATCCGCCTGTTGCGCCGCCGCGATGGTGGCGAACCCCAGCAGCAGGGCGGTCAGAACGGTGCGGTGCAGGTGCTTTATACTCATAAGGGCCATCTTAGCCCGATGCCGGGCAGAGGGAAATCACGTTGTGGCGACGGTGCCGCCGGTTTTTCGTGAGCCGACGCCCGGGCCGGGCGCAATCGCGCAGGGCGGCGTTGCGATGTCCGGCCCAAGCGTTTGAATCGCCCCCGGGTTTCGGTCATCCTGCAGCCACAGGCGCGCAACAGGGGCGATTCGATGGATTTGTGCGGTCAGCTTCTGGTGGCAATGCCCGGGATGAACGACCCGCGGTTCGATCGGTCGGTGATTGTGGTCTGTGCGCATAGTGCCGACGGGGCGATGGGCCTGATCGTGAACAAGCCGGTCAAAGACCTGTCGTTCAGCGGCTTGCTGGCAAAGCTTGGCCTGCCCGAACCGCGCAGGGACCGCGATATTCTGGTGCATTTCGGCGGCCCGGTGGAGCGGGGGCGCGGCTTTGTGCTGCATTCGCCGGATTATACCAACGGGCCTGCCACGATGACCATCGGCAGGGGGCCGGGTGGGGTGGGCTTTGGCATGACGGCCACGCTTGATGTGCTGAAGGCGGTGGCAAAAGGCGAGGGGCCCGCGCAAGCGCTGCTGGCGCTGGGATATTCCGGCTGGGGCCCGGGGCAACTGGAATCCGAGATCGCGCGCAATGACTGGCTGACAGGCACCGGCAGCAGCGGCTTGATCTTTGGCAGCAATGACGCCGCGAAATGGGCCGGTGCCCTGCGCGGCATGGGTATTGATCCGGTCACGCTTTCGGGCACCGCTGGCCGGGCATGAACTGGGAAACGCCTTGCCGGAAAATAGCGGGGGTTTCACACCCCCGCACCCACTGCCAGACGCGGGGGTTTCACACCCCCGCACCCCTGTGGGATATTTGGGCAATGAAGAACGGGGGGACGGGTTTGGCCGGAGCGGCGGCAGGGTGCGTCCGGAAAGCCGCTTCCGGCCCGGCAGTGCGCCGAACCCCCTGCGGGCGCGCGGGGTGATCCGTTCAGCGGCGGATATCGTCTTCTTCTTCTTCGTCATCCTCGGCGTGCGGCATGGTGAAAAAGCTTTCGGCATCCGAGTAATCGGCGGCTTTTTCTTCGCGTTGGGTGGCACCAAACCCTTCCAGACCGGCGAGGCCCGACGGCATCTTCGGCTCGGTATCCATCGCAAGGCTTTGCTCGGTGGACACCAGCTTGCGCCGCTCGTCATCCGTCATCACCGTGCCGCTCGCGGCCTTCTTGCGCGCCGCCGCCTGTACAGATGCATCCAGCTCGGTCTGGCGGCACAAGCCCAGCGCCACCGGATCAATCGGGGTGATCTGGCTGATGTTCCAATGGCTGCGCGACCGGATCGACTGGATCGTGGGCTTCGTCGTGCCCACCAGCTTGCCGATCACCCCATCCGACAATTCCGGGTGAAACTTCACCAGCCACAGGATGGCCGCCGGGCGGTCCTGCCGCTTGGACAGCGGTGTATAGCGCGGTCCGCGCCGCTTTTCCTCGCCCACCGCCGAGGCGATGAACTTCAGCTTCAGCTTGTACAGCGGATCGCCCTCGCCCCGGGTGATCTCGATCTGATCCAATTGGCTGTTGGAAACCGGATCAAACCCCTTCACCCCCGTCGCCACATCGCCGTCGGCAATTCCCTGCACCTCCAGCTCGTGCATGCCACAGAACTCGGCCACCTGCCGGAAGGTCAGCGTGGTGTTATCCACCAGCCAGACAGCGGTAGCCTTGGACATCAGGGGCTTGGACATCGGATCAACCTTTCAGCTTGCCCACGCCGGGGGGCGGGCCTTTACAAATCTTTCCCGGACCGGGAAAACGGTTGCGGCCCGAGGTTCGTTCGGCGGCCGCGACTTCCACGCTTTCAGGGAATTCACTGCCTGCTATACTGCCGTTTCACGCGCGAGGAAAGTGGAAATGCGATTGTCTCTTGCCATGGCTTTTACGGCGATTTTCGCGCAACCCGCGCTGGCGGAAAACGAGGTTGCGGGCGAATTCGATTACTATGTGATGGCGTTAAGCTGGTCGGCCAACTGGTGCGACCTTACGGGCGATGACCGCGCCGATCCGCAATGCGATGCGGGCCGCAACCTGACATTCACCCTGCATGGCCTCTGGCCGCAATATGAGGACGGCTATCCAAGCTATTGCCGCACCCCCCGGCGTGATCCGTCGCGCGGCCTGTCCGAGGCGATGGCGGATGTGACGGGCGGTTCTGGCGTGGCGTGGCACCAGTGGAAAAAGCACGGCCGCTGTTCGGGCCTGCCCGCCACCGACTATTACGCCCTGATGCGCAAGGCGTACCGGTCGGTCACCATCCCGCCAATATTTGCGAGGGTTTCCAAAGACCTGATCGTTCCTGCTGCGGTAATCGAGGATGCCTTTGTGGAAAGCAACCCGGGCCTTGGCCGCGATCAGATCACCATCACCTGCGATGCAGGCAAAATTCAGGAGGTGCGGATCTGCCTGACCACCGATTTGCAACCCCGCCGCTGCGGTGCCGATGTGATCCGTGATTGCACGCTTGCCGATGCGGAACTGGACGCGGTGCGGTAGCGGCGCCTGATCGCGCAGTTATGCTTTTGCCTTCGGGCGGTTTGGTTTTATGTTCTGTGTTGCAACTTAAAGGATCACGCCATGATCAATATCCTGCGTCTGCTGCGCCATATCCGGCCGGGCCTTGCC
Organism: Paracoccaceae bacterium; assembly: GCA_031384695.1. Taxonomy (GTDB): domain Bacteria; phylum Pseudomonadota; class Alphaproteobacteria; order Rhodobacterales; family Rhodobacteraceae; genus JANNAV01. The sequence goes on from JANNAV010000146.1 coordinate 25,429, forward strand.
CTGCTGGCCGCGTTGCCTGCCCATGCCGAAGCCACATTCCTGCGGGGTGACACCCAGTACATCGCGGCCTTGGGCGATTCTGCGGCCACCTCGGGGACCGATGCCGCTAGCTGGGGGTTCTGGGCGGTGGACCCCGGCCCGCGCGGGGTTCGGTCGGCCAACTATCAGGATTTGCTGGCCAATGCCGGGAAAGCCGCCTCGGGCTGGCAGTTCGATACGGCCGCCTGGTGGCTGGAAGAGCATGGGCTGATCATGGAGGCGCCCGATTTTCCGCTGCCGGCCGGGCAGTATGTGGTGACGGGCGGGCGCGAGATCACCGCAGTTCTGACGGTTGATGCGCCCGACAGCGCGGGTAAGCAGGCGTGGCGTCTGTCAGACGGGGCAACGGTTTATGACGTGACGCATCTTGGCTGCCGCGCCGCGCTTTACACCGCCGCAGCCGGGCAATCCTGCACCCCCGACAAAACCCCAACCGGCGTGTTCCCGATGCGCCCGGGCGTGGCGATGCCAGCGGTCAGCGGCTGTCGCAAGCAAGACTATCAGGTTCTGATCATCGTCGGGATGATGGTGGAAAGCTAAAGCGGATTGCCTTCAATCTGATTCAGATTGAAGGCAATCCAGGACAAGATCAGCTTGGGAATGTTGCGTGTTGCCTACAATCGGGTTCACCCGATTGTGCGCAACACGCTCTGAGCCTTCACTCCGGCTTTTTCGCCTTAGATGCCGCCTTCATCCGGGCCAGCAATTCTTCCTTGCCGGCGCGCGCGCCGTAAGGGTTCTTTGCGGTGCCCTTGGCGTTATGCTCGCTGTGGCGGGGCGTGTTCTTGCCCGATTTGGCACTGCCTGACTGACCGTAATTCACCGCTTTTCCTTCGCGCTTGCCGTCCTTGCCCGCCCCTTACCGCAAAACGTCGGCCGACGGCAAGGCGCACGCAGGGTCAGATCAGGCCCTGTGCGGCAAACAGATCGGTCAGCCGCGTCTCGGGCCGCGCGCCGAAATGGCTGATCACCTCGGCGGCGGCGATGCAGCCCATCCGGCCCGCAACCTCAAGCGGCCGCCCGGTGGCCAGCCCGAACAGGAAGCCCGCTGCAAAAAGATCGCCTGCACCGGTGGCATCCACTGGTGTTACCCGCTTTACCGGCACCTCGACCCGCAGATCGCCCTGCAACACGATCACCGCATCGCCCGACCGGGTGCACACCACCAGCCCGCAATCCTGCACCGCCTGCCGCAGCGCGCCGTCCAGACCGGTCTGATACAGCGATGCCCATTCATGCTCGTTGCCGATCACGAAATCCAGATCCCGCACCAGACGGCGGAACTCGCCGCGATGCCGGTCAACGCAGAACGGATCGGAAAGCGAAATGCCCGCCCGCCCGCCGCCCGATTGGCACAGCTTGCCCGCCCGCTCAAACGCCTGCATCCCCTTTGGCTTGTCGTAAAGATAACCCTCCAGAAACAGCATGTCGGCCTGCCCCGCCACCCGGTCGGCCACATCCTCGGGGCCGAGTTCGGACGAAATCCCAAGATAGGTGTTCATCGACCGCTCGCCATCCGGGGCCACGAAGATCATCGACCGCGAGGTGGGCAGATTGCCGCCCGCCACCGGTGGGTTGACAAAATCGGTGCCGCCTTCGGCCATCGCCTGCGCATAAAACCGCCCCAGCGCATCATCATGCACCCGGCCGATGAACCCGGTGGAAAGCCCCAGATTGCCCAACCCCGCCAGCGTGTTGGCGACCGATCCGCCCGCCGCCTGCACTCGGTCCTGCATCGCGGCATAAAGCAGTTCGCCCCGCTCGCGCTCCACCAGTTGCATGATGCCCTTGTCGATGCCCATCAGCTCCAGAAAGCTGTCGTCGGCCTTGGAGAACACATCGACAATCGCATTGCCGATGCCAACCACCTGATAGCGCTTCATAGGGTCTTATCCTCGAACAGGCAGTCGTCCCGGATCGGGCAAATGCCGCATTTGGGTTTCCGCGCGGTGCAGATATACCGCCCATGCAGGATAAGCCAGTGATGCGCGTGCAATTGGTATTCGGCGGGTACGTTATCTTCGATCGCACGCTCTACCGCCACCTCATCGCGCCCGGGTGCGATGCCCGACCGGTTGCCCAGCCGGAAGATATGCGTGTCCACCGCCTGCGCCGGTTGTCGGAACCACATGTTCAGCACCACATTCGCCGTCTTGCGCCCGACGCCGGGCAAGGATTGCAACGCCGCGCGCGATGACGGCACCGCGCCGCCGAAATTCTCGATCAACAGCTGCGACAACCGGATCACATTGCGCGCCTTGTTGCGGAACAGGCCGATGGTTCTGATATGCCCGATCAGCGCTTCTTCGCCCAGCGCCCGCATCTTTTCCGGCGTATCCGCCACGGCAAACAACCCCGCCGTCGCCCGGTTAACCCCCTTGTCGGTGGCCTGCGCCGACAAGGCCACCGCCACCAGCAGGGTAAAGGCATTCACATGGTGCAATTCGCCCAAAGGCTCCGGCGCGTCCGCCTGAAACCGGGCAAAGACGCGCTGCATCGCGGGATAATCGAGTTGCCTGACCATGCCGCAGATATGCCCCAGCCGGGGCCGTGCCACAAGCCGATGCCGCAGGAAACGGGTCGCAAAACGCGCGCGCGCAGCCTAATCTGGCCGCAACAGGAGATCGCCATGACCGACCAGAGCCCGCCCTATCATTACAGCGTCATCGCCCGCGCGGTGAAGATCATCGACGCCGGGGGGGCATCGCTGTCGCTTGATGATCTGGCGGCGGCCATGGGCATGAGCCCGGCACATTTTCAGCGGCTGTTTTCGCAATGGGTGGGGGTTTCGCCCAAACGCTATCAGCAATACCTGACGCTGGATCATGCCCGCCGGATGCTGGCGGATCGCTTTACCCTGCTGGATACCGCGCTGGATACCGGGCTTTCGGGCACCGGCCGCCTGCATGATCTGTTCCTGCGCTGGGAGGCGATGAGCCCCGGTGATTACGCCAAGGGTGGCGCCGGTCTGACGATATTCTGGGGCTGGTTCGACAGCCCCTTTGGCGCGGCACTGGTGATGGGCACCGACAAAGGCATCTGCGGCATCGGTTTCGCCGCCGAGATCGGCAAGGCCGGGACGATGCAGGATTTGTGCGCGCGCTGGCCAAAGGCGGATTTTGTCGAAAACCCGGACCTGCTGCGCCCCTGGGTGCCGGGCATGTTTGGCAACAAAGGCGCAGGCGCGGGGCCGACGCCGCTGTACCTCATCGGCGCGCCGTTTCAGATCAAGGTGTGGGAGGCGCTGCTGCGCATTCCCAGCGGCCATGTCACCACCTATTCCGAACTGGCAACGGCGGCAGGCACCCCAAAGGCGCAGCGCGCGGTGGGCACGGCGGTGGGCCGCAATCCGATCAGCTTTCTGATCCCCTGCCACCGGGCATTGCGCAAATCAGGGGGGCTCGGCGGCTATCACTGGGGCCTGCCCGTCAAGCGCGCCATGCTGGGCTGGGAGGCGGCGCGGGCGGATGCCAGTGTTTGATATCTGCGTTTGATGGGCGGAAATCTGCCGGGTGCAGGCGTGCCCTGTCCCGGCGCGGGGAAGGCTGTTATATCCTCGCGCCAAGGGCCCGCGCGGCCTGACCCCTGAAGAAGGCAAGACATCCCATGATTTTCAAAACTCCCCTGACGGTTGGCGCCCTTGGCATTTTCGCGCTGACCGCCTGCGTCGATCCGAACGCCTACCCCAATGATCCCAACGCCCGCGCCCGCAATGGTGCGGTGATCGGCGGGTTGATCGGCGCGGTTGCGGGCGGCACCTCCAACGGCGGCAGCAAGCTTGGCAAGGCCGTTGTCGGCGGTGCCATCGGCGCTGCGATCGGCGGCGCCATCGGCAATGATCTGGATCAGCAAGCCGCCGACCTGCGCGGCTCGATCGGCAATTCCAACATTTCGGTGACGAACAACGGCGATTATCTGGTGGTCAACATGCCACAAGACGTGCTGTTCGCCACTGACAGCGCCACCCTGCGGCCCGACCTCGCCTATGATATCCGCGCCGTGGCCAACAACTTGATCCGCTATCCCAACAGCCGGATCGAGGTGGTGGGCCACACCGACAACTCGGGCGCCGCCGCCTATAATCAGGATCTGGCCCAGCGCCGCGCGGTTTCGGTGGCCAATATCCTGCGCGACAGCGGCGTGCCTTCGGGCCGCATCGCCACCATCGGCCGGGGCGAGGAACAACCCATCGCCACCAACCTGACCCCGGAAGGCCGGTCGCAGAACCGCCGGGTGGAAATCATCATCCGCCCGACAAACTGAAGCTTTCACAACCACACAAGGGCCGGGCATCCCCCGGCCCTTTTTAATTCCGGCCCTTTTTCATTGAGGGCGCGCCCGATTGGTCATATATTCAAACCAATCGCAAGGTGCCGCATGCCATACCAGAAAATCACCCCCGAAAAGCTTGCCAGTTCCGTGGTGCATCAGATCGAATTGCTGATCCTGCGCGGCATTTTGCGCCCGGGCGAACGCCTGCCCTCCGAGCGTGAACTTTCCGACCGGCTGGGCGTCTCGCGCCCCAGCCTGCGCGATGCGGTGGCCGATCTGCAAAGCCGTGGCCTGCTGTCCAGCCGCCCCAACGCCGGGATTTATGTGGCCGAAGTGCTGGGCTCGGCGTTCTCCCCGGCACTGGTCGGCCTGTTTTCCACCCATGCCGAGGCGATGTTCGATTACATCGCCTTTCGCCGCGATATGGAAGGGCTGGCCGCCGACCGCGCCGCCCGCCTTGGTTCCGATACCGATATGGCGGTGATCGGCACCATTTTCACCAAGATGGAAGCCGCCCACCAAAAGCGCGACCCGACAGACGAGGCCGCCCTTGACGCCTCGTTCCATATGGCGATCATCGAGGCCAGCCATAATGTGGTGATGCTGCACATGATGCGCACGATGTACGATCTGCTGCGCGAGGGGGTGTTCTACAACCGCCAGATGATGTTCAAAAACCGCACCACCCGCGAGCAACTGCTGGATCAGCACCGCGCCATCAACGCCGGTTTGCAGGCGCGCGATCCGGCGGCGGCGCGGGCGGCGGTTGAGACGCATCTGAATTTCGTCGAACGCTCGATGGAAGATCAGATCCGGGCCGAGCGTAACGAAGGCGTCGCCCTGCAACGCCTGCACCACGAAACCAGCCGGTAGGGTGACATGAAAAAGCCCGGCGCAAACCGGGCTGTTTTTTGGCCGGATCACCCGGTTTCAGTGCATCTTCGCCTCAACCTGCGCAATCGCCGCATCGATCGAGGCGGCGGTGTTTTCGGCCGTCATCTGCTTGGTCAGAACGTCGCCCGCCGCAGCCACCGCCACCATCACCGCCTGTTCGCGCACCTGCCGCACGGCAGCCGCCTGCGCTGAGGCGATCTGCTCTTCCGCCGCCGCCATCCGCCGCGCGATGGAGGCCTTGAGATCGGCCTTGGCCTGCTTGGCCGCCGCCATCGCCTCGTCCCGCGCCGCCGCGACGATGCGCTCAGATTGCTCCAACACGTCTTTCTGCTTTTTCTCATATGACGACAGCAGGTTGCGCGCCTCGTCGCGCAGGGCCCGCGCTTCTGCCAGATCGGCGCGAATCTGCGCCGCCCGCGCGTCCAGCATCGCGGCGATCTTTGCCGGCGCCTTCACCTTCAGCAGGATGCCGATGAACACGATGAACGCCAGCAACACCACGAAGTTGGTGTTGTGCAGCGAAAAGAACGCGCCGGTGGCCGCAAAGGCGGGCGTGGCCGCAAGCGCCGCTATGACAAGGATGCTCCGCTTCATCGCCTCTATCCTTTCATCCGCGCGGCAACCGCCGCCGTCACCGCTTTGGCATCCATGCTGCCGCCCAGCGCCGCAACCAGCTCTTTCGCCGTGTCGCGCGCCACTTCGGCAATCGCCGCCACCGCGCCCTGCCGGATTTCGGCAATCACGCCTTCCGATTCCGCCGCCTTGGCCGCAATCTCGACATCGGCTTTGGCGATGGCCTTGTTCAGGTCTTTCTGAATATCCGCCTTGGTCTCGGTGCCGATCCGGTTCGCCTCCGCCCGCGCGCGCAGCAAGGCGTCCTGATACGCCGCCTCGGCCTGCACCGCCTTTTGCTTAAGCTCCTCCGCCGCCGCCAGATCATTGGTGATCGTGCCGCTGCGCTCGGCCAGAACCGAGCCGATGCGCGGCAAAGCCACCCGCGACAGCACAAAGTAGATCACCAGTAGCGTGACCACAAGCCAGAAGATCTGGTTAGGAAAGGTCGAGAAATCCAGCTGCGGCATGCCCGCAGACCCGGCCTCATGTGCTGTTTCAGTCGTCGCCATATCGTTCTCCGTCGGACCTTTGGGAACTTTCAGAGGCGCCGCACCATGGCGGCACCCCTGACGTCAGATCAGACTGCGAACATCAACAGCAGCGCCACGAGGAACGAAAAGATCCCCAGCGCTTCGGCGAAAGCCAGGCCGATGAACAGGGTCGCGGTTTGCGAGCCAGCCGCCGACGGGTTACGCAGTGCCCCGGCAAGGAAATTGCCCGCCACATGGCCAACCCCGATGGCCGCCGCACCGGAACCGATGGCCGCAAGGCCAGCACCGATGAACTGCCCCATTTGAGCGATATTGCCTTCCATGATCTTCTCCTAAGATTTTAAGGTTGTAGGTTAACTGCCTTGCGCCTGTTCAGTGCCCGGGATGCAGCGCATCTTTCAGGTAAACGCAGGTCAGGATGGTGAACACGTAGGCCTGAATGCCGGCAACCAGCACCTCAAGTCCGTAGATTGCCGTGATGGCCAGCACCGACACCGGCGAGATCAAGGCAATCGCGGCAAAGCCCGCAAACACCTTGATCACCGCATGACCAGCCATGATATTGCCCGCCAGACGAATGGAATGGCTGACCGGACGCACGAAATACGAGATTATCTCGATGATCGCGATCACCGGGCGCAGGATCAGCGGCGCTTCCTTCATCCAGAACAGGCCCAGAAAGCTGATACCGTGTTTGAACAGGCCCAGCAGCGTCACGAAGAAAAACACCCCGAACCCCAGCACCGCCGTCACCGCAATATGCGATGTGGGGGTGAAAGACATCGGCAACAGGCCCAGAAAGTTGGTGAACAGGATGAACAGAAACAGCGTCATGATGCCCGGAAAATACTTCGCGCCATCATGGCCGGTCACGTCCTCGACCATCTTGTAGATGAAGCCGTAGATCATCTCGCCAACCGATTGAATCCGCGAAGGCACCAGCGCCCGGCCTTGGGAGCCGGTAACGAAAACAAGAATGATCGCCAGCGCCGCGATGCCCATCCACAACGTGGCATTGGTGGGGGTGTACCATTCGATCGGGCCATCGCCGAACAGCGGATGGATCTTGAACTGGTCCAGCGGATGGAACACCAGACCGCCCTCGGCTTCTGCTTCGCCTGCCACGCTACACGTCCCCTTTTTCAGCCGCATCGATGGCGGCCTGCCGTTCCTGCACGTCTTTGGCCGAGCGCAGCATGGTTTTCACCCCCGCCGCAAAGCCCGCCAATATAAACAGTATCAAAAACAACGGCATGGTGCCCAAAAGGGTATCAAGCCCGTATCCGATACCAAAGCCAATCGCCAGACCGGCCACCAGTTCGATCACCATCCGCCAGGCAAGCTGCGCCTGCGAGTGGTTGTCTGCCTGCGGGTTGCGGCGCGGTGCCGCCGCCAGTTTTGCCGCAGCAATCCGCTTTGCCAACGCGTCCAGTTCAGAGCGTTCAGCTTCACTTACCACGGCCCAAAAGCCCCCAGTCATTCTGGGCGGAAACTAGGGTTCGGCGGGCCTCGAGTCAAGCCCCCCGGGAATTAAGCAAGCCATTGAAAGAAAGTGATTAAATCTTGACCAGTGCCATCCCGATACCGCCATGATATTCAACCTGCCGGTTGACGATTTCGCGCGCAGCCGCCATATTCGCCCGATGACCCAAAGCCTCGACAGCGTATTCTCCGCCCTCGCCGACCCCACCCGGCGGGCAATCCTGACGATGCTGCTGGAAGATGACATGGCGGTCACGGATGTGGCGCAGCCGTTTCAGATGTCGCTGGCGGCGATCTCAAAGCACCTGATCATCCTGGCGGACGCGGGCCTGATCAGCCAGGAAAAGCGCGGCCGGGTGAAATGGTGCAAACTGGAACCTGATGCCCTGCGCGCCACTTCGGTGTGGATGCAGGGGTTCGGGCAGTTTGAGCCGGTTGATCTTGACGCGTTCGAGCGGTTTCTCGCCGCCGAACTGCCCGACGCTGCCGACTAAAGCGGATTTCCTTCAATCTGATTCAGAGGGCTGAACCCGATTGTCCGCAACAGGCTTGTCTTATGACTATTCCAGCCTCCCATGCGACAAAGGAGGCACCGTCCGGCACCTTGAACTTGCCGGACGGTGACGGTGGTTGGATCGTCACTGGCTTGGTCGTGAACGGATCGTTTTAGAGTTGGATCA
>JANNAV010000157.1:0-2420 GCA_031384695.1 Paracoccaceae bacterium
GCGGCCCTGTCGGCGAAACGGCTGGGCAAATCCGATGTCACAGTGTGTTTCTTTGGCGACGGTGCCAACAACGAGGGCGCGTTTCACGAGGCGCTGAATATGGCGTCGGTCTGGAAGCTGCCGGTGATTTTCGTGTGCGAGAACAATGGCTATGGCATGTCCACGTCAACGGCCCGGTCGACTGCGGTGACGCATATTGCCGACCGCGCGGTTGCCTATGCGATGCCGGGTGTTACCGTGGACGGCAATGATTTTTCCGCCGTGGCCGAGGCGCTGCACATAGCCATTGCGCGGGCACGGGCGGGGGATGGCCCGTCATTGGTGGAAAACCTGACCTACCGCTGGCGTGGGCATTCCAAATCGGACCGCAACCGGTACCGCACCAAGGAAGAGATTGAGGAGTGGAAGACGCGCGACCCGATTGCGCGGTTTCAGGCCGAATTGATTGCGCATGGCATTCTGGACGCCGCGGGCGCAGAGGCGATTGCCGAGGCGGCGATTGCGGATGTGCAGGCAGGCATTGTCTTTGCCAAGGCCGGGCCTTCGCCGGATATATCCGAAGTCACCCGCTATGTTTATGCAGAGCATTAAGATGAACGCCATGCCCAGTGACTCCGCCACCCGCACGCTGTCTTATGCCGAGGCGATCCGCGAGGCGATGGCCATCGCCATGCAGGCCGACCCGGCGGTGATCCTGATGGGCGAGGATATCGGCGTTTACGGCGGTGCGTTTCAGGTAACGCTGGATCTGATCGACCGCTTCGGCCCCGACCGGGTGATGGACACGCCGATTTCCGAACTGGGCGGTGCCGGGGTTGCCGTGGGGGCAGCGCTGACGGGCCTCAAACCCATCTTTGAATTTCAGTTTTCCGATTTTGCCATGCTGGCGATGGAACAGATCGTCAATCAGGCGGCCAAGCTGCGTTACATGCTGGGCGGCGAGGCATCGGTGCCGGTGGTGTTCCGCATGCCGTCCGGGTCTGGCACCGGGGCCGCCGCACAGCACAGCCAAAGCATCGAGGCCTGGTTTGGCCATGTGCCGGGGCTCAAGGTGTTGCAACCATCGACCCCCGAAGACGCCAAGGGCATGCTGCTGGCCGCCTTGGCGGACCCCGATCCGGTGATGATATTCGAGCATAAGCTTCTCTACAAAATGAAGGGCCATGTGCCGGAAGGCAGTTATCTGACCCCGATCGGCAAGGCTGCCCTGCGCCGCGAAGGGCGTGATCTGACCATCGTGGCAGGGTCGATCATGGTGCACCGTGCGCTGGAGGCGGCGGAAAGGCTGGCCGCGGACGGGATCAGCGCCGAGGTGATTGATTTGCGGTCCATCCGGCCCATCGACCATGACACTATTCTTGCCTCCGTGCGCAAGACCGGGCGGTTGATGGTGGTATACGAAGGCGTCAAGGCGTTTGGCGTCGGCGCGGAAATCAGCGCCATGGTGGCCGAAAGCGATGCGTTCGATTATCTGGATGCGCCGATCATCCGGCTGGGGGCGGCGGATGCGCCGGTGCCCTATAACCCCGATCTGGAACGCGCGTCGGTACCGCAGGTGGACACGATTGAGGCCGCCGCCCGCCGCCTTGCCACCCGTCAGGTGTAAGTCATGCCCACCGAAGTGATCCTGCCCAAGGTCGATATGGACATGACGCATGGCACCCTTGCTGTGTGGCATGTGGCGCCAGGTGACATGGTGGCCAAAGGGGCCGCCCTGTTCGATATCGAAACCGACAAGGCCGCGATGGAGGTGGAATCGCCGGCAACCGGCCGCCTGCACAGCGTGACCGCGCAACCCGGTGACCGCGTCCCCGTCGGCACCGTCATCGCGCTGATCTATGCCGAAGCTGAGGTCATTGCGGCAGCGCCTGCAAAACCCGCCCCCGAACCCACACCTTTGGTCGAACAGCCCGCAGTCGCACCCATTATCGTGCCCACGCCCACGCCCACCCCACCGCTCGAAGGTGGCTCCACACGCGCCACACCCGCCGCACGCGCCGCGGCCAGGGCTGCGGGCCTGAACATCGCCGACATCCCCGGCACCGGCCCACTTGGCCGTGTCCAGCAAGGCGACGTCCCACAACCATCCACCGTCACACCGCACACGTCACCCGCCCTCTGGCTGCCGCAACCCGGCCCGCTGCACATCAGCCACCGCAAAGGCACCGGCTTGCCCCTTGTGCTGATCCACGGCTTTACCGCAGACAGCCAAAGCTGGGCGCCGCTGGAAAAGTGTCTGCCCGCCGACCGCCCGCTGATCCGCATTGATCTGCCGGGCCATGGCAAATCACCCCACCGCCAGGTGGCCAGCTTTGCCGATCTGGCCCGCATGATGGTTGACGCCTTCGACGATGCCACCCGCGCGCATGACAGCGTCCACCTGCTCGGCCATTCGCTGGGGGCCGCCCTTGCCTTGGCCA
>JANNAV010000165.1:0-2276 GCA_031384695.1 Paracoccaceae bacterium
CGATCAGGTCAAACACCGGCGCGTCGTCGTCCCGACTCTGGCTGATGACCGACAGAATGTCCCGGATCGCCGCCTCGCGCTCCAGCCGGGTCTGCAACTCGCGGAACTGGTGGGCGTTCTCGATGGCGATGACGGCCTGCGAGGCGAAGGTTTCCACCAACCCGATCTCGTCGGGCGAGAAGGGACGAACCTCTTTGCGGTTGAGCAAGATGCAACCCGTTCCCCCCTGTGCCGCGAGCAGCGGTACGAACAGCTGGCTGCGCGAACCCGTATCGTGAACCGCCGACACATAGTGGCTGACGCCGTTTCGGTACCCGTCGGTATCTATCATGTCAGGAATGTGGATGGTCGTGCCCGTGAGGATCGCCCGCGCCGCAATCGAGATGTCGGGGTCCATGGATACCTCGCCACGCTCGTACATGCTGATGCCTTCCGGGGCGATGCCAAAATGGCTTGCAGCGCGCTGGACCCGGTCGCCCGCCTTGCCGATGACCAGCCCAGCCGCCTCGGCGCCGCACAGATCGGCCGCCCGGTGAACAACCGCATCGAACACCGGGGTGGCATCTCCGCGGCTCTGGCTGATCAGATCGAGGATCTCGCGCAGCGCCGCTTCGCGCGCCCGCGCCAGACCCAGCTCTGCCGCAAGGCTTTCTTCGGGGGCCGGGGGAAGGGGCGACTGCAAACGCTTTGCTCCAGGAAAAGGTTTGTCGGAACCCTAAACGGCCAAAGGATACATGACCACTGTTTTCAAACCGCCCCTCGCCATGACCTGCGTTTTCTGCGCCCTTCCCATCGGCCCGCATTTGCTGTAGACGCGCGCAATCTGCGACGTGAGGCCCGCCCCCGGCCACATGCAAAGGATAGGGGGCGGCGGCAATGGGGCCGCCATGCAAACGGAAGACACAGGCAAGGGGCCGGTGGGTGCTTCCATATAGGGAACGATCAATGTTCAACGTTATCAAGAAATCAATCCAGTGGGGCAATGAAACCCTGACACTGGAAACCGGCAAGGTTGCGCGCCAGGCCGACGGCTCGGTGATCGCCACTTTGGGCGAAACCTCGGTGATGGCCAACGTCACCTTCGCGAAATCGGCAAAACCGGGGCAGGATTTCTTCCCCCTGACCGTGCATTATCAGGAACGCTATTACGCCGCCGGCAAAGTGCCAGGCGGCTTTTTCAAACGTGAAGCCCGCCCGTCCGAAAAAGAAACCCTCACCTCGCGCCTGATCGACCGTCCGATCCGCCCGCTGTTCGTGGATGGCTTCAAGAACGAAGTGCTGCTGATCGTGACCGTGCTGTCGCATGATCTGGTGAACGAGCCCGACGTGCTGGCGATGATCGCAGCCTCCGCCGCCCTCACCATTTCCGGCGCGCCCTTCATGGGCCCGATTGCCGCCGCCCGCGTCGGCTTTGTGAACGGCGAATACGTGCTGAACCCCGATTGCGACGATATGCACAAGCTGCGCGAAAAGCCCGAACAGCGGCTTGATCTGGTGGTTGCCGGCACCAAAGACGCCGTGATGATGGTGGAATCCGAAGCTTACGAGCTGTCCGAGGCAGAAATGCTGGGTGCTGTGAAATTCGCCCATGCCGCGATCCAGCCGGTGATCGACCTGATCATCGACTTCGCCGAAGATGCCGCGAAAGAGCCGTTCAACTTCACCCCGCCGGATTACTCGGCGCTCTATGCCACCGTGCAAACCGCAGGCGAAGCCGCAATGCGCGCCGCTTTCGCCATCCGTGACAAGCAAGACCGCACCACCGCCATCTCGAACGCCGTGAGCATGATCAAGGCCAGCCTGTCCGACACGGATAAGGCCGATGAAAACCTCGGCTCGGCGATCAAGAAACTCGAAGCATCCGTGCTGCGCGGCGATATCATCAACGGCGCGCCGCGCATTGATGGCCGCGATACCCGCACCATCCGCCCCATCGTCTGCGAAACCGGCATCCTGCCGCGCACCCATGGCTCGGCGCTCTTTACCCGTGGCGAAACCCAGGGCTTGCTGGTCACCACCCTAGGCACCGGCGAAGACGAGCAGTTCATCGATGCCCTCACCGGCACCTCGAAAATGAACTTCATGCTGCACTACAACTTCCCGCCCTATTCGGTGGGCGAGGTCGGCCGCTTTGGCCCTCCGGGTCGTCGTGAAATCGGCCACGGCAAACTGGCATGGCGCGCGCTGCAAGCCGTGCTGCCCGCCGCGACCGACTTCCCCTATACCATCCGCGTGGTGTCCGAGATCACCGAAAGCAACGGCTCATCGTCCATGGC
>JANNAV010000182.1:0-9378 GCA_031384695.1 Paracoccaceae bacterium
TGTCGACAACTGGGAGTTGTCGCAGGCGCGGGCGCTGTCGGTGGTGCGGTTCATGCAGGACGAGCTGGGCTTTCCGCCGACGCGGTTGGCGGCGACGGGGTTTGGCGAGTATCAGCCGGTGGCTTTCGGTGATGACGAGGCGGCGCTGGCGCAGAACCGGCGGATCGAGTTGAAGCTGACCGAACGGTAGGGGTCAGTTGGCAAGGGTGAGGCTGGTGCGGAACCGATCAATTTCACTGTCGCCGCGCAGCAAGATGGCGGTGCCCTGGTAGGTGCCGATGGGCCAGCCCGCGGTTTTCAGGCGTTTGCCCACGGCGCGGAAAAGCCGGGCCTGAGTTTTCTCAAGCAAGATGCGTTCGGCGAGCAACTGACCTTCGGGGCCGGTAACCTCGATCAGCAGGGTATCGCCGGCGCGCGCGCCAAAGACATGCGCCCAAAACACGAGGGCGGGGGATTTTGTGGTGAGGGCCGGCGCGGGCAATCCGGCTTTTATGGCATCAAATTCAGGGACTTCGGCGGAGAAACCGGCGTCGATGATGCCGCCGGGGGTATAGGGGGGAGGGGTTTGCCAAAGCGTATCTGTGGGGGCGGCACCGCAGGTTTGCAGGCTTGGCGCGAAGGGATCGACTTCGCTGCCGTTCTGGCGGACGCTGAGATGCACATGCGGAAAATCTGCCTGACCCGACATGCCAATCAGGCCGAGCGGGGTGCCGGCTTCAATTTGCTGACCTTTGGCGACGATGATGCTGCCTTGGCGCAGGTGGCAATATTGGGTTTCCCAGCCGTTGCCATGCTCAATCACCACGCCGTTGCCGCATTCGCGGTTTTCAACCGAAGGGGCGGCGGGGTCGCTGGCGGCGATATCTTGCATGCCGTCGCGGGTGCCTTTGACGGTGCCGGGGGCCGCGGCAAGAACTGCGGTGCCTGCGGCCATGGCGGCGACGCTGGGCAGGGCGATGTCGGTGCCGTCATGGCCATCATAAACGAGGGGGCCGCAGGTGAAATCGGCGGCTGCGGGGCCTGCGTCATGATCGAAATATTGCTGGATGAAGCAGGTATCGCCGAGGCTGCAATCGGCGGGGAAGGCGAGATCGAAGGCCCCCGCCTGCGCGGGAAGAATGCAAGCGGGGGCCAGAAGCAGGAGGGCCGTGAGCCGGATCATTCCGCCGTGAGAAGCGGCGGCTTGGCTTTGGTGAGGCGCGGTTTGGCGGGTTCTTCGACGGTGAGGACGATGGCATCGTCTTTCACCCCCACGATCACCACACCGCCTTTGGTCAGCTTGCCGAACAGCAGTTCTTCAGCCAGCGGTTTCTTGATATGTTCCTGGATCACGCGGCCAAGCGGGCGGGCACCCATGCGGTCGTCATAGCCCTTTTCACCCAGCCAGGCGGCGGCTTCGGGGAGAAGTTCGATGTGAACGTGGCGGTCCATCAGTTGGGCTTCGAGTTGCAGGACGAACTTTTCGACCACTTGCAGGATCACCTCGCGCGGCAGGGAGGCGAAGGAGACGATGGCATCGAGGCGGTTGCGGAATTCGGGGGTGAACATCCGCTCGATCGCGGCGGTATCCTCGCCCGTGCGCTTGTCACGGCCGAAACCGATGGCGGATTTGGCCTGTTCGGACGCGCCCGCGTTGGTGGTCATGATCACGATGACGTTGCGGAAATCGACCGCGCGGCCGTTGTGATCGGTGAGTTTGCCGTGATCCATCACCTGCAACAGGATGTTGTAGACATCCGGGTGGGCCTTCTCGATCTCATCCAGCAGCAGCACGCAATGCGGGTGCTGGTCGATGCCGTCGGTCAGAAGGCCGCCCTGATCGAAGCCGACATAGCCGGGGGGGGCACCGATCAGGCGGGAAACGGCGTGTTTCTCCATGTATTCGGACATGTCGAAGCGCAGCAGTTCCACGCCGAGCGAGACCGCCAGTTGTTTGGCCACCTCGGTTTTGCCAACCCCGGTGGGGCCTGCGAACAGGTAGTTGCCGATGGGTTTTTCCGGCTCGCGCAGGCCCGCGCGGGCCAGTTTGATGGCGGAACAGAGCGCGGTGACGGCGCTGTCCTGGCCGAACACCACGCGTTTGAGGGTTTTTTCCAGATCGCGCAGAATTTCGGCATCGTCTTTGGAGACGTTTTTCGGCGGGATGCGGGCGATTTTCGCCATAACAGCCTCGATCTCTTTGGGGCCGATGGTTTTGCGGCGCTTGGCATCGGACAGAAGATGTTGGGCGGCCCCGGCCTCGTCGATCACGTCGATGGCTTTGTCGGGCAGTTTGCGGTCGTGGATATAGCGGGCGGCCAGTTCCACGGCGGTTTTGATCGCTTCGTGGGTGTAGCGCAGGTCGTGATGTTCCTCGAAGTAAGGCTTGAGGCCCATCAGGATCTTGATGGTGTCCTCAATGGACGGCTCGTTCACGTCGATCTTTTGAAAGCGGCGCGACAGGGCGCGGTCTTTGTCGAAGTGCTGGCGGAATTCCTTGTAGGTGGTGGAGCCCATGCAGCGCAGCTTGCCGCCCTGAAGCGCGGGCTTCAGCAGGTTGGAGGCATCCATCGCACCACCAGAGGTGGCACCCGCCCCGATGACGGTGTGGATCTCGTCGATGAACAGGATCGCGTCGGGGTGATCTTCCATCTCTTTCACCACGGCTTTCAGGCGTTCCTCGAAATCGCCTCTGTACCGGGTGCCTGCCAGCAGCGCGCCCATGTCGAGCGAGAAGATGGTGGCGTGAGCGAGAATTTCGGGAGTTTCGTGGTTGACGATTTTCCACGCCAGACCTTCGGCGATGGCGGTTTTGCCAACGCCGGGATCGCCCACCAGCAGCGGGTTGTTCTTGCGGCGGCGGCAGAGCACCTGAATGCAGCGTTCCACCTCGGCTTCGCGGCCGATCAGAGGATCGACATCGCCTTTGCGGGCTTTGACGTTGAGATCGACGCAGTATTTGGAAAGGGCGGATTCCTTGGCGTCGCCCGCTTCGGCCTTCGGGGTTTCGTGATGTTCTTCGGCACCCGTCACCGGGCGCGGCTCGCCGAAAGACGGGTCTTTGGCGACGCCGTGCGCGATGAAGTTCACCGCATCGTAGCGGGTCATGTCCTGTTCTTGCAGGAAGAAGGCGGCGTTCGATTCGCGCTCGGCAAAGATCGCGACCAGCACGTTCGCGCCTGTCACTTCGGTGCGGCCCGAGGATTGCACATGGATCGCGGCACGCTGGATCACGCGCTGAAACGCGGCGGTGGGGACGGCCTCAGAACCCTCAACGTCGGTTACCAACGTGGAGAGATCATCGTCGATGAAATCCACCAGGGTTTTGCGCAACTCGGTCAGGTTGACCGAGCAGGCCTTCATCACCGCAGCCGCGTCAGGCTCGTCCAGCAGCGAGAGCAGCAGATGCTCCAGCGTGGCAAGCTCGTGACGGCGGGCATTGGCGAGGGCGAGCGCGCCATGAATGGCTTGTTCGAGTGTGGTGGAAAATGATGGCACTTGTTTCGTGCTCCTGTCCTGCGGGTCGATCAGCGGCCTTGTGGCGCCTTTCAACCCTGACCTCATAAGCTTAAGGATCGGTTTTATTGAGGCGGTTTCAAGCCCTATCTTGGGAAGTATTTGGATTGGGCCGATTTATCTGCAAATTGTGAACGGGGCGTGGCGGAATGGACTCAGAAGCGGTCTTTGCGGGCGCGGATTTCGGCGAAGGATTCGGCGTCGGTGGCGTGGGGAAGGCCGAGTGTTGCCTTGATATGGGGCAGGTGGACACGAAGGTAAGGGTTGGTGGCCAACTCGTCGCGCAGACGTGACGGCACGGAGGGCTGGTTTTGCGCGCGCAGGGCGGCGGTGGCGGCGATGCGGGCCTTCAGGCGCGGGTTTTCAGGCTCGATGGTGGCGGCGAAGGCGAGGTTGGTGGTGGTGTACTCGTGGCCCGAGCAGATCAGGGTTTCGGGCGGCAGGGCCGCCAGTTTTGACAGGCTGGCCCACATTTGCGCGGGCGTGCCTTCGAACAGGCGGCCGCAGCCGCCGGCCATCAGGCTGTCGGCGGTGAAGGCGAGCCCGGATTCGGGGAAGTGAAAGGCGATGTGGCCGAGGGTGTGGCCGGGCACGTCGATGATGTGGGCGATATCATGGCCGAGGGTGAAGGTTTGGCCCTCGGTGAGCGCGCGGTCCAGTGGTGGCAGGCGGGCGGCGTCGGCGGCGTTGCCGGTGACGCGCGCACCAGTGGCGGCGACGAGGGCGGGCACGCCGTCGATATGGTCACCGTGGTGGTGGGTGAGCAGGATATCGGTGAGGGTCCAGTTGCGGGCGGTAAGTGCTGCGAGAATCGGGGCGGCATCGGGCACATCGACCACGGCGGTTTCGCCGGTTTCGGCATCGTGCAGCAGAAAGCTGTAGTTATCGCTGCGGCAGGGGATGGTGACGAGTTCCAGCGGCATGGCGGGCCTTTCGGGCAAGGGCGCTGCCGTTGGGGTTTGGCAATGCAGGTGCAAATGGATATGTAGGGCGCAGTTTGGCGCAAGGACGGGTAGCCTGCAATGCATCTTGACGTGCTTGATCTGCGCAATTTCTATTACCGCACCCAGTTGGGCCGGGTGGCGCAGCGGGCGATCCGGGATCAGGTGGTCAAGCTGTGGCCGGTGCTGGCGGGGCAGACGGTGGCCGGGTTCGGCTTTGCGGTGCCGTTGCTGCGCCCCTATCTGGAGGTGTCGCGCCGGGTGATGGGGCTGATGCCGGGGCCGCAGGGGGTGATGCCCTGGCCTGCGGGGATGGAGAACGTGTCGGTGCTGTGCGAGGAGACGCATTGGCCGGTCTCGACCGGGTTTGTCGACCGGCTGGTGCTGCTGCACGGGCTGGAGACATCGGAAAACCCCGGCGCGGTGCTGGACGAGGCGCATCGGGTGTTGGGGCCGGGCGGGCGGGCGTTGTTCATCGTGCCGAACCGGGCGGGGATGTGGGCGCGGCGCGATGGCACGCCGTTCGGCTATGGGCGGCCCTATTCGCCGGGGCAGTTGGAGGCGCAGTTGCGCAAGCATGGCTTTACGCCTGAGCGCAGCCTGACCACTTTGTTCGCGCCGCCCTCGACAGGGCGGTTCTGGCTGCGGACGGCGGGGTTCTGGGAGCAGGTTGGCAGGGCGCTGCCGTGGTATGGCGGCGGCGTGTTGCTGGTGGAGGCATCAAAGCAGGTTTACGCGCCGACGCGCGGCGGGTTGGCGGCGAAGGTGCGCAAGCCGTTGCGGGTGTGGGAGGGGGCGGCCCAGCCGGTGGCGAGCCCTTCGGAGTAGGGGGTTGGGGGTTGGGTGGGCGGGCCGATCTGAAAACTCTCTGGGAGAGTTTCTCGGTTCGTTGGTCAGAGGCGGGACGCCGGAGACCAAGGGAGGTGCCGCAATCGGATCGGTGGGGCAAATCAGGCAAGAAACAGAAGGGGAAGGGTGTGGTTTTTCCGGGGTGTTTCTGCGCTCAATTGCAAGCAAAATCAGGGTGGCGTGGCGTTGCATCACGTGCGATCCGAAATGCCGCAGATATCGCTTTGAAAATGAGCCGCCTTCACGGTTGCGGCATTGGAAACTGTCTGCTAGAGACACCCAAAATCAACGGACGCTTGGCCCCGGTGCCAGCGCCACGGTCAGCTTGTGCGCGGCGCCAATGCGGTGGTGCGGATCGGCAAAGATAGCGGAAGGGATGACGTGTCCGAACCAGTTTCAATCTCTCTGGGCATCGCCTCGCGCTATGCGCAAGCGCTGTTCGAGCTTGCGAAAGAGGATGGCGGCCTGAAGGCGCTGGAGGCGGACACCGAGGCATTGGTGGCGGCGCTGGCGCTGAGCCCGGAGTTGCGTGCGATGATCGCGTCGCCGATGGTGGCGCGCGAGGATCAGGCGGCGGCGACGGCTGCGATTGCTACGAAGATGGGGCTTTCGGGCCTGATGAGCAATACCCTGGCGCTGATGGCCAACAAGCGGCGGCTGTTCGTGCTGCCGCAACTGCTGGTTAATCTGCGCGCCCGGATTGCCGAGGAAAAAGGCGAAGTGACGGCGGAGGTGACGGCAGCCGCCGCCCTTTCGGCCGCGCAATCGAAGAAACTGGCGGCCACCCTGAAAGCCAGCGCTGGCCGCGATGTGAAACTGCACACCACCGTGGATGAAAGCCTCATCGGCGGTCTTATCGTCAAGTTGGGCTCGACCATGATCGACACCTCGATCAGATCGAAGCTCGCAGCCCTGCAGAATATAATGAAAGAGGTCGGATAATGGGTATCCAAGCTGCTGAGATCTCTGCGATCCTCAAAGAGCAGATCAAGAACTTTGGCAAAGATGCCGAAGTGGCCGAGGTTGGCCGGGTGCTGTCCGTCGGTGACGGCATTGCCCGCGTGCACGGGCTGGACAATGTTCAGGCCGGTGAGATGGTGGAGTTTCCGGGCGGGATCCGCGGCATGGCCCTGAACCTTGAGGTCGATAACGTCGGTATCGTTATCTTCGGCACCGATCAGGACATCAAGGAAGGTGACGTTGTAAAGCGCACCAAATCCATCGTGGACGTGCCGGTGGGTGATGCCCTGCTGGGCCGGGTGGTCGATGGGCTTGGCAATCCGATCGACGGCAAGGGGGCGATTGCCACCACCGAGCGCCGTCAGGCCGACGTGAAGGCCCCCGGCATCATCCCGCGCAAATCGGTGCACGAGCCGATGGCGACCGGCCTGAAAGCCATCGACGCCATGATCCCGGTTGGCCGTGGCCAGCGCGAGTTGATCATCGGCGACCGGCAGACCGGCAAGACCGCCGTGGCGCTGGACACCATCCTGAACCAGAAAGCCTATAACGAGGCAGCGGGCAGCGACGAATCGAAAAAGCTTTACTGCATCTATGTCGGCATCGGGCAAAAACGCTCGACCGTCGCACAACTGGTGAAGAAGCTGGAAGAAACCGGCGCTATCAAATATACCATCGTGGTGGCGGCGACGGCTTCGGACCCCGCCCCGATGCAGTTTCTGGCCCCCTATGCGGCGACCTCGATGGCGGAGTTTTTCCGCGACAATGGCCGCCACGCACTGATCATCTATGATGACCTTTCCAAGCAGGCCGTGGCCTACCGCCAGATGTCGTTGCTGCTGCGCCGTCCGCCCGGACGCGAAGCCTATCCGGGCGATGTGTTCTATCTGCACAGCCGGTTGCTGGAACGCTCGTCGAAGCTGAACGAGGATTTCGGTTCGGGTTCGCTGACGGCGCTGCCGATCATTGAAACCCAAGGCGGCGACGTCTCAGCCTTTATCCCGACGAACGTGATCTCGATCACCGACGGGCAGATCTTCCTTGAGACGGAACTGTTCTATCAGGGCGTGCGCCCTGCGGTGAACACCGGTCTTTCGGTTTCGCGGGTGGGGTCTGCGGCGCAGACCAATGCGATGAAATCGGTGGCGGGCAAGGTAAAGCTGGAACTGGCGCAATACCGCGAGATGGCGGCGTTTGCGCAGTTCGGTTCCGATCTGGATGCCTCGACCCAGCAGTTGCTGAACCGGGGCGCGCGGCTGACCGAGTTGATGAAGCAGGCGCAGTATTCGCCGATGACCAATGCCGAGATCGTCTGCGTGATCTTTGCCGGTACGGCGGGCTATCTCGACAAGGTGGGTGTCAAGGAGGTTGGCCGGTTCGAGGCCGGGCTTTTGAAGCACCTGCGCGGGCCGGGCAAGGCGCTTCTGGAAGACATCACCAAGAACGACCGCAAAGTGGCGGGCGATCTGGAGAAGGCGATCCGGGCCGAGATTGCGGCTTTTGCGAAAGACTTCGCCTGAGGGCGCTGGGGGAGATAAGCGATGCCCAGCCTTAAGGACTTAAAGAACCGTATTGCGAGTGTGAAGAACACCCGCAAGATCACCAAGGCGATGCAGATGGTGGCAGCCGCCAAGCTGCGCCGTGCGCAAGAGGCCGCCGTGGCCGCTCGCCCCTATGCCGAACGGATGAATGCCGTGATGGCGGGGCTGGCGGCGGGGGTTGGCCAATCGGCAAGCGCACCGCGTCTGTTGTCCGGCACCGGCAGCGATCAGGTGCAGCTTCTGGTGGTGATGACCTCGGAGCGCGGCCTTTGCGGTGGTTTCAACTCGACCATCGTGCGGCTGGCCCGTGCGAAGGCCAACGAGTTGCTGGCGGCCGGCAAGACCCTGCAAATTCTGACCGTGGGCAAAAAGGGCCGCGAGCAGTTGCGCCGCGATTTCGGCAAGTATTTTGTCGGGCATGTTGATCTGACCGAAGTGAAGCGCGTGGGCTACGTCAACGCGCAGGGCATCGCCCGCGATATCCTCGCGCGCTTTGCCGCCGGTGAATGCGATGTGGTGACGCTGTTTTATAATCGTTTTCAATCGGTTATCGCGCAGATCCCCACCATGTTGCAGGTGATCCCGGCGCAGTTCGAAGGCGGTGCCGCGACGGCGCTTTACGACTATGAGCCAAGCGAAGAAGCGATTTTGGCCGATCTTCTGCCGCGCGGTGTCGCCACGCAGGTGTTCACGGCGCTGCTGGAAAACGGCGCATCCGAGCAGGGCGCGCGGATGTCGGCGATGGACAACGCCACCCGCAATGCGGGCGACATGATCAACAAGCTTACCACGATCTACAACCGCTCGCGTCAGGCTGCGATCACCAAAGAGCTTATCGAAATTATTTCGGGCGCCGAGGCGCTCTGAGAAACCGGAGAGACGAGATGGCAAAGGCAAAAGTTACGGCTGCTATGGGCCGCGTGACGCAGATCATCGGTGCCGTGGTGGACGTGCAGTTCACGGGTGATCTGCCCGCGATCCTGAACGCGCTGGAAACGACGAACAACAGCAAGCGGCTGGTTCTGGAAGTGGCGCAGCATCTGGGTGAGAACACCGTGCGGGCGATTGCGATGGATGCGACCGAGGGGCTGGTGCGCGGTGCCCCGGTGAGCGATCTTGGGTCGCCCATTCAGGTGCCGGTTGGTGATGCGACGCTGGGCCGCATTCTGAACGTGATCGGCGAGCCGGTGGACGAAAAGGGCCCGGTGAATGCCACCGAGTACCGCTCGATCCACCGCCCGGCCCCGTCTTTTGCCGAGCAGGCGACGGAATCGGTAGTGCTGGTGACCGGGATCAAGGTGATCGACCTGCTGGCGCCCTATGCCAAGGGCGGCAAGATCGGCCTGTTTGGCGGCGCCGGTGTGGGCAAGACGGTGTTGATCATGGAGTTGATCAACAACATCGCCAAGGTGCACTCGGGCTTTTCGGTGTTCGCCGGTGTGGGCGAGCGCACCCGTGAGGGCAACGACCTTTATCACGAGATGATCGAGTCCGGGGTTATCAACCTGGAGGACATGACGAAATCCAAGGTGGCGCTGGTTTATGGCCAGATGAACGAGCCGCCGGGAGCGCGTCTGCGCGTGGCGCTTTCG
>JANNAV010000227.1:0-9678 GCA_031384695.1 Paracoccaceae bacterium
CCCGCTCTCGTCGCGATGCGCTTCAACCCGGACCTCAAGGCGAAGTATCAAGCCCTCCAAAACGCCGGAAAACCCGCCAAAGTCGCCATCACCGCCCTGATGCGAAAACTCATCGAACTGGCAAACACACTGGTCAAAGCCGATCGACTTGGGCAGCCAAAAGGGGCTTGATCAAGACGGATACTCTAAAATTGTCCCGTCCCCGTTCTTCATTGCGCAAATATCCCACCGGGGTGCGGGGGTGTGAAACCCCCGCTTCTGGGCGCTGGGTGCGGGGGCGCGAGTCCCCCGCTTCTGGCCGCTGGGCTGCGGAAGCACCCTGTCCCCAGCCGCCCTCCGGCACCCAAGGCCGATGTTGCCGCAAATCGTATCCCGTGCCGATGAACACCAAACCCGGCCAACGTGCCACCGCGGCCATGGCAGACCGGTGCGGGCAATGACCTCGCGAAAGCCGCTCATGCTGTCTCCACTGCGCGCGCACCCGCATCACCATCCCCGCAACCGCTTTGCCACTTTACGCCGCCCCCATTCCCCGGATAGGCCTGCCCGATGCGCACCGTATCACAGCCCAAAACCGGCAAACCCGAAACCGGCAACCCCGCCACCCCCAAGCCGCAAGACCGCGTCCTTGCTGGCATCGGCCTGATGCTGGCCTTCTGCGTGCTGGCGCCGCTGCTCGATACCTGCGCCAAACTGGCAACCGCCAGCATCCCGGTGGGCCAGATCACCACCGCCCGTTTCCTTGTGCAAAGCGCCCTGATGCTGCCGGTGGCCCTTGCCATGCGGCTGCCATGGCGCGTGCCGCCGCGCATTCTGGCGCTGCTCGCCCTGCGCGCCCTGCTGTTGATCCTGTCGACCTTCACCTTTATCGCCGGGGTGAAATACATGCCGCTGGCCGACACTCTGGCCATCGTCTTTGTCGAACCCTTCATCCTGTTGATCCTTGGCCACCTGATCTTTGGCGATCACATCGGCCCCCGGCGCATTGCCGCATCGGTGGCAGGCTTTGCCGGGGCCATGCTGGTGATCCAGCCCGCCCTGACGACCTTCGGCCTGGTGGCCCTGTTCCCGCTGGCCACGGCCTTCCTGTTTGCCGCCTACATGCTGGTCACGCGCGCGATCTCGGCCCATATCCATGCCGTCACCCAACAACTGCACACCTCGCTGATCGGCCTCGCCATCTGCCTGCCGCTCAGCTGGGTCTTCCATGGCGCGGGCATCGCCCCGCTCTCTTCGGTGATGCCGCAAGGCTGGGTCTGGCTCTGGCTGTTCGGCGTCGGCTTCTGGGCGGCCGCCAGCCACATGTGCATGACCGTGGCACTGCAATTCGCCCCGCCCTCCACCCTCGCACCCCTGCATTATCTTGAACTCGTCACCGCCGTCACGCTCGGCTACCTCGTGTTCGGCGATTTCCCCAACCCGCTCACCTGGGCGGGCATTGCCATCATCGCAGGCTCCGGCCTTTACGTCATCCACCGCGAGCGGATCACAGCACACGCAGCCCGCGCAGAACCGCAGCCAATGCGCTGACCGGCACGATCACCAGCATCCCCGGATTGGTGAAAACAAGCCGCACTGGCCCCGAAACCTGGTTCGACGTGCCGATCACGCCGCCGTTCACCCCGCCCGGCGCAAACCGCAACCCCGCAATCGGCCAGCGCAGCCCGGCGCTCTCCCCCGCCACCGCCGCCATCGGAAACAACGACAGCCGCATGCCAACGGGCAACGCAAGCGTCAGAACCACCGCCGCCGGGGCGGCAAAGATCGCCTCCCGCGCGCTGACCAGCACGCAAGGCGGCGCAGGCATGCGCACCATGCCGCTCAGCACCGCCAGACTGTGATCCAGCCGCCCGCCGGTAAAGCCAACCCCCAACACGAAGGGCGCCGCAATCGCCCCCCGCGCCTTGTCGAAATCGGTACTCTCCTGCTCGCCGATCAGATGCAGCCGCCCCGCCAGCGCCGCCTTCGCCCGCTCTGATACCGAATCAAGATCGCCGATCACCGCCTCGGGCGCAGCCCCCAAAGCCAGCAGCCGGTCCGCCCCGCCGTCCGCCGCCACCAGCCGCGGCGCCAGTTGCCGCACCCGCGCCAGCGTTCTGGCGCTAAAAACCGCACCTCCCGCCAGCGTCACCCCCACCCGGGATTGAACAATCACCCGATTCATGCCGATACTGTTCCTTCAATTGCGGCAATCCGCCCGTTGCGGGAACACAATCAATCCTTCAAATCACCCTGTTTTGTCCATGGAATTGAACGCGGTCACCCCCATGTTGATCCCAACGAGCAGTCAATAAGGCGAGCATCCCCATGATCGGTGCCAGTAAAATTCTAACGGTATCTTACGGAACCTTATCCTGCACTCTGGAAGGTTTTGACGAGCCGTTCAACACCATGAAGGCAATCGCCGAGTATTTCCGCGATCTGGCCGCCGAAGACCGCTATTTTGGCGCCGAGCCGCCCACCCCCGATGCCGCCATGCTGCACCGCATCGCCGAGCGCGAAATCCACCGCCGGGTCGAGGCCAAGATACAGGAAAACGGCGTCCACCTGCGCGCCGACCCGGAATCCGGCAAATTCACCGCAACGCCAGTCTCGCCGGAGTTTGGCGTGCCGGATTTTAACGCCCCCCTCGCCGCCGCAATCGCAGCCCCCGCTTTGGCCCCTGCTTTGGCCCCCGCCTTGAGCGAAGCCGCCCCGGCCGCCACCTCGGCTCTGGCCAAACTCTCGGCCCTGCGCGCTGCCCAGATGAACGACATCAGCTTTGCCGCCCCCGTCCTGCCGCCAGCCGTGGCCCTGCAAGATTACAGCGAAGATCAACACGCCGATGCCGAACAACCGCAGGTCGCTGTCGAGGCCGATTTCGGCGCGATGCTGGTCACAGCCGAACCCGACCACAGCGAACCCGAATCTGAACCCGAATCTGGCGGGGCCGTCGCAGCCAGCTTCGAAGACGCCCCAGAAGATGAAGTCTCCACCCCGGATGCGGTGTTTCCTGCAGACCCCGAAGATGACCCGCAAGATGATATCGCCGAACTGGCGCTTATCGACGGCGCGGATTATGCCGCCGACGAAGACGATCTCGATCTGATCGCGGCCGACGAAGCCCAACCGGCCCCTTTCGCGCCGGCCGAAGCACCCGACGCCGATCTCGACGACGATTTCGAATATACCCCGCAAACTGCCGAATTCGAAGTGACCGAATTCGAAATCACGGAACTCGAAGCCGCAGAATTCGAAGCCTCGGAATTCGAAGCCTCGGAACCCGAAGCCTCAGAACCCGCATCCCCCGAAACCGAAGCCTCAGAACCCGCAGCCGCCCCCGAACCCTTCCCGGAATCCGCCGATGAAGTCGCAGCGGTCACCCCCGATGATGTGGCCGATGATGTGGCCGATGACGCCGCCGATGATGTGGCCTTCCTCGAATCGCTCGGCCTGATGATTGAACCGGCAGACGAGGTGGCCCCACAGGCCGCAGCGGCAAGCTTCGAACCCGAATCCTTCGAACCCGAATCCTTCGAACCAGAATCCTTCGAACCCGAGTTTGAACCGGCTCCGGCAGACGCCGCACCCGACGCCGCACCCGATCTCGCCTTCGCGCCAGATGTCGAACCCGAGACCGAAGCCAGATCAGCCCCCGAAATCGGTGAAAGGCTGCAACGCGCCCGGGCCCGGGTGATCAAGATCCGCCGCGCCGACGCGCCGCAAGCCGCATCTGAACCGGCCCCGGTTGTCGCGGCGGCTGCCGTGCCGCAACCCCAGACCCCGGCCCGCAGCCTGCTGACGCCTGATGCCGAAGCCGCCCTGCAAGCCGAACTCGCCGCCCTCGAAGCCGAAGCAGGCTTCGCCCCCGCAGAACCAATCGCATCCGAGCCGGTTGTTGAACAACTGCTCGCCGAGGTTCACCCCGCCGAGCCCACCCTGCACAACCCTGATCTCGCCGGGCTGGACCTGTCGGAAACCGAATCAGCCACCGTTGAGGCTGCCATCGAGGCCGCAAAAGAAACTGCAAAAGAAACTGCAGAAGAAACCGCAGAAGAAACCGCAGCCGATGCCGGTGCCGGTGCCGATGCCGACGATATCGCGCCCGAAACCGCCCCGCCCGTCGAATCCCGCAAACTGCCGGAGGCGGAATATGATGATGCCGATCTCAGCCGCCTGATGGCGCAAACCAATTCGGCGATGGATGTGCCCGATACCAAGCGCCGCCAGTCGGCCATCGCCCACCTCAAGGCCGCCGTTGCCGCCACCGTGGCCGAACGCCAGATCACCGGCGAAGACCACGCCCCCAGCGAGGAAAGCCGCGCCGAGGCCTATCGCAGCGATCTGAACCGCGTGGTCCGCCCGGGCCGCCCGCAATCGGCTGCCGCCGCTGCCGCTGCCGCAGACGCGCCCGTGCCAGGCCGTCCCAGCCTGCTGGTGCTGGTGTCCGAACAGCGCATCGACCGCCCGCAACCCTCCGTGGTGCCGCCATCGGCGCAGCCGATCCGCCCGCGCCGCATCTCCTCCGCCGCCCTGTCGCTGCAACCCCAACCCGCCCCCGACGAGGCACTGGATGCGCGCCGCAGCCTTGATCTTGAAGGTCAGGATACCGCCAACGTGTTCGCCGATGCCACCAGCTTCAGCGAATTTGCCGAAGGCCTCGGCGCCACCGGCCTTGCCGAGTTGATGGAGGCCGCCGCCGTCTACTGCGCCCAGCAGGGCCAGCCCAAATTCAACCGCCGCATGCTGATGCGCCATCTGGTCAGCGTGCCCGCCCTTGGCACCATCAACCGCGAAGACAGCCTGCGCACGCTGGGCAGCCTGTTGCGCGATGGCCGCTTTGCCATGGTGGAGCCGGGCAACTACGCGCTGACCGACCGCTCACTTTATGTGTCTGAAATCAACAAGTTCGCGGGCTGAGGCTGCCACTCATGCCCCCAAGGCAGGCGGAAAGGCCACCAGCCTTTCCGCCTGTCGCCTTTCCGCCTGTCGCTATTCGCCGCCGCGCACTTCCGGGTCCGGCTGCCCGATACCCCGGAACACGGATCGGAGCGGCAGCATCCACAAGATCCCCAACCCCAGATACACCGCCACCTCCACCCAGAACGCCGGACGCCCCCGCCAATCCGCCAGCCAATCCACCAGATTAACCGCCGCCACAATGTAAAGCGGCAACCCCACCAACAGCACCAAAAGCGCCACTCGCCGCCGCCCCTTGTAACTCAACGCCATCAAAGCCCCCTCGCCCCAAGACCCGGCACGCCCGCCTCAGTCCGCAAACGGATCGGTCACCAGAATGGTGTCCTCACGTTCCGGCGAGGTGGAAAGTAGCGCCACCGGGCATTGGATCAACTCCTCGATCCGCCGCACATATTTGATCGCGGCCCCCGGCAGTTCGGCCCAACTGCGCGCGCCCGCCGTGGTCTCCGCCCACCCCGGCATCTCCTCATAGATCGGTGTGCAGCGGGCCTGGCTGTTCGCCGCCGTAGGCAGATAATCCAGCCGCACCCCGTCCAACTCATAGCCCACACAGATTTTCAGCACCTCAAAGCCGTCCAGCACATCCAGCTTGGTCAAGGCGATGCCCGAAACCCCGCTGGTGGCACAGGTCTGCCGCACCAGCACCGCGTCAAACCAGCCGCAGCGCCGCTTGCGGCCAGTGACAGTGCCAAACTCATGCCCCCGCGTCCCCAACCGCTCACCGTCGGCATCAAACAACTCGGCCGGAAACGGCCCCTCGCCCACCCGTGTGGTATAGGCCTTCACGATCCCCAGCACGAAACCTATCGCCCCCGGCCCCATGCCGGTACCGGTGGCCGCCTGCCCGGCAATCACATTGCTGGAGGTGACGAACGGATAGGTGCCGAAATCTATGTCCAGCAACGCACCCTGCGCGCCCTCGAACAGAATCCGCTTGCCCGCGCGCCGCGCCTCGTTCAGCACCTTCCACACCGGTTTGGCATAGGGCAGCACCTCAACCGCGATCTCGCGCAGGGCCGCCAGCAAGGCCCCGCGGTCCACCGGCTCCATCCCGAACCCCCGCCGCAGGGCGTCGTGATGCACCATCAGGCGGTCCACCCGCAACGCCAGCGTCGTCTCGTCGGCAAGGTCCGCAACCCGGATCGCCCGCCGCCCCACCTTATCCTCATAGGCAGGCCCGATGCCGCGCCCGGTGGTGCCGATTTTCGCCACCGACGCCTGACCCTCGCGGGCCCGGTCCAACTCGCCGTGCAGCGGCAGGATCAACGGCGCATTTTCCGCGATCATCAGGTTGTCGGGGGAAATCTCCACCCCTTGCCCCCGGAGCTTGGCAATCTCCGTCACCAGATGCCAGGGGTCCAGCACCACGCCGTTGCCGATCACGGAAAGCTTGCCGCCCCGCACGATCCCGCTCGGCAACAGGCTCAGCTTGTACACCTTGCCGTCGATGACAAGCGTGTGCCCGGCATTATGGCCGCCCTGAAACCGCGCGATGATATCGGCGCGCTCCGACAGCCAATCGACGATCTTGCCTTTTCCCTCGTCACCCCATTGGGCGCCGACAACGACGACGTTGGCCATGCCTGATCCTTGCAGCTTGCTTGAAAACCGCCAACCTATAGCCCTGTGCTGCAGCACAGGAAACCACAAAATCGCACCCGCCCGCTCAGGTGCCGCAAGCCCCCCCGGATCGGTGATAGAACTTCGCACCAAACCCCGCTACACTGAGTGCGAAGTGCGAAACCCCCGAACACACGAGGCATCATGGGCATACTGCTGCGCTGGCTGGGGGCCTTCGTCCTCCTCGCCGCCACCTTCAATCCGACACCCTGGAATTTCATCCGCTGGGCCGAGGCGAACTTTGCCACCCAGATGCCGCTGACCATTCTGTTGGGCCTGCTGCTGGGGGTGGCCTATATGATCTATGTCGGCGCCACGCTGCGCTCGATCGGCGGTTTCGGCATCCTGTTGATCGCGGCGATCTTCGGTTGCCTCGTCTGGGTGCTGAACGATTGGGGCGTGCTGGTGCTGGGCAATTCCAGCACCAACCAATGGCTCGCCATCCTCGCTCTGTCACTGGTGCTCGGCATCGGCCTGTCGTGGAGCATCCTGCGCCAGCGCCTTTCGGGCCAGGCCTCGGTGGACGAGATCGACAATTAGAGCGGATTGCCTTCAATCTGATTCAGATTGAAGGCAATCCGCTCAAATGGTCAACGTCCCGAGAAACTCTCTCCCAGAGAGTTGCCAAAATCGGTCCGGGGCGCATAACCGCGAAAGCCATTCCTAAAACCCACCCCCGCCCGAAAGGCCCCCCATGCTCCTCTACGTCACCCTCGGCACCAGCGACCTCGCCCGTGCGCGCGCCTTTTACGATCCCACCCTCGCCACCCTCGGCATCGCCCTCACCCATCAGGGTGCCGAGGAATACGGCTATGGCCCCAAAGGCGGCACCATGACACAGCTTTACGTGACCCTCCCCTTTGACCGGAACCCCGCCACCCGCGCCAACGGCAGCATGCTGGCCCTCACCGCCGCCACCCGCGCCGATGTCGATGCCTTCCACGCCACAGCCCTCACCGCAGGCGGCACCGATGAAGGCGCCCCCGGCCTGCGCTATTCCGCCAATTTCTATTCCTGCTACGTCCGCGACCCCGACGGCCACAAACTCTCGGCCGTCTGCGATCTGCCCGAGTAGCTGGCCCGAGCAACTGGCCCGGGTAGCTGGCCCGGGCAACTGGCCCAAACGCCAGCCGCCAATCGCCCTCCCCCACCAAAAACCGCGAAGGGCTTGCGGAGCGCGCATCATCCGCCTAGATAGGCCCGTCAGCTTCGAAGGCCTCGCGCGCATGCAAAACATCATCCTTACCATCCACCTGATCCTCGCCCTGCTGCTGATCGGCACCGTGCTGTTGCAGCGCTCCGAAGGCGGCGGCCTTGGCATGGGCAGCGGCGGCGGCGCTATTTCAGGCCGGGCGGCGGGCACCGCGCTGGGCAAACTGACGTGGATCCTCGCGGCCTGCTTCATCACCACCTCGATCACCCTCACCATCCTTGCCGCCCGCGATGCCTCCTCCACCTCGGTGATCGACCAGTTCGGCGGCACGCCTCCCACACCTGCCCCCACCGCCCCGTCGACAACCGGCCTTGGCGCTGTCCCCGATCTGCCCAGCGATGCGCCCGCAGCCCCCCCCGCCGCCGAGAACTGACGCCCCCGAGAACTGACGCCCCTGAGACCTGACGCCCCCGAGACCTGACGCCACCGAGACCTGACGCCACCGAGAACCAAGCGCCCGACACCACCTTTTGATCCCCACCACCACCCACCGACAGCATATTGCGGTCCGGTTGCGCGCGGGGCCAGTCTGCTCTATGTCTCAACTCCCGTGATGCAGCGATTCTCATGGCCAAATCTGGGCTCCGAATCGCCGCCCAGAAACCATTGCGGGAGGCTCCCATGGCGCGCTATATCTTTATCACCGGCGGCGTGGTGTCCTCCCTCGGCAAGGGCCTCGCCTCCGCCGCCCTTGGTGCGCTGCTGCAAGCGCGCGGCTACACGGTGCGCCTGCGCAAACTTGATCCCTACCTCAACGTCGATCCCGGCACGATGTCGCCGTTCGAGCATGGCGAAGTGTTCGTCACCGACGACGGTGCCGAAACCGACCTCGACCTTGGCCATTACGAGCGTTTCACCGGCGTCTCCGCCCGCCAGACGGATTCTGTCTCGTCGGGCCGCATCTACTCCACTGTGCTGGAAAAAGAGCGTCGCGGCGACTACCTTGGCAAAACCATCCAGGTCATCCCCCACGTCACCAACGAGATCAAGGATTTCCTGAAAATCGGTGCCGACGAGGTGGATTTCAGGCTCTGTGAGATCGGCGGCACCGTCGGCGATATCGAGGGCCTGCCGTTTTTCGAGGCGATCCGCCAGTTCGGTCAGGACCGCCCGCGCGGCCAGTGCATCTTCATGCACCTGACGCTGCTGCCCTACCTCGCCGCCTCGGGCGAGCTGAAAACCAAACCCACCCAGCACTCGGTCAAGGAGTTGCGCTCCATCGGCATCGCCCCCGATGTCCTTGTCTGCCGCTCCGAACACCCGATCCCCGAAAAGGAACTCGCCAAGATCGCGCTTTTCTGCAACGTGCGGCAAGAGGCGGTGATCCCGGCCTATGACCTCAAATCCATCTACGACGCGCCGCTGGCCTACCACGCCGCTGGCCTTGATCAGGCCGTTCTCGACGCGTTCGGCATCTCGCCTGCGCCAAAGCCCAACCTCGCCCGCTGGCAAGACGTGATGCACCGCCTGACCCATGCCGAGGGCGAGGTCCGTGTCGCAATCGTCGGCAAATACACCCAGCTTGAAGATGCCTACAAATCCATCGCCGAGGCGCTCACCCATGGCGGCATGGCCAACCGCACCCGGGTCCGCGCCGAATGGATCGACGCCGAGATCTTCGAGCGTGAAGACCCCGCCCCCTACCTCGAAAACTTCAACGCCATCCTCGTCCCCGGCGGCTTTGGCGAGCGCGGCACCGAAGGCATGATCAAGGCCGCCAGTTTCGCCCGCACCCGGAAAATCCCCTATCTCGGCATCTGCCTCGGCATGCAACTCGCCGTCACCGAAGCCGCCCGCAACCTCGCCGGCATGCCCGACGCGGGCTCCGAAGAATTCGATGTCGAGGCCGGGGTGAAACGCTTCACCCCCGTCGTCTATCACCTGAA
>JANNAV010000319.1:0-6162 GCA_031384695.1 Paracoccaceae bacterium
CGAGGTTCCTTTGGGAGGACGACTGTTTTGAAAAGGCTTTTGATCACCCGCCGCCTGCCCGACCGCGTGCTTGATGCTGCGCGGGCCCGCTTTGACGTGACCCTGCGCGACCGCACCGACGTCCTTTCGCCCGACGAACTGCGCGCCGCGCTCCGCGACTTTGACGCCGTTCTGCCGACCCTTGGCGACCGCTTTCAGCCCGAGGTCTTTGCCGATGTCCCCGGCCCGCGCACCCGGATTCTGGCCAATTTCGGGGTGGGTTATAATCATATCGACGCCGTCGCTGCCCGGGCGCAGGGGATCGCGGTGACAAACACCCCCGGCGCGGTCACCGATGCAACCGCCGACATCGCCCTGACCCTGATCCTGATGACCGCCCGCCGCGCAGGCGAGGGAGAGCGCCTGCTGCGGCGCGGCGAATGGACGGGCTGGGGCCCGGTGCAAATGCTGGGCATGCATGTCAGCGGCCGCACCGTTGGCATCATCGGCATGGGTCGCATCGGCAAGGCGATCGCTCGCCGCTGCCATTTCGGCTTTGCGATGCAGGTAGAGTACCACAACCGCTCTGCCGTCACCGACCTCGGACTGCCCGCGCGGCAGGTGTCTTTCGAGCAGGCCCTGCAGGCCGACATCGTGGTTGTGGCCGTGCCCGGATCAAAGGAAACCTATCACCTGCTGAACGCTTCCGCCTTTGAGCGGATGCGCCCGCAGGCGATTTTCATCAACATCTCGCGTGGCGATGTGGTGGACGAGCCGGCCTTGATTGCCGCCCTGCAACGCGGTCAGATCGCGGGGGCCGGCCAGGATGTCTACGAATTCGAACCCCGGGTGCCGCCTGAATTTCTGACGATGGAAAACGTCACCCTTCTGCCCCATCTGGGCACGGCGGCGCTTGAAGTGCGCGAGGCCATGGGCATGATGGCCCTCGCCAATCTGATCGCCTGGGACGAAGGCCGCCCGCTGCCCAACGGGGTCTGAACCATGCCGATGCCTGCGCCCGTGCTCGGTCCGGGATGCCTCCGGCGGGGATATTTGGATCAAGATGAAGGTGCTTCCCCGTTGATCCAAATAGCCCCGCCGGAGGCTTCCTTGTCGCCTGATGTCCGCGATCGGAGGATCTTCGCGCCGTGGCAATCGGTCCATGGCAATGCCGGCCAAGCGGGGCTCGAAGCCCCCGCGGGCGGCCCGCTCTGGCAGGTCACGCCATGATCATATCGCGCGGGCGGCGCTATATCTTTGTCCATATCCCCAAGACCGGCGGTACCGCGCTGACGTTGGCGCTGGAGGCGCGGGCGATGAAGGACGACATCCTGATCGGCGACACGCCCAAGGCGCGGGCCCGAAAAGGGCGCCTGCATGGGGTGAAATCCGCCGGGCGTCTGTGGAAACATTCCACACTGTCCGACATTCAGGGTCTGGTGACGGCGCAAGAGACGGCGGAATTCTTCACCTTCACCCTGGTGCGCAACCCCTGGGACCGGGCGGTCAGTTATTACCACTGGCTGCGGATGCAGGCCTTTGCCCATCCTGCCGTCGGGTTGGCGAAAACCCACGATTTCGCGCGATTTCTGGCCCATCCCCAGACCCGGACCGCCTTTCGCCTCTGGCCCGCCAGCGCCTATCTTCGCGACGGGTCGGGGGCGCTGCGGGTCTCGGCCTTCCTTCGTCTGGAACATCTTGACACGGATCTTGCCCCTCTGGAGGCCCATCTGGGCTTTCGCCCTGGCCCCCTCGCGCGCGTCAATCCCTCAGAGCGGGAGGCGGATTTTCGCAGGCATTACACCCCGGCCAGTGCGGAATTGCTGGCCGAGGACTGCGCCGAGGATATCGCGCGCTTTGGTTACCGCTTTGACGGTTAGGCGGCCTGCGCCGTGACGCCGGGATAGAAGGTCCGCCCCGAAGCCGCCATCTCGCGCAGCAGTCTGGGCGCTGCAAACCGGGTGCCGCAGCTATCGACCAGCGCGTCGCAGATCGCGACCGCCGGGGCCGCCCCGATGATGTCCAGCCAGCCAAAGGGCCCGCCCGACCAGGGCGCAAAGCCCCAGCCCAGAATGGCCCCGACATCGCCCTCGCGGATATCCATCAACACGCCGTCTTCCAGTGCCCGCACCGCCTCCAGCACCTGCGCCATCAACAGCCGATGCTGCACCTGCACCAGACCGGGTTGCGCCTCGGCCACCGGCCACCCCGCCGCCAGCCCCTCCCACAACCCCTCGCGCTTGCCCGCCGCATCATAGCTGTAAAACCCCGCATTGGCCTTCTTGCCCATCCGGCCCTTGTCGGCCATCGCAAACAGCACCGTGTCCACCGCGCCGTCAGGATAGGCATCGCCCAGCGCTGCCCTCGTCGCCTTGGCAATCTTCACCCCCAGATCGATCGAGGTTTCGTCCACCAGTTGCAGCGGCCCCAGCGGCATGCCCACCAGCTTGGCCGCGTTCTCGATGAACACCGGCTCCACCCCTTCGGCCACCATGCGGATGCCCTCGTTGATATAGGGGATGATACAGCGGTTGGCGTAAAAGAACCGCGCATCGTTCACCACGATCGGTGTCTTGCGGATCTGGCGCACGAAATCCAGCGCCTTGGCCACCGCCCGGTCGCCCGTCACCTTGCCACGGATGATCTCCACAAGGTTCATCTTGTCCACCGGCGAGAAAAAGTGGATGCCGATGAACTGATCCGGCCGCACCGAGGCTTTGGCCAGATCGCTGATCGGCAAGGTCGAGGTGTTGGTGGCAAAAATGCACTCCGGCCCAACCGCCGCCTCTACCTTGGCCGTCACCTCGGCTTTCACGCGCATATCCTCAAACACCGCCTCAACGATCAGATCGCACCCGGCAAGGGCCGCATAATCCGTGGTCGCCAGAATGCGCCCCAGCACCTCCGCCTTGGTCTCCGCCGTTACCTTGCGGCGCTGAATGCCCTTGTCCAGCAGATCGGTCGAAAACGCCTTGCCCTTGTCCGCCGAGGCTTGTGCGGCATCAATCAGCACCACCGCGATGCCCGCACTGGCCGCAACATAGGCGATCCCCGCCCCCATCATGCCCGCGCCGATAATGCCCACCTTTTTCACCGACTGGTCCGCCGCGGCAGGCCGCACCGCCCCCTTGTCCAGCGCCTCCTTGTTGATGAACAGGCTGCGGATCATCGCCGCCGACGACGGGTTCATCAGCACCGAAGTAAAGTGCCGCGCCTCGATCTTCAGCGCCGTATCAAACGGCACCATCGCGCCCTCATAAACCGCCGCCAGCAGCGCCTTGGCGGCCGGATAAACCCCCATGGTCTTGCCCAGCACCATCGCCGATGCCCCCACAAAGGTCATGAACCCCGCCGGATGATAGGGCGTACCGCCGGGCATCTTGTAGGCTTTGGTGTCCCATGGCTTCACGATATCGGCCTCACCAGCCGCCAACACCCATTCCTTCGCCCGCGCCAGCAACGCCTCGGGGGCCACAACCTCGTCAATCAACCCGCCCGCCCGCGCCGATTTCGGATCGGACAGCTTGCCCTCCAGCAGATAGGGCGCCGCAATCATCGCCCCCATCTTGCGCACCAGCCGCGTGGTGCCCCCCGCACCGGGAAAAATCCCCACCATGATCTCGGGCAGGCCGATCTTGGCCTTGGGGTTGTCCGCCGCGATGATCCGGTGACAGGCAAGCGGGATCTCCATCCCGATCCCCAGCGCCGTCCCCGGCAAGGCTGCCACAATCGGCTTGCCGCCTTTCAGGGTCTTGGGGTCCATCCCCGCCCGCTCGATCTTGCGCAAGATACCGTGGATCGCCATCACCCCCGCGAACACCGCCTTGGCCGGGTCATCGCCCCCCGCCGCCTTCATCGCCGCAATGGCGTTCAGATCCATCCCGCCCGCGAAATCCTTCTTGCCCGAGGTGATGATCACCCCGTTCACGCCCGCATCCGCCAGCGCCCGGTCAATCAGCCCGTCAAACTCGGCAAATCCGGCACTGGACATCACGTTCATCGAACGCCCCGGCACGTCCCAGGTGATGGTGGCCACACCATCGGCATCTACGGCGTAAGAAAAATCAGTCATCTTCCGGTCCTTTCAAGGAGGGGGTCTCTGCCAGCTGAAAAACTGTCAGAGGCCAGCGTGAATTGGCTAAAGCGTTGGTGATCGAGGCCGCGCGCCACTGATTGCCCTCAAGGCGCAGCGTGATCTCGGAATAGAACGGGTCCAGCACCCGGTGCCCGCGGGATAGCAGATGGCTGACATAACGGCCCGAAATCAGGCCGGCATCCAGTTGCGCCGCGCTGTCCACCAGCCGGATGTAATCGGTGATCTGCTGAATTTGCAGCGTCTGGCGGAAATCGTCAAAGCCCTGCCGTAGCTTCTCAAGCGTGCTCACTTCGATGTTGCCGGCGTGGGTCACCAGATGAAACGGCATGCAGATAAGATCGGCATAGGTTTCCCAGTCGGCGGTCATCACCGTCACGGCCACGCGGTCCAGATAGCTTTGCAAGATCCGCCCGGCTTCCATCTCAGCGCGTCCTCGGGGTGCCATCGGCATGGGTATGGCGCCGGTCGTCGCCGTCTTTATGGGTGATCAGATCGTGATCGGGATAGTGGTAGGTATCGCGCCGGTTGCGGGTGCCGATCACCAGATAGCTTGCCTCACGCGCCGACCGGTTCTCAAGACAATGGCCCACCGCCATCCCCGCAGGCCAGGCCGCCGCCTCACCCGCGCAAAGCGTGGTTTCGCTGTCCTCGATCAACACCACTTCGCCCGAAAGCATATACACCATCTCGTCTTCGGTCTCATGCCAATGTCGAAACCCCGACCGCGCCCCCGGCGGCAGCACTTCGATGAAAGCACCGTATTGCGTCAGGC
The DNA here is from genome assembly GCA_031384695.1 of Paracoccaceae bacterium. Taxonomy (GTDB): domain Bacteria; phylum Pseudomonadota; class Alphaproteobacteria; order Rhodobacterales; family Rhodobacteraceae; genus JANNAV01. Next base: position 4,848 of record JANNAV010000319.1, read on the forward strand.
CGCCGGGATCGCTGATCAACTGATAGGCATAGCTGCCAAGCCCCGCGCCCAGCAAAGCATGCGGCGTATCCTCGGCGCGCTGAAAGGGGGCGAGCGCTACCTTTGGCATCGCACGCGCCCGTTCAATTGGCTCCAGCGGTGAAACCTCATCGCGGCCCCTGCCATGCGCTGCCGTCCCGGTAGGTGAAACGGTTCACGCCGCCGCCCACTTCGATCCTGAAATCGACATCCGAATATGTGGCAACCTCGGTTTTGGCCTTGGTGCCCACCACCAGAAACTTCGCCACGGCATTGGTGCGGTTGATGAAATGATGGCCATCGGCCACGCCCGCCGGAAAGGCAACACAGTCGCCCACGCCCATCGCGGTTTCCCCGGCATCCTGCACCAAAATGCAGATGCCTTCCGTCACCATCACGAACTCGTCTTCATTCAGATGCCAGTGCCGCAGGCTTGAAATCGCGCCCGGTTGCAACATCACCAGATTGACGCCGAACTGCGTCAACCCGCCCGCATCCCCCAGCCGCAACGAAGACCGCCCTGCCACCATCTCGGCGTAAGGCGAAGGATAGATGCTGCCGGTTTTCACCGGCACCGCGGAAAGATCAAGTTTCGGCATCAAACCCTCTCGATGATGGTGGCCACACCCATGCCGCTGGCGATGCACAGGGTGGCAAGGCCGGTTGATTTGCCGGTCCGCTCCAACTCGTCCAGCAAGGTGCCGATGATGATGGCACCCGTGGCCCCCAAAGGATGCCCCATGGCGATGGAACCGCCATTTACGTTGACCAAGGCCGGGTCCACGTCAAACGCCTGCTGAAACCGCAGCACCACGCTGGCAAACGCCTCGTTCACTTCGAACAGATCAATATCGCCGATGCTCATGCCCGCGTCGCGCAGGATCTTCTCCGTCGCGGGCACCGGGCCGGTCAGCATGATGGTGGGATCGGTGCCGATCTTGGCGGTGGCACGGATGCGCGCGCGCGGCTTCAACCCGTAGGCCGCCCCGAACTCGGCATTGCCGATCAGGATGGCCGCAGCCCCATCCACGATGCCCGAAGAATTGCCCGCGTGGTGGATATGGTTGATCCGCTCCAGATGCGGATATTTCATCATCGCGATCTTGTCGAAACCGGGCATCACCTCGCCCATATCCTTGAAGGCCGGCTTCAGGGCACCCAACGCCTGCATATCGGTGCCGGGGCGCATGTATTCGTCATGCGCCAGGATCGGGATGCCGTTCTGATCGCGGATGGTGATCACCGAACGGGCAAACCGCCCGTCCTTCCACGCCGCCGCCGCCCGTGCCTGACTTTC
>JANNAV010000320.1:0-9281 GCA_031384695.1 Paracoccaceae bacterium
TAGACCAAATGTTGTCATCGTCGATACCGTGCACGAGCCGCGCCGTAATCTTCACTGTGCCGTTTGTCGACCTTATGCTGCCATCCAGAATGTACTCCGCTCCTGATTTCACGGCGATTGCCCGCAGTTGCTGTGGGCTAGACAATGCTTGATCAGAGAGCTGTTGAACACTTTGCAAAAACGGCGAGGTTGACAACATAAGCAGAACATCTGCCCCGATGGCCAGACTTAAGCGATCATTTTCGGCCTCACCGCTCAGGTTGACAAACGGCAGAACTGCAAGTTTCGGCAAGCCATTGCCTTGCCTCGCCGGTAGCCAGTTGACCAAGGCTGTCGCGGCCAGACAGAAGGCAACAGCTATCGCAAACACTATCAAAAGCTTTCGGCGAAGCATAAGCCGTTTTTCGCTTCGGGGGCGGTTTGGTGGCCTTTTGTGCGCCTCATCGCTCACCCGGTACACATGAATCAACTCCACGATGTTTTTCACCACCTGCGGCCCAAGATCATCAAACCCGGCACTCAGCTTGCGCTTGACCTGATCGTAAACGCTGGCCGACACGAAGATGCTGCCCGGCTCGGCCAGCGCCTCCAGCCGGGCCGCGATGTTCACCCCGTCGCCATAAAGATCGCTGCCTTCAACGATCACGTCGCCAAGATTTATACCAATCCGCAGAATAATCTGGCGATCCTGCGCCACCCCCTCATTGGCCACGGCAAAATCTTTCTGCAACGCAACCGCGCATTGCACCGCATCCACCGCCGAGGCGAACTCCACCAGCACCCCGTCGCCCATCAGCTTGACCACCCGGCCATTGTGCCGCGCCACACCGGGCGCCATCAGATTGCGCCAGCGGGTTTTAAGCGCGGCAAGGGTCTCGGTTTCGTCTTGCTCCATCAGGCGCGAGTAACCAACCACATCTGCCGCCAAAATGGCTGCAAGCCGCCGTTGCACACGTTTTTCAGCCATTTGATGGGGTTACTCCACGGCAGTAAAGGGTCTGCGGCGGATGTTACTACATTTGCAGCGGTTTCGCTGCCGGAACTTGCGGCCGGTTCTGGCAAATGCCAAAGCGCCGGGGCGTGCAGGGTTCTTGCGTATGGCGCGGGAACCGGGCAGACTCTGGCAAGGCTATTTGCAAGGGAGCGTTTCAATGAATGTGAATGATCTTTTGGGCGGCAACGCCGTTTTCCTCGCCATCGCGATTTTCATTATTCTGTGTATCTTTTTGGGTGTGCGCATCGTGCCGCAAGCCGAAAAGCATGTGGTGGAGCGGTTTGGCCGCCTGCGCTCGGTGCTGGGGCCGGGGATCAACTTTCTGGTGCCATTCCTTGACCGGATTGCGCATAAGGTCTCCGTGCTGGAGCGGCAGCTGCCAACCGCGCACCAAGACGCCATCACCACCGACAACGTGCTTGTGAAGGTTGAAACCAGCGTGTTCTACCGCATCACCTCGCCCGAAAAAACCGTCTACCGGATCCGGGATGTGGATGCCGCCATCGCCACAACCGTGGCCGGCATCGTGCGCAGCGAGATCGGCAAGATGGAGTTGGATCATCTGCAATCCAACCGTGCCGAAGTGGCCACCAACATCCGCGAACAGGTGCGCCTGCTGGTGGATGACTGGGGCATCGAGGTGACCCGCGCCGAGATCCTTGACGTCAATCTGGACGAGGCCACCCGCACCGCGATGTTGCAGCAACTGAACGCCGAACGCGCCCGCCGTGCCAATGTGACCGAGGCCGAAGGTAAAAAGCGCGCGGTGGAACTGAACGCCGATGCGGAGCTTTATGCCGCCGAACAAGAGGCCAAGGCGCGCCGCATTCTGGCAGATGCCGAGGCTTATGCCACGGGTGTGATCGCCGCCGCGATCAAGGAAAGCGGTATCGAGGCGGCGCAGTATCAGGTGGCGCTCAAGCAGGTAGAGGCGCTGAAAGCCGTGGGGCAGGGTGCCGGCAAGCAGATGATTATCGTGCCTGCCCAAGCCCTTGATGCCTTTGGCGATGCCTTCAAGATGTTGAAAGGGCGGGTCTGAGATGTGGGGGTTGTGGTGGGTTTGGGTGGTCGCGGGCTTTGCGCTGGGCGTGCTTGAGATCATCGTGCCCGGCTTTATCTTCCTTGGCTTTGCCATTGGCGCGGTTGCGGTCGGGGTGTGCCTTGGGCTCGGCCTGCTGGGAAGCAACGTGCCATTGCTGTTGCTGGTGTTCGCGGTGGCATCGGTTGTGGCGTGGTTTGTGCTGCGCCAGACCATGGGCGTGCGTCAGGGCCAGGTGAAGGTTTGGGATAAGGACATCAACGACAATTGAAGCCGCTGCACCTTGGGGCCGTAGCCCGCAAGATGCAGCGGCCTGGCGCGATCCGCCCTTCAGATACTGGCGTTCAGCGCCGCAATCACGGCGTCGCCCATCTGGCTGGTGGATACCGGGGTGCCGCCGTCCGGCCCCATCAGATCGGCGGTGCGCAGGCCGTCGGCCAACACCTTTTCCACCGCAGCCTCCACACCCGCAGCCTCGGCGCCAAGATCAAAGCTATAGCGCAGGGCCATGGCAAAGCTGAGGATGCAGGCGATCGGGTTGGCGCGGCCGGTTCCCGCAATATCGGGTGCCGAGCCGTGTACCGGCTCGTAAAGCGCCTTCGGGCGGCCATTGGCCATCGGCACGCCAAGACTGGCCGATGGCAACATGCCCAGCGAGCCTGTCAGCATCGCCGCCATATCAGAAAGCAGATCGCCAAAAAGGTTGTCGGTGACAATCACGTCAAACTGCTTCGGCCAGCGGCAAAGCTGCATTGCGCCCGCGTCGGCATACATGTGGGTCAGGGCCACATCGGGGTATTCCTTGTCATGCACTTCCTGCACCACCTCGCGCCACAGGATGCCCGATTCCATCACATTGGCCTTCTCCATCGAACAGACCTTGCCCGCCCGTTTGCGCGCCAACTCAAACGCCGAGCGCGCCACGCGGGCGATCTCGGATTCGGTATAGCGCTGGGTGTTGATGCCCACCCGCTGGTTGCCTTCGGTGAAAATACCGCGCGGCTCGCCGAAATAAACGCCCGAGGTCAACTCGCGGACGATGACGATATCAAGCCCCGCCACCACTTCCTTCTTCAGGCTGGAGAAATCGGCAAGCGCATCAAAACACTGCGCCGGGCGCAGGTTAGAGAACAGATCCATCTCTTTGCGCAGCCGCAGCAACCCGCGCTCGGGTTTCACCGAGAAATCCAGAGCGTCATATTTCGGGCCACCCACCGCCCCCAGCAGCACGCAATCCACCTCTTGCGCGCGCGCCATCGTGGCATCGGTCAGGGGTGTGCCATGCACATCATAGGCGCAGCCGCCCACCAGATCTTCGGAGACATCGAATTTGATCCCCTTGGCACTGTCGAACCAGCCGATGATCTTTTTAACCTCGGCCATAACCTCGGGGCCGATGCCGTCGCCTGCAAGGATAAGAATGGAAGGATTGGCCATGATGGGCTCCGCAGTAAGGGTTGCGGGTGGCCTAGCCAAAGCCGCGCGCAGGGTCAAGGTGCCAGCGGTTCGAAAGCGGCGGCGATTCGCAACCGGCCCGGATCAGGGCATTGCAATATCAACCCAGACCGGCCGGTGGCGTGATGCCGTCGCCAGCGTAAGCGTAAACGCATCGTCGTCCGGGGGCCAAAGCACGCCCGAGCCAAGGGTTTTCAGATCGGCCGACGGCAACACCAGATCAACGCGCAAACCGCCGACGCCGTCGTAAACCACGGTGTCCAGCGCCGGGTCGCCGCTTTGGCCGGGATCGCGGCGGGTATTGCTGCCGCGTGGTTTGGTGTCTTGCAAGCCGGGATGGGCAAGCAGCGCCCGTATCGCGGCTGGCAGGCCTTCGCCATCGGCGGGGTCCATGCTGGATTGGCCAAGCAGAACGAAGGGCGGCTCAGGCGGGCGGTAGGGCAGCTTGCCGTTCAGAAGCTGCAGCCAGAATGCCGTCTCGTCATGGTTGCGGCGCCCATTGCGATCTTCGGGCCCGTCAAACACCGACGGGGTGCCAAGCCATGCCAGAAGGCGCAGCGTCTTGCCCGAAGGCAAGCGCAACGGCACCTCCCAATGGCCGGTGCTCGACAGCCGCTGCAGGGCACGAACGGCATCGGTGGTAGTGGCTGGGATCAGGCTTTCGGGCAAATCCTTCCAAAGGAAGTCACTGAAATCACGCGCATATTCGGCCTCAATCGGCAGGCGCGACAGGATCGCCATGCCACCCTCACCGGCAAAGCGGCCATAGCCCTGGCCATCGCGCGGCGCGCCGGTTTTGCCGTTGCCATCAAGATCAAGCCCGGTTGCAACGCCGGTATTGGGGCGCAGGGCATCGCGGTAAGGGTAGGCCACGCCAGCTGTTGCAAGCCGCGCCGCAAGGGCATCGAGCGCTGCATTGTTCAGATCGTAATCTATGCCTGTCAGCAGCAGCACATCGGCGTCAAGTTGTTTGATCACGGCAATGACGGCGGCATGTTGCGGGTCATCGCCGCGCTTTAACGCTTGCAGCAGCATCCCCGGGCCTGCGGCGGAAAGTTCGGCGTTGTATGTGGCAATACGAAGGGTTTCGCCCGCCGCGAAACTGGCAAGAAGGATGAAGGCAGTGATCAGGCCGAGGCAAATCGCCTGCTGTGCTCGACCAAAGCATTGGCCGCACGGGTGTCGCGGATCATGTCGGCGACGCGGGCCATGGCGATGCCGCGCATGAACAGGCTGGCGGGCAGGAAGGCCCATGCCGTCATCATCCAGATCAGGGTTTGCGGCGTACCTAAGGTTAATGGCGTGAATCCGGTTGAGGCGATTTTAACCACCGCCGGCGTCAAGAATGGCAGCAGAAATCCTAAGGCCACGTTAACGCGGGCGTCGCGTTGCAGGCGGCTGATCACGTCAGGGCCAACGGTGGGATCAAAGGTGGGCAGGTTAACCCAGACGTTGAAATCGCGGCTCCGGTTCGGCCAGCGCCCAACCTTCAGCATCACCACAAACACCGCCAGCGACACCAGCGAGATAAGATAGGCCATGCCCGCCGCCGTCCGCACCGCCGCAATCTGCGCCTCGGTGGCGCCCTCGGCCAGCATCAGCGTCACCAGCCGCACCGGGCTGTAGGAAAAGTCCAGCGACACGCCGATCAGGGTGCCGACCGCATCGGCAAGCTCGGTCATGGTGGAGGGATCAACGCGGCCACGCTCGATGGCGGCAAGGCAGAACACGGTGCCGAACAGCATCAGAAAGCGGATGCGGTTGAACGGCGGCGCATCGCGGAATTCCACGAGGCTGGGGTAAGTGCCGTAATATTCAACGAAGGTCAGCAGGCCCGCGAACAGCGCCACCAGCGCCACCATCTGTTTGGCGTCGGCTGTCACATCGACAAGCAGAACCGAGGGCGTGGCGATCATCACCATCACCAGAAATGCGCGCACAGATGCACCGGTCAGCCGCGAAAACACTGCTCTCTCACCCTCAAGCCGGAAGGCGTGGGTGCTTTGCCCGCGCCTTTTTCCGATCATTTCCCGCACTTTAAGGCGGGTTGCCTCAATCTTGCCCAATTTGTGCCTTCTTTCGGTCTGTCCCGCAACGTCTTGGTTAACTTGACGCAAACTTTGTGGCGCTTTGACGGAGAAAGTGTCGCCGGATTGCATCATTTCCGCGAAGAAAAAAGGGCCGCCCCGAAGGACGGCCCCACATGTTGTGGTTTTTGCAAGCTCAGGCCCAAGGACGCAGGGTGCTGGCCTTGGCCTCATATGCCGCAATCGAGGCGGCTTTTTCCATCGTCAGGCCAATATCATCAAGGCCGTTCAGCAGGCAATGCTTGCGGAACGGATCAATCTCGAACCCAAAGCTCTGCCCGTCAGAGGCGGTGACGGTCTGACTTTCCAGATCGACGGTTATCCGGGCATTGGCGCCGCGGCGGGCGTCGTCCATCAGGATGGCAACAGCCCCGGCGGGCAGAACCAGCGGCAACATGCCGTTTTTGAAGCAATTATTATAGAAGATATCGGCAAAGCTGGTGGAGATTACACAGCGGATGCCGAAATCCAGCAATGCCCACGGCGCGTGTTCGCGCGACGAGCCGCAGCCGAAGTTATCGCCCGCGACCAGTATTTCGGCGGCGCGCCAGGCCGGTTGGTTCAGCACGAATTCGGGAATTTCGGCACCGTCGAGGGTAAAGCGCATCTCGTCGAACAGGTTCTTGCCCAGCCCGGTGCGGGCGATTGTCTTAAGAAACTGTTTCGGAATGATCATGTCGGTGTCGATGTTCAAAAGCGGCATGGGTGCGGCGATGCCGGTAACCTTCGTAAATTTTTCCATAACGGATTGCCTTGATTTGCCACCTTGCGGAGCGGGAGAGGGGATGTGCATGCATATGCCTATGCACAACTGATGCAGATGAGATTCGGGCTGGCCGGGGGCAGCATTGCCCCCGGCCAAAGATCAGGCGAAAGATCAGGTTTCGGCCATCATGTCGCGCACATCGGTGAGGTGGCCGGTGATCGCGGCGGCGGCGGCCATGGCGGGGGACAGCAGATGGGTGCGGCCACCCCGGCCCTGACGGCCCTCGAAATTGCGGTTGGAGGTGGCGGCGCACCGCTCGCCCGGGGCAAGCTGATCGGGGTTCATCGCAAGGCACATCGAGCAGCCCGCCAGACGCCATTCAAAGCCCGCGTCGATGAAGATCTGCGCTAGCCCTTCCGCTTCGGCCTGTGCGCGCACAAGGCCCGAGCCGGGCACCACCATGGCGCGGATGCCGTCTTTCTTTTTCTTGCCCTTGAGGATGGCGGCAGCGGCGCGCAGATCTTCAATACGGCCGTTGGTGCAGGAACCGATGAACACGGTGTCGATCTTGATATCGCGGAGCCGCATGCCCGGCGTCAGGCCCATGTAATCGAGGCTGCGCTGCACCGCCTCAACCTTGCCACCGGTAAAATCCGACGGCGAGGGCACGATGCCGGTGATCGGCAGCACATCTTCGGGCGAGGTGCCCCAGGTGACGACAGGCGCGATGTCTTCGGCGCGCAGGGTTACCACCTTGTCCCATTGCGCATCGGCGTCGGAATAAAGCGTTTGCCAATAGGCAACGGCGGCCTCCCATGCGGCACCTTTGGGGGCACGCGGGCGGCCCATGCAATAGGCGTAGGTTTTCGCATCGGGCGCGATGATGCCTGCCCGCGCGCCGCCTTCGATGGCCATGTTGCACACGGTCATGCGGCCTTCCATGGAAAGCTCGCGGATCGCCTGACCGCAATATTCGATGATGTAACCGGTGCCGCCTGCGGTGCCGGTGACGCCGATGACGGAAAGGGTGATGTCCTTGGCGGTGACGCCGGGCAGCAGGGAGCCGGTGATTTCCACCTTCATATTCTTGCCCTTGCGCTGGATCAGCGTCTGGGTGGCCAGCACATGTTCCACCTCGGAGGTGCCGATGCCATGGGCAAGCGCGCCGAACGCACCGTGGGTGGCGGTGTGGCTGTCGCCGCACACCACGGTCATGCCGGGCAGGGTCCAGCCCTGTTCGGGGCCGACGATGTGGACGATGCCTTGGCGGACATCCGACACCGGGTAGTAGTGGATGCCGAAGTCTTTGGCGTTCTTGTCCAGCGCCTCCACCTGAATGCGGCTGTCTTCGGTCATGGTGGCGGCGTTGGCGCGGTCCAGCGTGGTGGGGACGTTATGATCGGGCACGGCGATGGTTTTGCCGGGCGCGCGCACGCTGCGGCCCGTCAGGCGCAGGCCCTCGAAGGCTTGTGGGCTGGTGACCTCGTGAACAAGGTGGCGGTCGATATACAGCAGGCAGGTGCCGTCATCGGCCTGATGGGCAACGTGGTCATCCCAGATTTTATCGTAAAGGGTGCGAGCGGTCATGGCTCTCTCATCTATAAGAAGTTGGCTGTGGGGAGGGTGGCGGCGCGCCTGCGCAAGTGGCCTAAAGCCGCGCGAGGACCGACCGGTTTTCGCGGTTGAAGCGCCCGGGCAGGCGCTTGTGGTCGTCAAGATGGAAAAAGCGGATCATGCCGCGTTCATACGCCGGAAATGGCAGGCAGGCAAGGTTGCTGCGCGGGGATGTGTTGCAGGGCGGTGGGCAGTGCCGGGTGATCGAAATCGGATCCGGCCACAAGCAGACGGCCATATGCGCCTTGACCGGCGCGGACCGTGCCGGTTCGCGCCGGTGAGAAAGGTTTCACGCCGGTGAGAAAGGTTTCACGGGGATCGGGTCTTGCGCCGGGCAGCACTTGCTTGTATCCGCCCGCACTTCGCCGGACGCAGAAGGCCGCCGCCGTTGAGATTGCGGTGTGGCGGTGCTAGGTTCAGGGGAAGCCCAGCACCGGGGCGTGGAGCGGCGCGATAATTGGAGGACTTTGTCCTGTCTCATTCTGATCCTGCAACCGGCTTGCCGGTTGGGCCACGGGCGGCGCGTATCGGTGCCGATGTGGAATCTGCCGAGGGCTTTACCGCCGGTATGGTGCTGGCAACCGTGCTGGCCTCGCTTGACGATGACAAGGCGGAAGAGGTGGTGCAGATCGATCTGCGCGGGCGCTCGGATATGGCGGATTACATGGTGATCTGTTCGGGGCGGTCTTCGCGGCAGGTGGCGTCGATCTCGGAAAAGCTGACCGACCGGCTGAAGGCCGAGTTTCGCATGCTGGCCCGGATCGAGGGCAAGGACACCGGCGATTGGGTGTTGATCGATGCGGGCGATGTGATTGTGCATGTGTTCCGCCCCGAGGTTCGCGATTTCTATCAGCTGGAAAAGATGTGGATGCCCGGCGCGCAGCATCGCGGCATGGATGATCGCGGTACGGATATCTGATGCGGGTGCAGATTTGTGCGGTGGGCCGCTTGCGTGCCGGCCCCGAGCGCGATCTGGTGGATGATTATCTGGCGCGGTTTGATCGCACCGGGCGGGCTTTGGGGCTTGGCCCGGCGGTTGAGCATGAAGTTGAGGCCAAGAAGGGCGGCATGGCGGCGGAGGGCGAGATGCTGGCCCGTGCGGTGCCCGGCGGCGCATTGATTGCGGTGCTGGACGAGCGCGGACTGGTGATGAGCAGCCCGGAGTTCGCAGCCCAGCTTGCACGCTGGCGCGATGGCGGGCGGCAGGATCTGGCCTTTGTGATCGGCGGCGCGGATGGCATCGCACCCGAGTTGCGCGGGCGGGCGGAATTCAGCTTGAGTTTCGGGCGGATGGTCTGGCCGCATCTGCTGGTGCGGGTGATGCTGGCCGAACAGCTTTACCGGGCCGCGACGATTTTGGGGGCCGGGCCTTATCACCGGGTTTGA
>JANNAV010000367.1:0-8566 GCA_031384695.1 Paracoccaceae bacterium
CTTACAGGGAACTGGCAGGTGATGAAAGAGTGTCGGATGCGGTTAAAGCGGTTTGCCCTAAATCTGAATCAGATTTAAGGCAAACCAGGACCGGTGAGAAGCTGGGAATATTGTGATTTGCATTTGATCTGGTAAACCAGAACAAATGCAAATCGCTTTAGCGTGTTGCGGACAACCGGGTGAACCCGATTGTCCGCAACACGCAACATTCCCAAGCTGATCTTGTCTTGGATTTCCTTCAATCTGAATCAGATTGCAGGAAATCCGCTCTGAATTGGGAGAAAGCCCTTGAGCAGGTAGCAATCTTGTGCAAATTCCGGCACAGGGCACCCCATTTGGGGAGTATCGGCTTGCAACACTGTGCCAGTATCTCTATTTTTTAATATAGTGTCAGTTACTTGGAAAGTTTTTCTCTAATGGCCCCGGCATCCCTTCATGTTGAAAGCCACACCACTCTTGACCCCTTGGTCAGGTCGGAATGGCAGGCATTTTTGGCCACTGCGCGGCATCAGCACCCGCGGCAAGACCCCCGGTTCGGGGCGGCGGAGCAAGCTGACGGGCGGTCTGTCGTCTATGTGACCGGACGCGACAGTGCCCGAACCTTGCAGGCCATCGGTCTGTTCTCGCTCAAACGCTATCCGTTGGTGCCCGGGGCATTCATCTATGCCTCCTGCCTCAGTGGTCCGGTATGCGACAATGCCGAAATGCTCGTCGGTTTCCTCGAAGGCGTCCGGCACATCCCCGCCTTCGCACGGGTCGGTCGCCTGCGCGCCACGCCGTTCTGGACCGATGCAGACGCCGACACATTGGGGCAGGTCTTCACCGCGCATGGCTGGGTCATCGACGATGCCGAGCCGGTACGGCAGACCGGCTGGGTCGATCTGACACCCTCCGCAGAGGATATATTCGCGGCCTTTTCGAAAAGCGCGCGCCGCGAGTTGCGCCGTGCGGAGCGGCAAGGCATCACCGTGCGCCCCCTCACCCAGATCGCGGAAGCGGCCGAATTTCTGGCCAGCCTCAATCGCCTGCGCACCGGACGCGGGCTTTCACCCATTGCGGAACCCGGATTTATCACCGCCTTTCAATCGGTTCATGCGGCGGGGGATACGGGTGTGATCCTGGGAGCCTTTCACAGAGGTCGCCTGGTGTCCGGTTTGCAACTTTATCGGAGCAGGGATGTGGCACACGGGCGCCATTTCACTCTTGAACCGGAGTTGCTGCACGGCCTGTCGAACCTTCGGATCTCGCCGCTCGTCTGGTACGCGGCGATGATCTGGGCGCGGGAAAGAGGCTGCGCGACACTCGATGTCGAGGGCTGGAGGGCAGCCGTGCAAGAAACCGATTACAGCTACGGGATCCACAAGTACAAGGGCGAGTTTGCGCCGGTTCCAGTGCGCCGGATCGCCGAGCATGGGCAGACGGTGAACCGGCTTGTAGACATGCTCACCGAAGCCGGGCGCCGCCTGCGCAAGCCGCTGCGAACAGTTGTCCAGCGTCTGCGCGGAAAGACAACAGTGTGATTTTCCCACCCGATCCGCACAGGGCCAAATCGCTGGCGCTCTCCGTATTTTTTGCTGATATGGACGCGAAAAACGGCTGTAAGCCCGAATTCGCGCCCCGGCGGAGGTTTCGCCGCGCCGCGCCGCACCATCGACAGAATTGGCGGACCGACCGCGGCAACACTGCAAAGCGAAACCTTCGCAAAGTCCTTTATGGCTTAGAGCGGATTTCCTTCCATCTGATCCAGATTGAAGGAAATCCAAGACAGGATCAGCTTGGGAATGTTGCGTGTTGCGGACAATCGGGTGAACCCGACTGCCCGCAACAGGCTCTGAAAGGCAGGAACCGATGAGAAATGCCCTGTCAGGTCAAAAAGCTGGTCTGCTGCGCGGCGCGGCGCGGCGGGGGCCGGAGGCGTTCTTTCGCCAGACATGGCTTGCCGTGGCGGACAGCATCCTGCGGCAAAAACATCTGGTTTTCCGGCTTGCCTCCACCAAACTGCTGCACCAGGAATTCCATCCGCCTGAAGGCTGGGATTTCGCCGAATTCCACGCGTGGGAGGCCTTGCCTCAGGCGTGGCGCCTGCAGTTGTCCGATCTGGAGCCGGGGAAGACATACTGGGGCTCTGCGGCGTGGTTTGATCGGGGCTGGTCGCTTTGGGCGGCGTCATCCGATGGCCGGTTGGGGGCGGTGAGCTGGTGGCGCAATGCCGGGCAGAGCAGAGAATTCTTCTGCAGGGTCCCCGAGGATCACGGGCTTCTCTGGCAGTCGGCTGTGATGCCCGCATTCCTGGGGAGTGGCCTGCATGTGGCTCTGTTGATATCTGTGATGCGACAACAGGCACGCCGGGGCGTCAATGGCTTTTTCATCAACTGCCGCGAGTACAATACGCCTTCGTGTTGCAACATTCTGCGCATGGGCTTCGAACTCATCGGATACGTGACGATCAGCAAGATCAGCGGCCGCAGGACGCGGTATGGCTTGCCTCTGCACACGGGCAACGGGCCATGACCACCCGAAAGCTGAACTGCAAAGATCCTGCAATGCGGTTGGGTCTGCAATTGTTTCGGCAAGGATCAGATGTCCTTGAAGGCCTTTTTGCAGGGCGCAGGGTGGCCTATGCCTTCCAGACCCGCGTTGCGATCCGCAGGGCATGCGACATCCTTGGCCTGAAGCCGGGGGATGAGGTGCTGGCCCCCGGCTACAACTGTGGATCCGAGCTTGATCCGCTGCGGGATGCAGGGGTCACGATCCGGCTGTTTGGTGTCACGCAAAGTGCCGAGATCGATCCTGACACCGTCGCCCGCATGATCGGCCCGAAAACCCGGGCCATCTATCTGACGCATTACTTCGGCTTTGTGCAGCCGCAAGCCGCCGCCATCAGGGCGATCTGCGATGCACATGGCCTCCGGCTGATCGAAGACTGCGCGCTCAGCCTTCTCAGCGGGCCACGCCCTGCGGCTGGGCGTCTGGGCGATGTCTCTGTCTTCTGCTTCTACAAGTTCTTCGCGGTCCTGGGGGGGGGGGCGCTTGTCGTCAATGCCGCGGATCTGCCGCATCCGGTTGCCTTGCCACGCCCGGCCCCGACAGCACAGGTGAGCAAGCAACTCTTGCGCGCGGGTCTTGCAAGATTGCTTGGGCAGGATGGGGTGCAGGATCTGAAGCGCCTGACCGGCAGGGCCAAAGCCCGGCCGGAGATCGAAGAGGAAGGCCAATTGCATCCCGATATGCCGGGGCACTACTATTTCGCGCCAGACCTTACCAACCGCCGCATCTCTGGTTTTACCACAAGGGCGCTGCGCTCGGTCAACGTTGCCAAAGCCATCGCTGATCGGCGGCACAATTATCTGCGGATGCTTGAACGTCTGGACCGCAGCGCGGGGCTCCAACCGCTGTTTCCCGTGATGCACGCCGATGCGGTGCCGCTTTCGATGCCGATCCGGGTCAGACAGGATCAGCGGAACGCGCTGGTCCGCAACCTGAAAGCAGCCGGAATCCCGGCCACGGCCTGGTGGTCTGGTTACAACCGGTTTCTCGATTTCACCGCAGTCCCGGATGCCTGCGCCTTAAAGAACAGCGTCCTTTCCCTGCCAATGCATCAGTATCTCGACATATCGGCGATCGACCATATCACGGATCGTGTGAATGCACTGGCACGACAGAAGGCGTGATCCGCGCGCATGAATCGGTTTCCCCTGTTGTGCTGTTATTGTACCGGTTTAGGTTCCAGATCTGTTTGTTGATGTAGACGCCCCCCCCCGTCGGCCACGATATGCCAGGGTGGTCCAAGGCAACCGAGAGGCGCTGCTGCTGAATGACGTTCTTAATCCTCGCATTTGCGGCTCTCGCGGCGCTGTTTTTCTGGTTCGCCCTGCCGCATCTGCTGCGCCGATGGCAAGAGCGGCGGCTGGCTGTTTTATGTGCGGCCAGACGCGTGATCGTGCTGAGCTATGATGATGGCCCCGGTGGCGCCCTTACGCCGCGGCTTGCGGAGCTTTTGCAGCACCGGGGTGTAACCGCAACCTTCTTCGTGATTGGCCAAAGGGCGCGTCAGCACCCGGACCTGCTGGCGCGGCTGCGCCATGACGGCCATGAAATCGGCAATCATACCCAATTGCATGGCAATGCCTGGAAGCTGGCGCCATGGGCGGCACTGCGCGACATCCGGTCCGGCCAGACCACCCTGCTTGAGCTTGGCGTGCGGCCGGCGCTGTTCCGGCCGCCGTTTGGCAAGGCCACCCTTGCCACGCTTTTGCTGGGGATCGCGGCGAAACTGCGCTTTGCCTATTGGACGGTGGATACGCGCGACAGTTGGGAACAGCCACGGTCGGCAGAAGCGGTGATCGCCATGATCCGGCAGCAGGGCGGCGGCGTCGTTCTGATGCATGATTGCGATGCCCCGCCCCGGTCTTTGCGCCCCCACAGCCATCCGGACCACATACTTGCACTTACCGGGGCAATCATTGATCTTGCAACGCAAGAAGGGTTTTCCATTGCGCGTTTTGGTGATCTGCATCGATCACCTGAAGATGATAGCAAACCGGGACGGATGAATGGCTAGGGCGGTGCGAATTCTGGCGGTTGCCTCGGCCGGAGGTCATTGGGTGCAGCTTATGCGTCTGCGCCCGGCGTGGAAGGGGCTGGAGGTCATCTATGTGACGACAGACCCGGACGTGGCGCCAATTCTGCGGGCCGAAGCCCGGCTGGCGGGGGAAGCCGAACCCCGCCTGCGCGTGATCGAAGAGGGCAACCGCTGGCAGAAGCGCAAACTTGTGAAGCAGTTGTTGCAACTGTTCGTCATCATGCTGTGGCTGCGCCCGGATGCCGTGATCACGACCGGGGCCGCACCGGGATATTTTGCGCTGCGCCTCGGCAGGATGTTCGGGGCGCGCACGGTGTGGATCGACAGCATTGCCAATGCCGAAGAATTGTCGCTCTCCGGGCAGAAGGTTGGCAAATATGCGGATCTGTGGCTGACGCAATGGCCGCAGCTGGCAAAACCGGGGGGGCCGCAATTTCTCGGTGCCGTGCTGTGATATTCCTGACAATCGGAACCCATGAGCCGTTTGACCGACTGATCCGCGCGGTCGATGACTGGTACGGCCGCCGCCAAGGCAGCCCTGCGCTGTTTGGCCAGATCACCGAGCCGCGCGCCGATGCCTATCGGCCGCAGCATTTTGAATGGGTATCGCGGCTGACACCCGCCGAATATTCGGCGCGGATGGAGCGGTCTTCGCTCATTGTGTCGCATGCCGGCATGGGGTCGATCATCACCGCCCTGCATGGTGGCAAGCCGATCGTGGTGATGCCACGCCGGGGCCATTTGCGCGAGACCCGCAATGATCACCAATACACCACGGTGAAGATGCTGGGCGGCAGGCCGGGGATCTATGTGGCGGAAGACGAAACCTGTCTGGCCGCCGTGATGGATCGGGCCATCGCGGATATCGGCACGACCTCTGCCCCGCGCATCGCCGCATTCGCGGAGGATAAATTCACCGAGCCGCTCAGAGCATTCCTGATTGGACAAAATAGCAACACGCCCTAGCAAAGAAGGGCCATATGATTGCCTTAAAAAGCTTCTTTGAATAGGTGGTTCCAGGTATTGAGCAGGAGTCTGCATTGCCTTTGTCATGTTTCGAGACGTTGTTATCAAAGATTGAAGACAAATCTGCTGCAATCGGAATCATCGGCCTGGGCTATGTCGGGTTGCCATTGGCTGTCACCGTGGCGAAACGCGGCCTGAGCGTGACCGGGTTTGATATCGATCTGCACAAGATCACCGCCCTGACCGCTGGCAAAAGCTATATCGAGGCGGTCGAGGATGCGGATATTGCCGCGCTGCAGGCGGCGGGAAAGGTGCAGTGGACCGCTGGCTTCGCCGCCCTGTCACGGATGGATGTCATCGTCATCTGCGTCCCCACGCCCCTGACCGCACATCGCGATCCGGATCTGTCTTTCGTGACCAATACGGCAGAAGAGATTGCCCGCCACCTGTCCAGCGCCACACTCGTCGTGCTGGAATCAACGACTTATCCCGGCACCACTGCCGAGGTGATGACACCCATCCTCGCGAAATCCGGTCTGGAGCCGGGGCGCGAGATCTTCGTGGGGTTTTCGCCGGAACGGGAAGATCCCGGGAACCGGACCTACCGAACCGCAACCATCCCCAAGATCGTGGCCGGTGACGGGGCCGAAGCCGGGCAGCTGGTGGAGGCCTTCTATCGCAGCTTCATCGACAAGGTGGTTCCGGTGTCGGGCACCCGGGTGGCCGAGGCGGTGAAAATCACCGAGAACATCTTTCGCGCCGTCAACATCGCTTTGGTGAATGAGCTGAAGGTGATCTTTGATGCCATGGGGATCGACATCTGGGAAGTGATCGACGGCGCCGCCACCAAGCCTTTCGGCTTCATGCCGTTTTATCCCGGGCCGGGTCTGGGCGGGCACTGCATTCCGATAGACCCGTTTTATCTGACGTGGAAGGCGCGCGAATATGATCTCGCCACCCGGTTCATCGAACTGGCCGGCGAGATCAACTCGAACATGCCGCATTATGTGGTTTCGCGGCTGCGCGAAATGCTGGATCGCCGCTTCGGGATCGGCTTCAGCCGGGCGCGCATCCTGATCATCGGCGTTGCTTACAAGAAGAATGTTTCGGACATGCGCGAAAGCCCTTCGATGCGTCTGATGGCCTTGCTGCAAGAGGCCGGGGCGCAGGTCGCATTTCACGATCCGCATGTGGCGGAAATCCCTAAAATGCGTGAATATCCACAGTTTCTGGGGAAAACATCGCTGCCATTCGCGGCGATCCGCGCCGCGGATTTTGACGCGATCCTGATTTCCACCGATCACGACGCGGTGGATTATGCGGCCCTTGCCGCCCTGCATCTGCCGATCATCGACACCCGCAATGCCATGGCGCGGCGTGGCCTGACCGGGGCCGATATCACCAAGGCCTGAGGCGCGGTCATGCCCGGTTCCGGCGCAGCGGCGCACTGATTCGCAGCGGTGGCCAGACACATTGTTTCTTCGGAATTAACAGTTTCGCGCCAAGCGGGTATTTGCCCAACCAGTTTTGCCGGATTTGCAACCAGAGGTGGCAAAGCGCAACCACGCATCAAATTCACTTCCCCGTTGCCCGAAAGAAGACTAAATTATGACGATTGAGTGTTTTGATCGTGAAAAGGATAAGCATATGCAGATAACCTTCCGGCATTGGGCGGCAGCCGCCGCAATTGCACTCATTCCGGCATTTGCCTCCGCCACCCCGGTGACCCTGACCTATCTCAGCAGCACGGCAAACGGGCAGGCGTCAATCATCGCAGCGCCGGTGCCGACGGTCAAAGTTCTTCCCGCCGCCTTTGGGGCCTATGGCTTCAATATGAACGATTCGACGCTGACGGTTGGTGACGCGGCTGGCAATTTCGTGGCGTGGTGCCTTGATCTGGACGACTATCTCGCGGGGGGGCCTCAACCCTACCAGACCACGACAACCCCCTTCACCAACAGCTATGGGCTGAGCGCCGCCGAGATCGCCCGTGTGAAGCTGGTGTTCGAAGCGAACTATGCCGGGCTCGTCACCTCCGATGATGATCATGCCGGCTTTCAGGTTGCGCTGTGGAACGCAATCTATGATACCGACTGGCTCGCAGGCGTAGGGACTTTCGCCATTTCCGGTACGGCGAGTGTCTTGGCCAAAGCAAACACCTTTCTGGCAGCGGCATCGATATTTGCCGGTGTGCCGGCCTATAACTTGACCTTCCTCGAAAGCACGAGTGTCCCCGTCCGGCAGAATCTGGTCACCGTTTCGCCGGTGCCGCTGCCTGCGGCGGGCTGGCTGCTGATCGCGGGCCTTGGTGGCCTTGCCGCGCTGCGCCGCAAGCGCAAGACGGCCTGAGACCACATCGCGCCATAGATAAAGCAACAGGGGCGGTCTTGCGACCGCCCCTGTTGCTTTGTTGCATGCACCCTGGGCCAAGCCACCGCCACCTTGCCTGCGGTTTGGCCAGAATTTCGCCACAACCATATTGTGTACTATTTTTGTAAAATCACTGTAGGCTGGAAAGGCAACATTAACGCAAGACCGGCACACTCCTGATCAGCACCACGGCAGGACAAGTTCTGGCAGATTGAGGGGAAAACAGGCATGTCGATCGGATTTGTGGCTTTGGGTATGCTGTCAGGGATGACAGCGGCGCTTTACGCGCTGGGGGCAGGCGCAGGCCTGCCGGGGGCGTTGCTCACCTATGCCGGAACCGGGGCGCTGACGTTGCTGGCATCCGTCCTTCCCGGCGGCTGGAGCGAAAGCCCCGCCCTGGATTAGGTGTATAGTCCCGCAAAGAGGTGTTACGTTTGACACTTCATTGGGGGACTTGCTTTGGGACAGGTTTTACACGGCAGCGCCACCACGGCAGAGGCGGTCCGTCGAGCGATACAGCGGAGTGAAGAGAGCGTAAGATCTCTGGCCCGGCGTTATTCGATAAGCCCGACGACGGTGCAGAAGTGGCGCAAGCGGACTTCAGTGGCAGATCGGCCGATGGGTCCGGCGGAGCCCCACTCAACCGTT